>CAJARA010000076.1 GCA_903944295.1 uncultured Chloroflexota bacterium
CTGAGCGTCTTACGGAAGAAGGTCTGATCTAGTTCGCGCCAGAGCTTCTCGCCGCGACGCATGAATGCTGGGATCCCCGCCGCATCACGCGGATCGAGCGCCCCGAAGCTTGCGGCGAGTTTGGTGAGATCGCTTGATGTCTCCAGAACGCTGCCGTCCGCAAAGAAGGTGCGCGATGCTGGCTCAACGGGGAGGAGGGTCAGATCGTCGCTGCGCGTTGCGCCAGCGGCGGACCAGAGCTGATCGAAGAGTTCGGGGAGGGTGAAGATCGTGGGGCCGCTATCCCAGCGGTATTGCCCGATCTCGCGTCGACCCATCTTGCCGCCAGGACGCGTGCCGCGCTCAATGACGGTGACGTGGACGCCGGCGGCTGCGAGGCGAATGGCGCTGGCAAGGCCGGCGAGCCCGGCACCAACAACAACGACGCGCTTCTTGCTGGTCACGCTCGTTGGCGGGCGCGGAGTGCGGATCGGCCCACGGATGCACCGAGGGCGATCAGTGTGCCAACGATTGCCACGGCTCCCGCTGCCACTGCCGATTCAAAGGGAACCTGCAGCAGGACGAGCATGGTGATGGATGCGCCGATCAACACGTTAGTAATCAGGAAGAGTCGATAGAGCCTGCGGCCCGCTTCGCCCGTTGCATCGCGACCGATCAGTGAGAGCGAGAGGTAGGGGAGCGCCACGGCAAATGCGAGCGGTGAGCCGGCGATGCTCGCCGCACCGAGTCCAACCAGCACGAACCATGCGGCGGAGAAGATGGCGGTGTTGCGCCGCCCTAGCAGGACGGCGATGGTGCGCACGCCCGCGGCGGCATCTTCGTCGCGATCGGTGATGGTAGTCAGCGCATGTGCGCCGATCCCCCAGGCGGCGAAGACGAGCACGTGTGGTGCAACAAGGTCGCCCCCGCCCGCGGCGTGGATTCCCACCTGGAGTGGGATCGCATAAAGAACATTGGTGAGCGAATCAAGGATCGGTCGCCCTTTTAGGCGCGTAGGCGGAGCGTTGTAGGCGGCCGAGAGGATCAGCAGCAGCCCGAGCGAGGCGAGCGTGAGCGGTGGGAACTGCGTTGCGGTGAAGGCGAGGAAGGGGAGCAGCAGGAGAGTGCTAACGATCGCGTGCTTTGCGAGGAGTGGCTTCGGCGTCAGGGCGCCCTCAACGCCACCCTTGCGCGGGTTGCGCGCGTCAGTCTCAAAGTCGAAGTAATCGTTTGGTGCATGAAGGAAGTAGTTATACGGAAAGAGGAAGAAGGCGAAGAGGACCAGGTCGCTCGGCTGCAGTGCGCCGCGCGTGGCGAGGAGGCCCCAGAGGAGTGGCATGGAGGTGTTGAGCCAGAGGAGTGGCCGCGAGATCTCGACCGCTTTGGTGATGTTCTTCATAGGCCCATCGTAGGGGAGGCGGCTACACTTAGTCGCTATGTCGAATGAGCAGCAACCATGAAGCGCGGCGACCGTAGTCCGCACGAGGTGCTCGGCCTGACGCCTGGGGCGAGCGCCGAGGAGATCCGTGGCGCGCGCCGGCAGCTCGCTCGCACGCATCACCCTGACAACTTCTCTGGCGACGCGGCGGGGGCGCGGAAGGCGACCCGTGAGATGGCGCTGATCAACGCCGCCGCCGAGGCCTTGCTAGCCGAAGCCTGGGCCGCCGAAGATCCCGCCACGGTGGTGCCGCCACGCGGTGGGCACCGCCCTGAGGCGCCGGTGACCGGTCGCGTGGAGCTCCCGAACGCGCCGCGCTTCAACGCGCGCACCAGCGAGCCAACGAGTGTGAACTGGCGACCAGAGGCGCCGTGGCCAACGCGCCCCGCCGCACGACCGAGCGGTCCACTCCCCGGCACACCAGCGGGACCGGTGCGACGCCGCGTCGACCCAGCCGCCGCACTGCGCCCACGCATCTCACTCGAAGCGGCACGCGAGTTTCTCTTCGCATTCGGTCGCTACGCCGGACTCACCGTTGGTGATGTTGCGCTGCGCGACCCTGGTTATCTCGCCTGGTGCATTGATAACGTGCGCCGCGATCCAGATCTTGTGCAAGCGGCGGATCTTGTGCTGACGCAGCTGATGGAGGAGTACGGCATGGAGCGCCCAGCGCGTGGCAGCCTGCACCGACCATCGCCAGTCGGATTCGATGGAGTCTCCGACTGATGCGCCGCGTCACGCTCCTTCTTGCGATCGTGTTGGCGGGTGGCGTTGCTGTTGGTTGTGCACCGAGCACGCCGCCTGACGGGAGTCTCCCCTGCGATCCGAGCATTGACTCACAGCGCGCGGCGGGCTTTGACACCGTACTGGAGGCGACAGTGCCACTTGCGGCGTTTGATGGGAGTCCAATCACCGTTGACTCTGGACGCGAATGCTCAGAGAAGCGCCTCGGACCACTCTGGGGTGCTGGAGTTCGCGAGCTGCGATCTGCTGGCGGCATCTTTGACCTTGGGAGCGAGACGGGGTATTCCGTTGTCACCTACCGCGCCAACGAGCTAACGCTCGACGCGCTTGCCTACGCCTTTCAGCGTGGCGCATCAACCGGCCGCAAGACACAGGACATCCAGATTGAGAAGGTGAGCGTTGGTGTATGGCCTGGTAGCCGCATGACGCTGCTCAACGGTGATCATCGTCAGGTGATCGTCCTCTTCCAGGTACCTGGCGAAGCTGGTCAGGTGCGCGGGCTGCTCACCTCGGATCTCTCCAACGCCACGATCACCGAACTTCTTGCGCGATACGAACTCGCGCTGAAGTAGCGAGCCGCGCGCGTCTATATCGCGCGCGCTTATTTAGCGGCGAGTTCTTTCAGGCCGAAGCGCGACTCGAGCTGCTCCGCGGTCTGGAATCCAACTGCGCCAACTGGCTGCGCGCCAGCGCCCTTGAAGAAGGCGATCGTTGGAATCGACATGATGTTGAAGGCGCGCTGCAGGCTTGGATTCTCGTCAACGTTCACCTTGACGATGTCGACCGTGCCGTCGTACTGCGCGGCGAGCTTCTCAAGCTCTGGGGCGACCAGCTTGCATGGGCCGCACCATGGGGCCCAGAAGTCCACGATCACTGGTCGTGGGGAGTTGGCGACATCCGCCTCAAACGATGCATCAGTGGTGTGCTTGATCTCCGCCATGCTCTCCCTCGCCTTCGCTACTGGCGGCTAGCGCCGCCGCTCCCGCTCATTCTACCGACGATCGGCTCCTAAGGCAGCCGCCCGCGGGTAGGATGCGGGTATGGCTGAACGTACCGCTCCGATCCGCGTCCTGATCGCCAAGCCGGGCCTGGACGGCCATGACCGTGGTGCCAAGGTGCTGGCGCGCGGCCTGCGCGACGAGGGCTTTGAGGTGATCTACACCGGAATCCGCCGCACCACGGAGGCGATCATCGCCGCCGCCATTGAAGAGGATGTTGACGTGGTCGGCTGCTCGATCCTCTCTGGCGCACACGCCACCCTCCTCCCAAAGGTTGTCGCTGGACTCCGCGACGCTGGCGCTGCCGATGTCTTGGTTGTAGCTGGCGGCATCATCCCTGAAGAGGATCGCGCCGGACTTCAGGCGGCGGGGATCGCCGCCATCTTCGGCCCAGGGAGCACCATTGCGGAGATTGCCACCTACCTACGGGCGCATGTCCGAAGTAACTGATCAGCACGGCGCCGCACTGCGCACCACACGCGAGCTCGCCCAGGCGATCAGTAGCGTTGAGCGCGGCGGTCCGGCGGCAGATGCGCTGATTCAGACGGCGCTGACACGACTCGCCAGCGAGCGAAGTCAGAACGCGGTGGTGATCGGCGTTACCGGAGCACCAGGCGCAGGGAAGAGCACCCTTGTCGGCGCACTCGCGGAACGTGCACGTGCGGCCGGCCGTCGCGTTGCGATCCTCGCCGTTGACCCGTCTTCTGTACAGAGTGGCGGCGCACTCCTTGGTGATCGCGTGCGCGTTGAGGAGCGGCCGGGGGATGAGGGTCGCTTCGTTCGCTCCATTGCTACGCGCGGCAGCGGTCGCTCGCTCTCGCACACCGCCGCCGCAGCGTCGCTCCTTGTTGAGGCGGCAGGATTCGATCTTGTCTTTATTGAGACGGTTGGTGCAGGCCAGGCGGATCTCGGCATCGTGCGCCTTGCCGACCTTGTGCTGCTCGTTGAAGGACCAGAGGGTGGCGATGAGGTGCAGGCGATGAAGGCGGGCCTCCTTGAATCGGCGCACCTTGTTGTGGTCAACAAGTCTGATCGCCCAGGCGCCGATCGCGCCGTTGAGCGACTCCGCTCCGGCCTAGCGCTCGGTCACGATGCGCCGGAAGTACTGCTTGCGTCAGCGGTTGATGGGAGCGGCGTCGCTGAGCTACTTACTGCGCTTGAAGGACTCGCCGTGACGCGGAGCGGCGGCGGTCTACAGCGCCGCATTGCGGCGCACCTCGCCGCTGCGGTGGAGGCGCGCGCCGCGCTGCGACTTCGCGACGCAGAGTCAGATGGTCGCCTTGCCGCGCTTGCGCAGAGCATTGCAACCGGCGAGCGCCCGCTGAGTGGCGCCGTTGACGAACTTCTGAAGGGCTAGCGAGGCTTCCTTGTTGATGCTTCGCACGGTCGTTGGGGCACTTCTCGGCACACTGCTCGCCCTCGCCGCCGGGGTTGGTGGCCCTGCACTCTCCCTCGACGCGCCGATTCCCGCCGCACGCTTTGTTGGTGCGGCGCCTGAGAGTGCACCGCTCGTCAACCTTGTCGTGCTCGGTGATAGCTACGCGTCGGCGGCGACGCCGTTTGATCGCGGCACACTTGCTCTGCTCGGTGCGCCGAGCGTCTGCGCGCGTGGCCCCGCATGGCCGCGCCTTCTCAACCCAACATCGATCCGCCTCTCGTTGACACACGTCTCATGCAGCGGCGCCGTGGTGCCAGATCTGATCGACCGCCGCATGCGCGCGAACGAGCCGGTGCAGATCCAGGCGCTGAGTGCGGAGACGGATCTTGTGATGCTCGGCATTGGCGGCAACGACACGGGCTTCAGTGAAGTCTTCTCCGCCTGTCGCTTTGAGGCGCCAGTACGCTGTCGCGAGGTTGCCGATCAGATGGCGCCGCGTACCGCTGCGCTCAGTGGCACCCTGGTGCGCCTCTATCGCGAGGTGCTGCGCCGCGCGCCAAATGCGCTGGTGATCGTTGTCCTCTACGCCGACTCGCTTCCGCTCGCTGGTGAACCTGGGCTTGATGCATGCGCTGCGTTGCGCGCGCCAGGCGACGAGATCTCCGACGCGGACCTTCTGATTCTTGACGAGTGGGGGAGGGCGATCGGCGAGCAGGTGACCGGGGCGATTGCCACAGTTGCTGATCCTCGCTTGCGGACTGCTGACATGGCCGACGCCTTTGCGGGGCACAAGATCTGCGCAACGGAGCCCTGGCAGTGGGGGCGAGATGGCGACATCCCGTTCCATCCGAACGCAGCTGGCCACGCCGCACTCGCCGCACGCCTCAGTCAGCTCTTGGACGGCCTGGAGGCGGACGGGGCGATTTCAGGGCGTCCCTAGCGCTTACTCGGCGACCCGTGACGCGCGCCCGGTACGCCGTGTGCGGCCAACGCCGCGCTCCACTATCCTTCCGCGTGGGCCGGTAGCTCAGCGGTAGAGCAAGTGACTCTTAATCACTAGGTCGTGGGTTCGAATCCCACCCGGCTCACCAGGAGACTGGTTTCCTTTCGCGTCGATCCTGAGAGGTCGCAGGCGGTCCCGTGAGACCGGAGAGGAGTGAACGAATGAGTGACGCTGTACGCCGCACACTGGCACCGTACCGTCGCTCCCTTATCCCACTTCCAGAGTCAGCCTCCGTTGTTGATGCGCGCATCGGCGATCACGGCCCCGCACTCCTCACCCTTGAAGATGGGAGCGTCTTCCCCGGTGTTGCCTGGGGTGCGCCGATCGCCGCTGGTGGCGATCTTGTGGTGAACACAAGCCAATCTGGCTACCAGGAGATCTGCACCGACCCGAGCTACGCCGGCCAAGTGGTGCTGATGACGTATCCGCTGATCGGAAACTACGGCCGTTTGATCGCGGATGATCAATCATCGCGCCCTTGGCTACGCGGCCTCATTGTTGCGAACGCCACCGCAGCGATCACGGAAGACGCGGCGCAGATCGCCGCGCTGCTACGACTGCATGGTGTCCCCGCGATCGCTGGTGTTGAGACCCGCAGCCTCGCACGCCGCCTTCGCGAGACAGGGGCGCAGCGCGCCCGCATCTCTGCGCCGTGGGAGTCGGACGCGGAGGCGGCAATCGCCGCAACGCGTGCGCTGCCGCGCTGGGAGGATCAAGATTTTGTCGGGCAGGTTTCGCCAACTAGCGTGCAGACGCACGGAGAGGCGAGCGAGCCGCTCGTTGCGGTGATCGACTTTGGGCTGAAGGCGAACATCGTGCGCGCGCTCCGCACACGTGGCTTCCGCGTCCGCGTTCACCCGCATACGGCAACGATTGACGAAGTGCTGCAGGGTGGTACGAGCGGCGTGGTCCTCTCGCCAGGACCGGGTGACCCGGCGCGACTTGAAGGTCCCGTCGCACTTGCGCGCGCGCTGATCAAGAACGGCCTACCACTCCTTGGCATCTGTCTCGGCCATCAGATCATCGGTCGCGCCGCTGGCGCATCAACACGTCGACTCGCCGTTGGCCATCACGGTGCGAATCATCCGGTGCGCGATCTGCCAAGTGGCAGCGTCTACGTCACAGCGCAAAACCATGAGGTGGAAGTGGTGGGCGAGACGCTCCCAGTGGCGTCAGGGTTTGAGGTGAGCCAGATCAATCTGAATGACAACTCTGTTGAAGGGCTGCGACACACCAGCCTCCCGATTGAGACGGTGCAATACCACCCAGAGGGTTCGCCGGGACCGCTGGACGCAACGCCGGTCTTTGATCGATTTGCGCGCGCGATTGAGGCGAGCAGATGAGTGACGTGCGACCGCCGAAGCCGAAGAGCGTCCTGATCATTGGATCGGGTCCGGTGGTGATTGGGCAGGCGGCGGAGTTTGACTACGCAGGGACGCAGGCGTGTCGCGCGCTGCGCGCCGAGGGGATTCGCACCATTTTGGTGAACTCAAATCCTGCAACGATCATGACCGACCCATCCGTTGCCGATGCGGTGTATCTGGAGCCACTCACCGTTGAGGTGATTGAACGAATTATTGCGTTCGAGAAGCCCGAAGGGCTGCTCGCTGGACTCGGCGGACAGACGGCACTCAACCTTGCCGTTGCACTCTCAGATGCTGGCGTCTTTGAGCGACATCCGATTCGCCTCCTCGGCACGCCGCTTGCGGCGATCAAGATGGCGGAGGATCGCGAGCTCTTCCGGGCGATGTGCGACCGCATCGGTCAGCCAACGGCGCCGAGCGCCATCGTTGAGGGGGAGACGCAAGCGGCGCGTGACGCGGCGGCGACGGCGGCACTTTTGCAGATCGGACTCCCTGCGATCGTGCGACCAGCCTTCACGCTCGGTGGAACGGGTGGCGGGATCGTGGTGACGGAGGAGGAGTACTGGGAGCGCGTCCGAAGCGGCCTGCGCGCCAGCCCGATCGGCCAGGTCATGGTGGAGCGCTGCCTCGTTGGCTGGCAGGAGATTGAGTACGAGGTGATGCGCGATGCGGAGGGGACCTGCATTGCGGTCTGCTCCATGGAGAACGTTG
This sequence comes from uncultured Chloroflexota bacterium, assembly GCA_903944295.1. GTDB lineage: Bacteria > Chloroflexota > Limnocylindria > Limnocylindrales > Limnocylindraceae > Limnocylindrus. Next base: position 7,616 of record CAJARA010000076.1, read on the forward strand.
ACCCACTCGGCGTACATACGGGTGACAGCATCGTGGTTGCCCCCGTTCAGACACTCCCAGATCCTGTGCATCAGCGACTGCGCAGCGCCTCGCTCGACATCATCCGCGCGCTCGGCGTGGAGGGTGGCTGCAACGTGCAGCTCGCCCTCTCGCCCGACTACCGCGATTACGTGGTGATTGAGGTGAACCCACGCGTCAGTCGCAGCTCGGCGCTGGCGAGCAAGGCCACCGGGTATCCGATCGCGCGCGTGGCGGCGCAGATCGCCATTGGCCGCACGTTGCGCGAGATTCCTAATGCGGTAACGGGCACCACGGTTGCGGCATTTGAACCGGCGCTCGACTACATCGTGGTGAAGCTGCCACGCTTCCCGTTCGACAAGTTCCCTGGCGCAGATCGACTTCTTGGCAGTCAGATGAAGGCGACGGGCGAAGTGATGGCGATCGACCGTACGTTCGGTGCCGCACTCAACAAGGCGCTCCGCTCCATGGAGCAGAAGGGGAGCGGGCCAACCGCGGAGGAGGCGTCATGGGACGGCGAACTCGCCGCAATCAGCGCGCGCGGCGGCAAAGGCCTTAAGGAGTTCCTCCGTCCGTCTGATTCGCGACTCTGGCGACTTCTTGCTGCGATGCGGCGCGGTGTCAGTGCTGACGCGGTGCATGAGGCGACGGGAATTACGCGCTGGTTCTTGGCAGAGTTTGAGCGACTCATCTCCATTGAGCACCGTGTGCGAGAGGCGGGGCGCACGCTGATTGGGCCAGATCCAGCATCCATCTCTCTTCTCGCCACAGCGAAGCGTTCGGCGATCGGCGACGAAGATCTGGCACGCATCTCTGGCTTGGATGAAGCGCGCATCACCACGCGGCGTGCGCAGCTCGGCCTCACGCCAGGCTACGCAATGGTGGATACCTGTGCCGCAGAGTTTGCGGCGGTGACGCCGTACTTCTACAGCACCTTCGCCGCGGCCGGCTCACCCGCCGAGGCGCCGCCCGTACCGCGACCGGCGGCACTGGTGATCGGCTCTGGTCCCGTGCGCATTGGGCAGGGGATTGAGTTCGACTACTGCGCGGTGCGCGCCGCTGAGCGGCTACGCGAACGCGGCTGGTCCGCGGTGATGGTGAATAGCAACCCGGAGACGGTCTCCACCGACTTTGACGCCTCCACGCGCCTCTACTTTGAGCCGCTCGATGCGGAATCAATCATGGAGATCATCCGCGCTGAGTCGCCAGAGGGAGTGGAGACACTCCCCGCATTCGTGCAGTTCGGCGGTCAGACGCCACTGAACCTTGCCGCGCCACTCGCCGCCGCAGGCGTCCCGCTCCTTGGCGCATCACTCGAGGCGATCGACGAGACAGAAGACCGCGTCCGCTTCGCCGCGCTCCTCGACCGTCTCGGCATCCTGCAGCCGCAGGGCGGCCTCGCCCGCAGTCGCGCCGATGCGCTCGCGCTCGCCGAGAAGATTGGCTATCCGGTGATCGTGCGCCCGTCATACGTGATCGGCGGGCTCGCGATTGACTTCGCCTACACGCCAGACGATCTGACGCGCCAACTTGAACGAATCGGCGAGATCGCTGCGGCACGTCCGCTGCGCATCGACCGCTTCCTGGAAGGGATCGAGATTGATATTGATGCGGTGACGGACGGTGAGACGGTGCTGATCCCTGGACTTCTTGAGCATGTGGAGCTCGCTGGCGTGCACTCTGGCGACTCGATCGCCGTCTATCCGCCGCAGCGCATCTCTGCTGAGCGCCAGGCGGAGGTCGCCGAGATCTTCATGCGGCTGGTGCGCGAGATTGGCGTTCGCGGTCTGGTCAACGCGCAGTTCATCGTGCGCGAGGAGGGGATCTACCTGATCGAGGTGAACCCACGCGCCAGCCGCACCGTACCGTTCATGAGCAAGGTGACGGGGATCCCAATGGTGCCGCTCGCGGTAGACATTGCACTCGGCGACACGCTGGCGAGCGCCGGCTACCGCTCGGGCGTGGCATCTGCGCCGACCGGCGTTGCGGTGAAGGCGCCAGCATTCAGCACCGCAAAGCTGCGTGGTGTGGATCCAACGCTCGGGCCATTCATGCAGAGCACCGGCGAGGTGATCGGGATCGGCACCAGCGCACGCGATGCGATCGGGAAGGCGCTGATCGCCGCAAACCTCCTCCCGCCGCCACCGCGCGAGGGGCAGCGCATCGTTCTTCTGAGCATCGCCAACCGCGACAAGGGGCTCCTGGCGCAACTGGCGCAGCCGCTGGTAGAGGCTGGATACGACATTGCCGCAACGCCAGGGACGCGTGACGCGCTCGCGGCGATCGGCATCAGTGCATCGGTGGCCGCCCCACTCGGTACTGGTGGAGGGGTCGGCGCGCCAGAGATCGTGGAGCTGATCCGATCTGGTGCGATCTGTGCCGTAGTGAATACGCCATCGCCGCAGAGTGGCGTCCTTCGCGATGCGTTGGAGATTCGGCTCGCCGCGGTGGAGGAGGGGGTGCTCTGCCTCACCACGATGGAGACCGCCGTTGCCGCCGCTGAATCGCTCGCCGTGCGCCGTTCACTCGCGAGTGTTGCGATCAGCCCGCTCAGCGGCGAGGGACTCCGGTAGCGGCTACAATCTATTCATGCAACTTGAGTATGTAGCCGGCGCATGCAACATCGGTCCTGAGGAGATCACGCGCCGCAAGCGTGCCGCTGCAGCGGGCCTTGCCGCCACGCTCTTCCTTGGCGCAGCGCTCCTTGCACTCGGTGCACCAAGCGGCCTCGGACCACGCCTCCTCATTGCACTCCCGCTGACTGGCGCCGCAATTGGATGGATCCAGGCGCGTCGACGCTTCTGCATGGCGTATGGTCTCGCTGGCACCTTCAACCTTGAGAAGATCGGCAACATGTCGCGCGTTGCAGGCGCTGCCGCGCTCGCCGCCGATCGCCGCACCGCGCTGATCATTGCTGCACAAGGGCTCGCCGTTGGGCTTCTCGGTGCGCTCCTCTTTTCCCTGATCCCGCTGAACTAGCGGAGGCAGACACACGTGTCTGATCCACTGCCGATCCCACTGAAGGAGAGCAGGCTCGCCAACGGCCTTCGCCTGATCACCGTGGTTGATCGCACCGCACCGATCGCAACAGTGAACCTCTGGTATCACGTTGGATCCAAGGATGAGCGACCGGGTCGCACTGGCTTTGCGCATCTCTTTGAGCACCTGATGTTCCAGGGTTCCGCAAACGTCTCAAAGGCTGAACATCTTTCGTTGATTGAATCTGTTGGTGGAAGTGCGAACGCCACCACGTGGCTCGATCGCACCAACTACTTCGCCACGGTGCCAGCCGAGTGGGTGGAGCTGATCCTCTGGATGGAGGCGGACCGACTCGGCACACTCCTCGCCGCACTCGATCAGGCGAACCTTGATAACCAGCGCGATGTGGTGAAGAACGAGAAGCGCTCCAGCTACGACAACCAGCCATACGGCACCGCTTACCTTGAGCTGCTCGCGCTCGCCTACCCGAAGGGGCATCCGTACCACCACCCAACGATCGGCTCCATGGAAGATCTCGACGCGGCGAGCCTGCAGGATGTGCACGACTTCTTCGCCACCTGGTACGCGCCGAATAATGCGGTGCTCACCGTTGTTGGCGACATTGATGAGGCGGAGATCGCCGCTGCGGTTGAGCGACACTTTGGTGGCATCGCCGCAAACAGCGAACTCCCAGAACATCCGAACCTTGCACTGAGCGCACCACTCGGCGGTGAGATTCGGAAGACGGTGAAGGATAAAGTTCCAGATCCGCGTCTCCACCTCGCCTTCCGCGCACCAGTCCTTGCGAGCCCCGACCTTCCTGCGCTCGAGATCGCCTGCCAGATCCTTGCCGGTGGCCGCGGGAGCCGCCTGACGCGGCGTCTGGTGCGCCAGGAGCAGGTGGCGCAGGATGCTGGGCTCTCCGTCCTCCCGTTCGTTGGCGGTGCGTCGCTCGTTGTGGGCTCCGCAACGCTCCGTCCTGGGGCGAACGCCGCAAAGATGGAGTCGCTCTTCTTTGAGGAGCTCGCCGGACTCGCCGCTACGGGACCAACGGCGAACGAGATGGAGCGCGCTCGTGCGCTTATTGAATCAGAAGAGATGTCGCTCCGCTCCGATCCTGAATCGATCGCCGACCAGATCGGCATGTACGCCACCCTCCTCAACGACCCTGGTCGGATCAATCGCGACCTTGCGATCTATCAGGCGGTTGACGCTGCCGCAGTGCAGCGCGCGGCGGCGCTCTTCTCTGCAGAGAACCGCGTGGTGCTCTGGTACGAACCAGTTGAGCAAGCTGCGGTGGAGACAGCATGAGCGCGCAGCGACCGGGCCCAGGGAGTCCACGCGAGTACCGCTTCCCGCGCTCAGTTGAGCATCTCACCGCGAGCGGTCTTCGCATCATCGTCTTACCGATGCCGGCGCGACCACTCGCCTCCGTACAACTCCTCCTCCCAGGTGGGGCGGCGCTAGAGACGGCGAGCAACTCCGGCCTCACTGCGGCGCTTGCGCGACTCCTCACTGAGGGAGGGGAGCAACACGATGCGGATCAACTTGTTGAGGCGAGCGAGCTGCTCGGTGCGAAGATCGGCGCAGAGGCTGGATGGGAGAGCGTTGTGATCGGCGCTTCGCTGCCAGCGAGCCGTCTCGCAGGGATCCTCGACCTGGTCGCGGAGATTGCACTCGCGCCACGCGTCCCCGAGCGCGAGGTAGACCGCGTCAAGGCGTTGCGACTCGCGGCGATTGAGCAGTCGCAGGCGAGCCCACGTGCGCGCGCCAGCGAGGCGCTGATCGCGGAAATCTATGGCGCATCCGCTGCCTACTCACGCCCGATGGGCGGCACGCGCGAAAGCGTGGCGGCGATCAGTCGCGATGCGCTGATGGAGCGCCACGCGCTGCTCCTCGGCGCAGGGGTGCCCACTGTGGTGATTGCCGGAGAGCTTGAAGCTGCCGAAGTGATTCGCACGGTTGAGTCGAGTCCGCTCGCGCAACTGCGCGCCGCGGCCCCAGTCGCGCCAACTGCAGCGGATGCACCATCACCCGGCGGCGCTGGGACCGCGGCTGCGCCGCGACTCCTCCTCCTTGATCGACCGGGATCGGTGCAGTCTGAGCTGCGCATCGGGAAGGTCGGTCGCTCTCGCCTTGATCCGCTCTTCTACGCCGCGCTAATTCACTCAGAGGTGCTCGGCGGCCTCTTCGGCTCACGCCTGAACCGCGTGCTGCGTGAAGAGAAGGGCTACACCTACGGTGCCGCCGCAGGCTTTGAGTTCCGTCGCGGACGTGGACCGTTCACTGCGCGCACGGCGGTGGAGAGTTCTGTCACAGCACCTGCGCTCGTTGAGGCGCGCGTGCAGATCGCCTCCATGACGCCGCAACCACCATCAGATGACGAACTCAACGCGGCGCGTCAGTACCTTCGCGGCACCTTCCCGTTGCGCTTCGGCTCCGCCTCACCAGTTGCCGGTGCCGTTGCAGGACTTGTTGCCGTGGGGCTCGAGCCTTCCGAACTTGATCGCTTCCAGTCGGCGATTGATGCGGTGAGCGGTGACGAGGTTGCGCGCGTTGCTGCGGCGCTCGACGCTGAGACCGAACGCATCGTGGTCGTTGGTGATGCGGCAACTGTTGCCACACCACTGCGCGACGCCGGATTCGCCGTAGAGGTTCGCGGCGATGCGAGGGACGCATGACCGAGCAGGGGGTGATCGTCATCATTGGCAGCCCAACGGCACTGCCAGATACGAGCGGGGTGCACCAGGCTGGGGGGCTCGCGATCCGGGTTGCCGCTGAACTTGTTCGGCGCGGTGAGCGCGTGGAGCTTGTTGGTCGTGTTGGTGCGGATGCGGCGGGCGATCAGGCGATCCTCTCCCTCTCGCGCGACGGGATCGGTCATGTTGCGCTGTTGCGCGACCCCGCACTGGTGACCCCAACTGGCGACGTGGCACACGGCATTCCCGTAGATGCGGGGGACGTGCAGCTCGGTCTTCGCTATTTGACGAGCTTCACTACGGTGCTGCTGATTGATCCGCTTGATTCCTCCGTTGTTCGCCAGGTGACAGAAGACGCCTCGTTTGTTGGCGCGCAGCTGATCATCGTTGCGAAGAGCCCCCTTCCCGCTGACGGCTCAGCCGCGTCTGCAGCGCTAGGGGGAGGCTCGCCGCCACCCCTCTTCATCCCGCGCCCCCAGGTTGAGGGGCCAGAGTTTGACGTCCTCCTCGTTGGGCTCGCCGCTACGGAGCGCGGCGCTGAGGCGGGGGTCTAGTGGAGCTAGACGAGCTACTTGAGTCGAGCGGGCCGATCAGCCCCAGTGACGCTGGCCGCCTGATTGACGCTGGTGCCGATGCGCTGGACGCGGGTGACGCCGAGCTTGCCCTGAACTACTTCCTGCGTGCCGCAGAGACCGGTCAGCTTGAACTAGCGGGTCGTGGCGCGATTGGGGCCGCTGAATCACTCGTACGACTTGGGCGCGATGACGAAGCGGTTGAACTCCTAGAAGAGGCGGCAGAGAGTGGCGACCGCGAAGTTCGCTTTGTTGCGCGACGCCGCCTCGCAGTGCTTCACGTCACTGCTGGCAAGCTTCCACAGGCGCTGAGCGAATACCAGCGCGCTGAGCGCGACGCGCCAACGGAGGCGGCGCGTGCAGAGATTGCGGCTCGGATCGGCTGGCTTACCCAAGAGACGGGTGGGAGCAAGCTGCGTTCACGTCTCGCCTTCTCTCGATCGCGCAGCGGCGGCAGAGAGCGCCTCCTCCCACTCGCCATGGTCGGTGTCACCGCCGTTGTCTCTGTTGCGGCACTCGCCTCATCGGCGATCCTTGAGCCCCTCGCGTTGATCAAACTTGACGTGACGCGCGGCGACCTGCTCACCCTTGAACCGTGGCGACTCCTCACGGTTGCCCTCGTTCATGGCAGTCCGCTGCATCTGCTCTTCAACCTCTTCGCTATGGATCTTGGCGCGCGACTCGTGCAGCGACTCTACGGTGCGCAGCGACTCCTCCTCTGGTATCTCCTCGGCGTGATCGCCGCATCGCTCGCGAGTGCGATCTGGTCACCGCTCACGCCATCTGTTGGCGCATCTGGTGGCGTCTTCGCCCTCTTCGGTGTGGCGCTCGGCGCAGAGTGGGCACATCGGCCACTCGTTGAGCGCGGCGTTCGCGCAGCGCTTGGCCAGATCGGCGGGCTGATCCTTGTCAACCTCCTCTTCGGTCTCGGCACGAGCGTTGTGGGTGGTGGCATCGACAACGCGGCGCATATTGGTGGCCTGGTCTTCGGTCTCCTCCTTGGCGTCTTCATTGCGCCAACGCGAGCCGAGTCGATGCGGAGCCGTTGGAGCGGCCTCGCCGCCAGCCAGTCGCGAGAGGGTGCCGCGACACTCATCCTTAGCGTGCTGCTCGTGCTGATCTTTGTGAACTGGTTGAGCTTGGCGCAGCTCCGCGTCCAACTGCCGATCTAGTCGTGTTCGCCACGCTCTTGGAGCCTGCCGCCTTCGCAGCAACGTTTGAAGAGCGGCTCGCGCTGGTGCAGCGTCTTGGCGGGCCCTTCTTCACCAGTGATCCAGAGGAGCTACGTCAGGCACGTGCCGCGGGCCTTCAGGCCGCCTACCTCGTTGTTGATCAGAACGGGCGCGATCTTGTTGCTGCGGTGCGTGGCGCTCTGGCGATCCAGCCAGAGATCGTTGCGATTCGCACCGATCGCTTGAGCGTCGCGCAACTGCACAACGCGAAGGAGTTCGAAGAGCTCGCCGCGGCACTCGTCGCCGCCGAAGGCGTTCACCGGATGATCGTTGCCGTAGATTCGCCAATCGCGCCGCTCAGCGCGGCGGAGTGGGGGAGGCTCCCGGCAGAGAGTCTCGTGATTGATCCGATCGGCGACCCGGACGCATGGCGCGCCGCCGCCACACTCCCTGGTGATCGTGGCCTCGTGTTGGGACTCGTACCGTCACCAGGAGCCACTGCCGCCGCAGAGCCACGCGAGGTGCTCCTCTGGGGGCTGCGCTACGCAGCGTCACTCGGTGGGCGTGGTGGCGCACGCATCGGTTTCACCGAGCGTCCGCGGCCGCTCTCTCTACAACGTGAACAGACGGTTGTTGATGCCGTAGCGTCGGAGCGGAGCGTTGCACTACTCGCCGAACTTCTGCGACTGACTGGCGCCAACGAGGCGACGCTGCGCGACGAGCTTGATCCGCGTTCGTTCAGCCCGGCGGCGCAGCGACTGGAGAAGCGTCGTGACGGTTGAGCTGCTCGTCCTCCCGATTGGCCCGCTCCGAACGAACGTTTCACTGATCGGCGACACGGCGCGCCGCGAGGCGGTGGTGATTGATCCTGCAATCCCGTCGCTTGCCGAACTTGTTGCTCAGCTGGCAACACGCAACTGGCAACTCGTCCTCGCCCTCTCAACGCATGGGCATTGGGATCACACGGGAGAGCTCGCCGCACTCGCATCGCATGTTCGGGCCCACGAAGGTCGGGAGCTCGCGATCGGGTCACACCCGCTCGACCGACATCGACTAGAAGATCCGCGACCGATGGCGGCGCCGTTCCCTATCCCCGCGGTGATTCCGACACGAGACCTGCAGGAGGGCGACCAGATCACGGCGGGGGAGATTAACCTTCTCGTGATGCATACACCCGGACACACGGAGGGCTCTATCTCGCTGCACGATCGCGCAGCGGGGATCCTCTATAGCGGCGACACGCTCTTCCAGGGTGCATGGGGGCGTACCGATCTCCCTGGTGGTGATGATGCGGCGATGATCGAGTCACTCGCGCGCCTCGCCACACTTGATCCAGCAACGCGCGTGATCCCTGGGCACGGGCACGAGACGCGTATTGGCGATGAGTCCGACTGGATCGCGCGAGTTGTGCAGAGCGGCACGCTGCGGATGGAGCGGCGATGAGTGACGAGGCAGCTCTCCTTCGCGAACTGGTGCGCGACGGCGTGATTGGTGGAGCGCTCGCCGCACACGTTGCGCTACTTGCAGATGCTGGCGTGCCACTGGTCGTGGCAGGCAGCAGTTCAGGACTCGCTACGCGCGTTGCAGGCGCATTCGCCGCCGCATCTCCCGTCCCTGGAGCTGCGGAGAGTGGTCGTGAGATTGAGATTAAGAGTGGGCACTACTTTGAGTGGCTCGCCGATCCAACGGGGATCGGCTGTATGGATCCGCTGGCTGGGAGTGCGCCGCGCAGTCCGCGCAGCAGCCGCCTCCGCATCGCCGGTCTCCTGAGCGGCCTTGATCCTGTGACGGCGCGTACAGCTCTTCGTGCGCTAAGCCGTGGCTTCCCCGCACTGATTGAGGCGCGTGCGACGGGCCTTGCAGAGCTTCTCGACGCGCTGCGCGCAGATCCGCACCGCGTCCCCGAAGATGATCTGCGCCGACTCGGCCTCGTCCTCTGCCTGGACGCAACCAACCTCACCGCGGCGCACCTGATGCGCAGCGCCGAGACGGGGGATCGTCGCCCGCCGGCACTCCTCGCCGTCTGGGATGCGACGCGCGCCGTATGGGACGACTTTGCCTGGGCCGCCGTACCAGAGCTTGCTGAGCGTTGCGGAGTTTCGCAGCCGGCATACGAGGTTCGGCATGCCGAGCGACTTCAGATCCTTGAGGCTGGCGAAATTCAGTGATGGTGAGCGCAGTGAGGCGCCGCGCTATCATTTCTTCATGAGCCAGTCCGCATGAGCCACGTTGCCACCTCGCCCGCAGATCTGCTGCAGGCGCTGAACGGGTCGCTGCACGTTGCCACTGACGGCTCACTGACGGTGGTCAACGCCGATCTCTTGCGCACGAGCGGCGCAGCGATCATCGCCTGGAGCGCCGCGTTCTCCACAGATGAGGCGACGGTGAAGAGTGCGCAGTGGATCGCACGTGCCGCAGCTGCGGCGAGCGGCGTCTATAGCGCGAGCATCGCACCGCTCTACGCCGCCCGTGCGGCGGGGGTTTATGAGGGGCTGAGCGTTCCGGCGATCAACCTCCGCTCACAGGTCTTTGACATGGCACGCAGCGCGCTCGAGTGCGCTGCGAAGATGGGCGGTGCGGCGCTGATCTTTGAGCTCGCCCGCTCGGAGCAGACCTACACCTTCCAGCGTCCGGTCGACTATGCCACCAGCATTTATGCCGCCGCGATCGCCGCCGGCTGGCGTGGCCCGCTCTTCATTCAAGGGGACCACTACCAGTTCGTTGCGAAGAAGTACGCCGCCGATCCTGATGCGGTCGCCGCAGAGATCGCGCGCGCCTGCAGGCTCGCCGTTGATGCTGGGTACCGCAACATCGACATTGATGCCTCCACTCTCGTTGACCTCTCGCAGGCAACTGTTGCCGAGGAGCAGCGCGTCAACGTTGAGCGCAGCGCTGAGGCGGCGGCACTGATCCGCTCCATTGAGCCGAGCGGTGTTGAGATCAGCATCGGCGGTGAGATCGGCGAAGTTGGCACAAACAACTCCACCGTTGAGGAGCTCGCCGCCTACCTAGACGGCTTTGATGTCGCGCTTGCGCGGCTACGACCTGGCGCGCGGGGCCTGAGCAAGGTCTCCGTGCAGACAGGGACGAGCCACGGGGGCGTGCCACTTCCAGGTGGCGGCGTTGCCGAAGTTGCGCTCGACTTTGGCGTGCTGGAACGACTCGGGAAGCTGGCGCGCGAGCGCGGCCTCGCCGGTGCGGTACAGCACGGCGCCTCCACGCTTCCAGAAGATCTCTTCCACCGATTCCCAGAGGTTGGCACCGCCGAAGTGCATCTCGCCACCGGATTCCAGAACACGCTCTACGACCACCCATCCTTCCCAACGGAGCTGCGCAGCGAGATCTCGGCATGGCTGCACGCCAACGCCGCCGACGAGGCGAAGCCTGGCGATAGCGAAGAGCAGTTCATCTATCGCACGCGGAAGAAGGCGCTGGGGCCCTTTAAGCGCCAGCTCTGGGATCTCTCCGGCAAGGGCGAGATCCTCGAGACACAGCGAGATCGATTTACGTCGCTCTTCACGCAGCTTGGTGTTGCTGGGACGCGCGACCTTGTGGGGAAGTGGGTTCCTGAACTTTCTGATCCGCTCCCTGCGGCGCCGAGCGAGCTGATCAGCGCCGCGCGCTAGACACTCGCTTAGCTGCGCTTCACTCCAGCTGCGTCGAGCGACTCCTCAAGAATCTTCAGCGCCAGATCAACCTCTTCCGCCGTGGTCACAAGTGGCGGGATGATGCGAATCACCTGGGCGTAGGCTCCGGCGGAGAGAAGGAGCATCTTCCGCTTGTTCGCTTCGGCAATGACGCGCTTCACCGCATCTGGATCCGGGACTCGACCGTCGCCTTCGCCCGGCTTGACGAACTCAAGGGCGAGCATCAGCCCGAGGCCGCGCACGTCGCCGATCCCTGCACGACCCGCCGCGATCTTCTTGAGGCCGGCGAGCATCTGCGTCCCGCGCGTGGCCGCATTTTCAACGAGCTTCTCGTCCTCAATCACATCAAGGGTTGCGAGGGCGGCGGCGCAGGCGACCACGTTGCCGCCGTACGTTCCGCCGTGCGTCCCTGGCGCCCAGCTCTCAAGGAGCTCCTTGCGCGCGATGATGCCGGAGAGTGGCAGCCCTGAGGCGATCCCCTTCGCCATCACCAGGATGTCCGGCTCAACGTTCTGGTGCTGCACTGCGAACATCTTTCCGGTGCGACCGAAGCCGGTCTGCACCTCGTCCGCAATGAGCAGGATGCCGAGTTCGCGTGTCAGTTCACGGAGGCGCGGGAGGAATCCCGCTGGCGGCACAACGTAGCCACCCTCACCGAGTACTGGCTCAACAACAACGGCGGCAACATCTTCTGCGCTCGCGAGCGTGTGGAGGGTGAGATCCCACTCCTCCTCCCAGCGGCAGCTGCATCCGGCGCAAGAGCCGCCACTTCCGGGTGTGCCCGCGTCGCGCGCCGCAACCGGTGCGCGGTAGCAGGAGGGGAATGCGGTGCTATAGACAGATCCTGGAAGCGGCTCAAAGTGGCCGCGGTAGACGTTCTTTGCGGTGGTCATCGCCATGGTCTGCGCGGTGCGGCCGTGATATCCGCCGCGGAAGACAAGGATCACGCGGCGCTTCGTTGCGCGGCGCGCCAACTTCACCGCCGCCTCAATCGCCTCACTCCCGGAGTTGGAGAGGAAGACGCCCCATGGTCCACCTGGGAGCACTTTGCTGAGACGTTCGTGGAGTCGTAGTCCTGGCTCGTGATAGACGATGTTCTGCTGGCCGTGGATCAGCTTTGTCGCCTGTTCAGCGATCGCCGCCGCGATCTTCGGATGTGCGTGACCAGTGTTCACCACGCCGATCCCTGAGGTGTAGTCAAGCCAGCGCTCGCCAGCGCGGTCGATCAGCCAGGAGCCCTCGCCACGCTCAACATCAACGTTGCCGGCGCGGCCCCAAACCGGGGCGATGACCTCGTGCCCTGGGATCGGACCACCCTTGCTGCTCATGGCTTCAGGTTAGCGCGGCGGCGCTGGAGGAGGGCGCCAATAGCAACGAGCGAGACCGTCACCACGAAGAAGAGGGTGGCGAACGCGTTCACCTGCGGCGGGATTCCCTTCTGCACCTTCAGATAGATGTAGACGGGGAAGGTCTGCACCTGCCCGGCGTTGAAGCGCGTGATGACGAAGTCGTCCAGGGAGAGTCCAAAAGCCAAAACCGCACTCGCCGCAATCCCAGGGAGGATCAGCGGGAAGGTGACGCGCCAGAAGGTCTGCCACGGCGTTGCGCCAAGGTCGGCCGCCGCCTCTTCTAGTCGCATATCAAAGCCGGCGAGACGCGCCTTCATCGTGACCACCACGTAGCTCACGTTAAACATCACATGGGCGAGGATCAGTGTGATCTCGCCGAGCGGGATGCGTAGCGTGACGAAGAGGGTGAGGAGCGAAGCGCCAAGAACGATCTCAGGGGTGGCGAGTGGGAGGAATACGAAGAGGTCGATCGCCTTTCGGAACCTGAACTGATAGCGCACCAGCGCCATCGCCATGAGCGTGCCGATGGTGGTTGCGATGATGGTTGAGACGAGTGCGATGCGCAGCGAGATGCCGACCGCACTGACCAGCGTTGGATCGCGGAAGAGGGTGAGCCAGTTATCAAAGGTAAACGAGGCCCACGAGTAGTTGGAACGGCCGATCGGATCGTTGAAGCTAAAGAGGGCGACGGTCAGGATCGGGAGGAGCAGGTAGAGGAGGGCGAGCGATGCGTAGATGGTGAGAAATCTAGATGCCGCCACCGCTGCAATCTTTCGGATGATGCTCATTAGATCGCCTTTGAGGTGAGTTCGTCGGTGCCGAGGAGTCGGCCATAGAGCGCGACGCCAGCGAGGATCAGCACCATCAGCATGAAGCTGAGTGCCGCCGCGGTTGGGTAGTCCCGATCAACAAGGAACTGGCGCTGGATGACATTGCCAACCATCGTGGTGTTTGGATTGCCGAGAAGTTCCGCGTTGATGAAGTCGCCGATCGCAGGGATGAAGGTGAGGAGAGAGCCGGCGAAGATGCCGGGCATCGCCAGCGGGAGTGTGACGCGACGGAAGGCACCCCAGCTCGTTGCGTAGAGATCCTGCGCCGCCTCAAGGAGGCGGCGGTCGATCTTCTCCAGCGAGACGTAGATGGGGAGGATCATGAACGGCACAAAGTTGTAGGCGATCCCTGCGATTACCGCGAAGGGCGTATCAAGGAAGCGCGCCGCAGGATCCACGAGGCCTGCCGCCTTCAGTGGCCCAAGGATGATTGAGTCGTCACCCAGGATGGTTCGCCAACCGATCGTGCGCAGCAGGTACGAGGTGAAGAATGGTGCAACGACGAGGAAGAGGAGCGCGCTGCGGGCACGCCCCGCCTTGAAGGCGATGAAATAGGCGAGTGGGAATGCGATCGCAAAGCAAATCAGCGTTGCCGCAAACCCGTACTGGATTGAGCGTGCGTACTGCTGCTGATACTTACCCAGCGCGTCCGTATAGTTCGTCCAATTCGAGAAGCTAAAGCTGAACCCACTCTCGAGTGTACCGCTCCAGAAACTGCTCGCAAACATCTGGATGTTTGGCGCAAGGTAGAACGAGACAAGCCAGACGAGGCCCGGGAGGAGCAGAAGGAGCGGGACGAGCGCCGGATGGCGCCGAATCATACCCATCAACTCGTCTCAGTCAGTGAGGCGATCAGCCGCCGACGCCTTCGACGATCCCGCTGAACTGCTCGTCAAAGTAGGCCTGGTCTTCTGCGCTCACATCACCCCAGACCTTCAGGCGCGACTTGGTTGCCGCGTCTGGGAAGATCAGCGGGTTCGTTGCCAGCGCAGGATCGATCTTGGCGATCTCCTCCGCAGCGCCCTTCACAGGGCAGATGTACTGGACGTAGGCCTCAACGATCGCCGCGATCTCAGGGCGGTAATAGAAGTCGATCCAGAGCTCAGCGGTGTACTTGTTCTTCGCCCCCTTCGGGATCAGCATGTTGTCCGTGGCGTACATGCCGCCCTCATCTGGGACAACGAAGTCGAGCTCTGGCTTATCCAACTTGATGATCCCCACGTCGCCGGACCAGGCGATCGCCGCGTAGGCAGAGTCGCTGATGAGCAGCTCTGTGTAGCCCTGGCTCGCAAGCTTGCGCACCTGACCTGAGTTGATCTCCCCCTGGAGGGTGGCGATCGCAGCGTCAAAGGTTGGACGCGTTGGAACGGATGGATCGGCGCCGTTGCCGAGCATCACGAGACCAACCGTGTCGCGCAGCTCGGTGAGCAGTACGACCTTCCCCTTGAGTGTTGGATCCCAGAGTCCTGAGAACTTCGTGAATGGGGTTGTCTTCTTGGTGTTGATGCCGAGGCCGGTCATCAGCGACTGCCACGGTGCAAGGTAGTCGTTGCTTGAATCTGCAGCGCGCCCCTTGAACTCGTCAGCGAGGTTCGCCACGAAGTTCGGCATGTTTGCCTTGTCGAACTTCTCCGCCCAGCCAAGGTCAACGATCTTCTTCGCCATCCACGTTGTTGGCGTGACGATGTCCCAGCCGGTGTCCTGGCCCGCCTCAAGCGGCGCCTTGATCGTGCCGAAGAACTCGTCGTTATCCAGAAGCACCTCTTGGTAGTTCACGCGTGTGCCGTACTCCGCCTGGAATCGGCGGAGGCTCTCTGAGGTGTCTGCCGTTGCGGTGTCAACGCCGTCATCAACGTCGATGTAGTAGGTCCAGTTGGCGAAGTTGATCGCAGCAGCTGGCGTCTTATCGCCCCCCGTGCTCTCTGTCGGCTCGGTAGAGGCGCCAGAGGTTCCGCATGCGGCGAGGAAGGCGGCGGCACCAGCAACGGCACCAGCCTTCAGCACTGTTCGTCGATCGAGTTCCATTCCCATCTTCTTCTCGGTGCTCATTGCTCTCCTCCTTCTGCGCCTAAGCGCTTGCGGCATCGCCAACGACGAAGCCATGTTCCGGTTTCCAGGTGAGTGTGACCTGCTCCCCAGGTCGCCAGGTGTCACTTCGCGTCGTGCGGTCAATGTTCTGCTCGCTGACTAAGAGTCGTAGCCCGCCCTTCCCTTCAACAACGTACTGCGTGATCACGCCGAGGTAGCTCGTATCAACAACGGTCCCTTCAAGTGTGTTCCCCTTCGACTGCTGACCGCGCTCCAGGAGGGTCAGTTTTTCTGGGCGCACGCCGATCGCGCCGCTGCTCCCAATATCGCCGAGGCTTTTCGGTGCGCGAACGACTGCGCCAGAGGGGAGGGTGACCGTCCAGTCATCGCCATCGCTGCCAACCTTCCCCTCAAGGAGATTGCTCGCGCCAACGAAGCCGGCGACGAAACGTGTTGATGGTCGCTCGTAGAGTGTCTCTGGGCCGGCGAGCTGCTCATAGCGCCCCTTATTCATCACGGCGATGCGGTCGGACATCGTCATCGCCTCCTCTTGGTCGTGGGTGACATAGATGAAGGTGATCCCGACCTCTCGCTGGATGCGCTTCAGTTCAATGCCCATCTGCTTGCGCAGCTTTAGGTCGAGCGCGCCGAGCGGCTCATCAAGGAGGAGGACGGCGGGCTCATTGACGAGCGCGCGTGCAAGGGCAACGCGCTGTGCCTGTCCTCCAGAGAGTTGTGCTGGGACACGCTTCTCGTAGCCGATGAGCTGCACCAGCTCCATCGCTTCGCCAACGCGTCGCTTCAGTTCGTCGCCCTTAATGCCGGAGCGGCGCAGGCCGAAGGCGACGTTCTCGTAGATCGTCAGATGCGGGAAGAGTGCATAGCTCTGGAAGACGGTGTTGACGTCGCGCTCGTAGGCGGGGAGGAAGGTGACATCAACACCCTTCAACTCAATCAGGCCGCTCGTCGGCTGCTCGAAGCCGCCGATCATGCGGAGTGTCGTGGTCTTGCCACAACCGGATGGTCCGAGCAGGGTGAAGAACTCGCCGTCGCTCACGTCAAGGGTGATCGCGTCGACCGCGATCGCATCCCCGAACTTCTTGGTCACGTTAACCAGCCGGACGTCGACTTCAGCCACCCTCGGGGTCACCTCCACAGTGCGCTCCGCGCGTCGCTCCTCAACATGAGGACGTGCAGAGCGTATGACCCACGGGGGGTGGGGTCAAACGGCGTTGCGGGGTACGATGTGGAGGAGTGGTGACAGCCCCGCCCTGAGCACGATCAGCGGGCCTCTGACCGAGAGATCGACCAAGAGATAGGAGGGTGAATGGCCGAGATCAGCGAGGCGACGGTGATGCAGGCGCTCAGCGCCGTGCAGGAGCCCGAGCTCGGCAAGGACATCGTCACCCTAGAAATGGTGAAGGAGCTCGCCTTAGACGGCTCGAACGCCAGCCTGATGATCGAGCTGACCACCCCCGCCTGTCCGTTGAAAGACGTCATTGAGCGGGACATCCGCGGCGCCCTTGATGGGATCGGCGTGCAACTCACCGAACTCCGCTGGGGGGCGAAGGTGCGCCGCGCCGCTGCGCCGAGCCAGGAGAAGCTCCTGCCGAACATTCGCAACGTTGTCGCTGTGGCTTCGGGGAAGGGGGGCGTTGGAAAGAGCACCGTCTCCGTCAATCTCGCCGTTGCGCTGGCGCAGAGTGGTGCGCGCGTCGGACTTCTTGATGCGGACATCACAGGACCGAACCTTCCGCAGATGCTTGGTGCAACTGGCACGCCGAAGTCGAGCCCTGGCGGAAAGATTGAACCGATTGAGCGCCACGGTGTGAAGTTGATTTCCATCCAGTTCTTCGTCCCAGAGGGCCAGCCGATTGTTTGGCGCGGCCCGCTCATCGGCGGGGCGATCCAACAGTTCCTGCGCGACGTTGAGTGGGGCGACCTCGACTATCTCGTTGTTGACCTTCCACCCGGAACATCCGACGCGCAACTCACCCTCGCGCAGGCGGTGCCGCTCGCCGGTGCGGTGCTCGTCACCACGCCACAAGATGTTGCACTCGCCGATGTGACCAAGGCGCTCGCAATGTTCCGCCGCATGAACGTGCCGATCCTTGGCATTGTGGAGAACATGTCGTCGTTCGCCTGCCCGCACTGCGGCGAGCAGACAGAGATCTTCGGTCGTGGTGGCGCCGAGCGACTCGCAAAAGAGGAGCAGCTTGAAATGCTCGGACGGGTGCCACTGGAGATGGCGGTGCGCCAAGGTGGCGACGCTGGCATCCCTGCCGTTGCGCAGCGCGAGGCGGGTCCTGCAGCGATCGCACTCAAAGAGGTTGCCGGAGCGGTTGCCGCGCGGCTTGCGGTGCGTGCCGCGAGCGAGAGCGGTACCACGCTCACAATCGCGTAATGCCAGAGCGCGAACGCAGCGAAGCGAGCTTTAGCGAATCAATTGATCAGCTGATCGGCGCGATTCGCGCCCTCCTGTTCGGCCACTGGTCGCTCTTCCGCGCAGAGCTCGGTGCGATCGCTCGCGATGTTGTCATCACCCTAATCGGCGCCGCAGCGATCGTTTCGCTGATCGTCACCGCACTGCTTGGCCTCCTCATTGCACTCTTCCTCATCCTTGGTGAAGGCCTCTTCGGATCGCAGCTCTGGGGTGCGGCGCAGATGACGCTGCTCCTCCTCTCACTCGCTGCGGCGATCGCCTCCTCCATCCTCCGCATTCCAACCGGACGCCGTGGACGGGCACTCGTGCTCGGCGCGCTCACTGGAGTTGGTGTGTTGCTACTGACGCTCCTTCCGCTTGCCTGGGAGCCAGGTCCTGCATCCGGCCTTGCGCTCACGCTGCTCCTCACCGTGGTCCTCGTTGATCTACTGCTCGGGCTGCGCAACTTTGAGACGCAGCGCTTCACTGATCGTTTCATGCCACTCGCGAGCGAAGCGGAGCTGCGCGCAACGGCGCAAGCGCTGGAAGATCTTCGTGAGGAGGCACTCGGAGGCGTTGCCGCTGAGGTAGGGGAGGCGATCGGGAGTGCCGACGCTGCGATTGGGACACTCCGTCGCAGCATCACGCGCGTTGCTGAGACGCTGACACGCGCCGCTGAGCGGATTCGACCTGATCGCGGCGGTGACGCATGAGCGGAGGCGCGAGCGAACGCACGCACGAGCAGCGTGTAGAGGCGCTCCTTGATGCGCGACCGAACGTTGCGCGCGAAGCCCAGCAGCTGCGTAGTGCGCGAAGTGCATCAGTGGAGGGTTCGCGCAGCATTGCGCGAAGGCTCCGACCGAGTGGCGGCCTTGGGAAGGAGCTGCGCGAACATCCGCTCCAGGTGATCGGACTTCTCGCCGCCCTCTCCCTCCTCGGGTTGCGCTGGCTCACTGGGGCTCGCACGCCGCGGACGAGTGAGGAGGCCACACGTGGATCAGCAGAGAGGAGTGGCGTGGTCGGCGCGTTTGCTGCCGGACTCGCCGCTGCCGCTGCGGAGAAGGGTGGCCGCGCCGTGATTGATGCGCTCCTTGATCCACGACCGAACGCTGCGCGTAGCGGTGGGCGGGTGGACGAAACGGGCGGATCCACCCATGATGTTTAGGGGCGAGTGGCGAAATGGTAGACGCGCCAGCCTTAGGAGCTGGTGTCGGTAACGACGTGTGAGTTCGAGTCTCACCTCGCCCACCATCAAGGTGCAACATCTCCGCTATCGTTGACCGCATGAAGGTCACCTCTACACCTGGTCCAAAGAGCAGCGTGCTCCTTGAGATCGTCATGCCCGCCGACGAGGTGGCATCGGCGATCAGCAGTGCGGTGCGCCAGGTTGCATCCCGCAGCCGCATTCCAGGCTTCCGTCCCGGTAAGGCGCCACGCGCCGTAGTAGAACGATTCGCTGGCCTCACGGGAATCTTGGAAGAGGCAACAGAGATTCTGATTGAGCGCGGGTATCGCAAGGCAATCATGGAGTCAGACACACTCCCGTTGACGAGCCCGAAGATTGAGGCACAGCCAGTAGTGGAGGGTGTTGAGTACAGCTTTTCCGCCACCGTCTCCGTTCCGCCAGAGGTGAAGCTTGGCGACTATCAGAAGTTCAAGTTCACGCCAACCTTTGAAGAGCCCGACGCAAAGAAGGTTGATGCCGTCATTGACGATCTCCGCGACAGCTACGCGGTCCTGACACCAGTGACAGAGCGTGGCGCCGCGATGGGCGACTACGCCATCATCTCGTTCACCGGCTATCGCGCGAAGGACGACTCGCCAATTGACGGCGCCGCCTCCGAGCGCATGCCGATCGTGCTCGGTTCCGAGCGACTTATTCCAGGTTTTGAGGCGCAGCTTACGGATGCAAAGATCGGCGACGCGACGACCGTCTCAGTGACCTTCCCGGACGACTATCAGGAGGAGTCGCTGCGCGGCGTGGCGGCACGATTTGAGGTGGTGATCCAAGAGTTGCGCGCGCGCATCCCGCCGCCACTTGATGACGCCTTTGCTAAGCAGGTGGCAAACGTTGAGAACGTGGACGGGCTTCGTGCTGAGATCTTGACGCGACTGAAGTCGAGCGCCGCCGATCGCGGCCGCCACGAGTTTGCCGACAAGATCGTGGAGTACGCCATGGAGAACGCCACCGTTGAGATCCCTGATCCGCTGATCGAAGAGGAGATCGACGGACTAGTGGATGAGTTGGCACGATCGATTGCACGACAGGGACTCTCCTTTGATCAGTACCTGGAAGCGGCGGGGAAGAGTGCCGAAGAGATTCGCGGAGAGCTCCGCGATCGTGGTGAGCGCCGTGCACGCACCCTGCTCGTCCTCTCCGCCGTTGCCGGCGCCGAGGGGATCCAGGTCCCAGAGGAGCTCATTGATGAAGAGGTGCGCCGAGCGCAGCCGCAGGTGCAGGGGCAGCGGAAGCTGGAGGCGTATCTCGCCTCAGAGCGCGGCCGTCGCGCCATTCGCGCCTCGCTCCGCCGCTCGCTCGTGGTGGAGAAGATCGTTGAGGACTGGTTTGATGCCAACCCGAGCGCCTGGCCGAACTGGGGACCCGAGCGCCCGCCACGCCCCGTGCTCACTCCCGCCCTCAGCCCTGCGGCGAGCCTCACGAGCGGGTCGGCTGACGCCCCCAAAGCGAAGCGTTCGCCCGCAAAGCGCTCCGCCAAGTAAACTCACCCTCCACACAACGAGAGGAGGGGTCAATGCTCGTACCAATGGTGATTGAGTCGTCCAGTAAGGGCGAACGCGCCTACGACATCTGGTCACGCCTCCTCAAGGAGCGCATCATCTTCCTCGGCGCAGGCGTTGAAGACGACATTGCGAACCTGGTGATTGCGCAGCTCCTCTTCCTCGATGCTGAGGATCCCGAGAAGGAGATCTTCCTCTACATCAACAGCCCAGGCGGCGTGATCACCTCTGGCTTGGCGATCTACGACACGATGCAGTACGTGCGCGCACCAGTGAGCACCATCTGCACGGGAATCGCCATGTCAATGGGCGCCGTCCTGCTCGCTGCAGGTGCGCCTGGCCGACGCTTCGCGTTGCCGCACAGCCGCATCATGATCCACCAGGGCTCAGGCGGATTTCGTGGCAACACGCCAGACGTCTTCATCCAGGTGAAGGAGATGGAGAAGCTGGTCAAGACCACCCAAGAGATCCTCGCCGCGCACACCGGTCAGCCGATCGACAAGGTGGTGAAGGATACCGACCGCGATCTCTTCCTCTCGCCAGAGGAGGCGGTGGAGTACGGCATCATTGACGAGGTCTACAAGCTCCCTCCAATCGTTCCGCCAAAGAGGAAGTGAGCGAACGCGATGGCGGCTTCGGACGACGGATCTACTAGCGGCGGACCGCGCGAAGGGTCGCGTAGCGGCGGTCGCCGCGTGAAGGCTGGCGGGCCCGGAAGTGGCTCATATCGCTGCTCGTTCTGCCGCAAGACGCAGGAGCAGGTTCGCAAGCTGATCGCAGGACAGGGCGTCTACATCTGCGACGAGTGCATTGCGCTCTGCGCCGAGATCGCCGTTGACCCTTCGCCGAGTGCGCCAGTGCGAAGCAATCCGTGGGGTGACACCACGCCAACGCCGCGCGAGTTTCATGCCGCGCTGAACGAGCATGTGGTCAGCCAAGAACGTGCGAAGCGTTCGCTCGCCGTTGCGGTACACAATCACTATCAGCGCATCGCCGCACCCGCTTCGCCAGATGGCGTAGAGATCGCCAAGTCAAACATCCTTCTTGTTGGCCCAACCGGCTCAGGGAAGACGCTCCTTGCGCAGACGCTCGCGCGCTTCCTTGACGTGCCCTTCTGCATTGCCGACGCCACCAGCCTCACCGAGGCGGGCTACGTTGGTGAGGACGTTGAGAACATCCTGCTGCGCCTGATCCAGGCGGCTGATGGTGATATTGAGCGCGCACAGCGCGGCATCATCTACATCGATGAGATTGACAAGATCACGCGCAAGGCGGAGAACCCATCGATCACGCGCGACGTCTCTGGTGAAGGAGTGCAGCAGGCACTCCTCAAGATCATTGAGGGGACCGTGGCGAACGTTCCGCCACAGGGTGGCCGGAAGCATCCGCATCAGGAGTACCTCCAGATTGACACCACCAACATCCTCTTCATCTGCGGTGGTGCATTCGAAGGGCTGGACAAGATGGTTGCTGATCGCGTTGGGCGACGTGGGATTGGCTTCGGCTCAGATGCGCCGAAGGGGAGCGACGAGCGAGAACGTGTTCTGGAGCAGTTGATGCCAGACGATCTCCTTCGCTACGGACTGATTCCAGAATTTATTGGACGCCTCCCAATGGTGGTGGCTCTCGACCGTCTGACGCTTGATGACCTGGTGGCGATCCTTGTGCAGCCGAAGAGCGCACTCGTGAAGCAGTACCAGCGACTCTTTGAACTTCACAAGGTTGAGCTGCAGTTCACCCCAGGCGCGCTGCGCGCAACGGCGGAGAAGGCGCTCGCGCGAAAGACGGGCGCGCGTGCGCTGCGCGCTGTGGTGGAAGAGACGCTCCTCAACACCATGTATGAGATGCCAGATCGCCGCGACGTTCGCCGCTGTGTTGTGACGGAGGAGGCCGTCACCGACGGCGTGTCGCCACTTCTACTGAGCGAATCAGAGATCGGCACCGTAACGAGTGATGCAAAGCGGGCGGCAGGCCCACTGCAGCGCCCACGCAAGGCGGCGCCGCGCGCTTCGGCGTGAGCGCTCCGCGCGAGCTCGGCTCCTCCTACACCCCGAGCGAGATTGAGCCGCAGGTTGCGGCGCGTTGGGCGGCAAGCGACTACGGCAACCCAGAGGGGGGCGATAGCGTTGCCAAGGCGGAGCTCCCGCCGTTCACGATCATCATGCCGCCGCCAAACGTCACTGGTGGCCTGCATGTGGGACACGCACTCTTCGTTACGCTTGAAGACCTGCTGACGCGCCGCGCGCGCATGGAGGGGCGACCAACACTCTGGCTTCCCGGTGTTGACCACGCCTCAATTGCGGCGCAGTTCGTACTCGACAAGATCATTGCGGAAGAGGGGGAGAGTCGCAGCAGCCTCGGGCGCGATCGCTACCTGCAGCGGATGGATCGCTTCATGGAGGAGACGCGCGGCGTCATCCTTGGACAATTCCGCCGCCTCGGCGCATCCGCCGATTGGGGTCGCACCCGCTTCACCATGGACGAGGTTTCGAGCCGCGCCGTGCGCACCGCATTCGCCACGCTCTACGAGCGCGGTCTCGCGTATCGCACCGAGGCGCTGGTCAACTGGTGCCCAGGCTGCAAGACGAGCGTCTCGGACCTTGAGTCGATTGCCGTAGAGGAGAGCGGGCAGATCTGGGAGATCCGTTATCCGTTGGAGGGTGGCGCACCTGGTGAAGGGATCGTTGTCGCCACCACACGACCTGAGACGCTGCTCGGGGACAGCGCCGTTGCGGTGCATCCAAGCGATCCACGCTACGCACAGCTGATCGGAAAGCGCGTGATCATTCCGTTTGTTGACCGGCCCGTCCCGATCCTTGGTGACGATTTTGTTGACCAGGCGTTCGGCACTGGTGCGGTGAAGGTGACGCCAGCACACGATCCGAACGACCGCGAGGTGGGACTGCGACATAATCTTCCAGCGCTGACGATCTTGGATGAGGCGGCGCACATTGTGGCTGATGCGCCGAAGCCGTTCGCTGGGATGGAGCGATTCGCGGCGCGGAAGGCGATCGTGGCGGCGCTTGACGCGCTCGGTCTGCTCGTCTCGGTGAAGCCTCATACGGCAAATCCGGCGCGCTGCCAGCGCAGCAACGACATCCTTGAGCCGCGCCTGCGCACACAGTGGTTCATCCGCACCAAGCCGCTTGCAGAGAAGGCGCTCGCCGCCACGCGTTCAGGGAAGACGCGCATTGTCCCTGCGCACTTTGAGAAGACGTGGGAGCACTGGCTCACCGAGATTCGTGACTGGAACGTGAGTCGCCAGCTCTGGTGGGGGCATCGCATCCCCGCCTGGTACTGCGCCGATGGCCACATCACCGTAAGTGCCGCAGTTGAAGGTCCAAGCGGTTGCAGCGAGTGCGGGGCGCTCGCTGAGAGCTTGGTGCAGGAGAGCGACATCTTTGACACCTGGTTCAGCTCTGGTCTCTGGCCGTTTAGCACGCTCGGTTGGCCAGATCAGACGAGCGATCTGAAACGCTACTACCCGTCGCAAGTCATGGAGACGGGTCACGACATCCTCTTCTTCTGGGTGGCGCGCATGATGATGCTCGGTATTGAGCTGATGGGCGAGCCGCCATTTGAAACGATCTACCTGCACGGCATGGTGCGCGACCCTGAGGGTCAGAAGATGTCCAAGACGAAGGGGAACGTGGTCGACCCGCTCTCACTGATTGATGAGATCGGCGCCGACGCGCTGCGCTTTGCGCTCGTCTCTGGAACATCCGCCGGCGCCGATCAGCGCCTCTCACCAGAGAAGCTGGAGAACGCGCGCAACTTCATGAACAAGCTCTGGAACGCGGCGCGCTACGTGCTCGGCGCACGTCCTCCTGAGGTGACGGGTGAGCGTCCCGACGCAGCAAGTGCGCAGGCGGCGGCGGGTGAGTTTGGCGCATGGTTTGCGTCGCGCATCAGCACGGCGGTTGAAGATGTTGACCGCAACCTGACCGGATACGGATTCTCTGAGGCGGCGCAGCGCATCTATGACGCGATCTGGGCTGAGTACTGCGACCAGGCGATTGAGCTCGCCAAGGTCACCCTCGCCGACGAGACACGCCCCGCCGCAGAGCGCGCCGCCGTCTGGTGGACGCTGGTGGATGGACTCGATGCGCTACTACGCCTCCTTCACCCAATCGCGCCGTTCATCACCGAAGGGATCTGGGAGGCGCTGCCGCACCGCGAAGGTGAGGCCGGACTCCTCGCCACCGCCGCCTGGCCCGAGCGACACGCTCCTGCGGCGAAGGGTGGTCGCAGTTCCATTGATCAGTGGCTCGACCTTGTGCGCGAGGTGCGCGCGGCACGAACCAGCGCGAAGCTCCCAGCCGGCGCATGGGTCCCGCTCACCGTTGCCGCCCCCGCCGACCTTGCCGCGTCAGGCGAGCGCCTTCGCGCCGCGATTGAGCGACTTGCGCGCGTAAAGCCACTCACCATTGCCGCCTCACTCCCTGACGGCGAAGAGGGTCTCCTGGTGGTCTCGAACGCGCTCACTGGCCGACTGATGCCACCACAAGCAGATGCGGCAACGATTGGCGCGGATCGCGCGCGTCGTGATCGTGATCTTGCCGCCGCGCGTACACAACTCACCGCCGCAGAGGCGCGTCTCGCCGACCCATCATTCACCGGAAAGGCGCCAGCGGCGGTTGTTGCTGGCGCAGAGCGCCGTGTTGCGGAGCTCCGTGACGAGATCGCACGCCTTGAGCGGGGGAGCTGATGCCCTTCTACGACTATCACTGCACGCGATGCGACACGACGGTGGAGTTGCTACACGGCATTGAGGATGAGACGAAGCGCACCCACGAAGGGTGTGGCGGTGCACTTGATCGTCAGTTCTCGGCAACGAGCGTCCACTTCAAGGGGAGCGGCTGGGCAAAGTTGGAGCGACGAGAGAGTTCAGCGTCAACGGCAGCCCCTACAGCCTCCGCAACCCCAGCGCCGAGCAGCCCGTCGACTCCAACGCCAGCGGCAAAGCCGAAGGCGGGCGGCGAGTAACTTCTGCTGCACTCTGAGCGGCTCGACGTAGGCCGGATTGAGTTAGGCGAGCGGTGTCGTAAAGAAGTTCACGATCTGTTCGGCAACCTCCACCGCAACGGCGATCTGCGCATCAACGGTCTGCGCGCCGAGATGCGGAGCAAGGATGGTGTGCGGTGCCGTGAGGAGCGGCGACCCAACTGGCGGCTCAGTGGCGAAGACGTCAATCCCAGCGCCCCCAAGTGCGCCAGAGGTGAGCGCCGCCGCAAGAGCTACTTCATCAACAAGGCTCCCGCGGGCAACGTTGAGGAGTACTGCCCCGCGCTTCATCTTGGCGATCTCGGCTGCGCCGATCAGCGGCCTATCTCCGAGTGCTGGCACATGGAGGGTGATGATGTCTGACTCCATCAGCAGTTGATCAAGTGTCTGTAGCTTGATGCCGAACGCCGCCGCCTGCTCTGCTGTCAGGACAGGATCGCTTGCGACAACCTCCATCTCAAACGCCGCAGCGCGTTTCGCCACCGCTTGGCCAATGCGTCCGAACCCAATAATGCCGAGTCGTTTGCCACGTAGCTCAAAACCCTTCAGTTCGCCGCGGATCCATGCGCCACTTCGTACGGAGGCGTCGCCACGCGGCACGTGTCGCGCCACGGCGAGGAGGAGGGCGAAGGTCTGTTCTGCCGCCGCGATCGTATTGCCGTTTGGTGCGTTGACCACGCGAATGTTCGCGCGCTCCGCTGCCGCTGCGTCGATATTGTCAATTCCAACACCGGCGCGCCCGATGATCTTCAGTTGAGGCCCAGCGGCGATCAGCGCAGCATCAACTTGAATCTGCGATCGGACGATGAGCGCGTCGGCGCCAGCAAGGGCGGAGAGGAGCTCCTCGCGTGGCTTACCTGTGAGGTCTGCAATCTCATGGCCTGCAGCCTGCAGCGCACGCAGTCCATCGGCGGCGATCGCCTCGGCGACGATGATGCGTGCCATCGGCCCGCGCGTTTAGGCGCTGATGAAGCCGGTCAGTGTCGCAACGATCCAGATCGCGGCGAGGAGACCAAGGAGCGCACCGTATGTTGCGAGAATGCGACGGAGGTCGCGACGTACCACAGGGAGTTCGGCACTGACCTCTGCGGCGAGCCGCTGCGTTGAGGCGGTTCGGCTTCCAATACTGATCGGCGCGGCTGGTACGTTGACCACGCGTGGCGCGTTGAGGCTCGCCTCAAAGGAGGCGGCCGCCAACTCTTCGGCTGCGGTAAGACCACGCTTCACCGGCGTATGGCGCACCTTCTTTGGGCGCTGGTCGGGTCGGAAGCGCTTCTCTGGTTTCGCCATGACTCCTCCTCGTGATGGGTCCTGCTGCCGCGTCTTGGGCAGGATAGCGGAGTCTGCGTGACGACTAGTTGGCACAGGGGGGCTGATACGATCGGGGGGATGGAAAATCAGACGACAACCCTCCTCGCTGGTGCAGCCGTAGCGCTTGGGGCGCTCGGGCTCCTGCTCGCGCTCCTCGCCCTTCGGCGCGCAGGTGCTGCGAAGCGAGCCCTCGGAGAACTGATGAGCGAGGGGGAGGCGACCACCGGTGGGGCGCAGCTGACTCGGGCGCTCGCTGGAGTTGCCGAGCATGCAACCCGACTCGCTGTGAGTGAGGGACGCCTGACCGAACTTGAGGCGGCTGCGGATCGCGCGGTGAGCCGTGTTGGACACGTCCAGTTCCAGGCTTATGACGACGCGGGAGCTGGACAGAGCAGTTCACTCGCCCTCCTTGACGATGGTGGGAGCGGCGTTGTGATCACCACGCTTCATGCGCGTGTTGGAACGCGCATCTATGTGAAGCGTGTGATGAACGGAACCAGTGAGACAACGCTTGGAGAAGAGGAGCGCGCGGCGATTGAGGCGGCGATCGCCCAGCCAGGCGGTACGCGCCGCACACGGTGACGCCACGCGCGCCGCGTAGCGCTGCACCGCAAGACAAAGAGCCAGGGGGCATTGACCAGATCCCAGTCTGGACGGGAGTTTCGGTCCGTGCGCCACGCGCCTTCCGTGACGGCCTTGCGCATCTCCTCAACGATCTGAACGACGAGCAGTATGCGGCGGTCACCTACGGCGAAGGTCCACTTCTGGTAGTTGCTGGCGCCGGCACAGGGAAGACGCAGGTGATTACACGGCGTGTCGCCTGGCTGATCGCCGAACAGCGCGCACTCCCTGAGGAGATCCTTGCGCTGACATTCACCGACCGCGCCGCGGAGGAGATGCAGGGACGCGTCGACCGTCTCGTGCCGTACGGGTACGCCACCACGCCAATCAAGACCTTCCACGCGTGGGGCGATGAGTTGCTGCGTGAAAACTCGCA
>CAJARA010000077.1 GCA_903944295.1 uncultured Chloroflexota bacterium
AGCTTTCAAGAGACGCTCTCGAACGGCAAAATTGCCGACTGCATCGTGGGCCGCGGCGCTGCGTCAAACCGTGTCTGCGTTGACTCTAAGTTTCCACTTGAGGCGTATCAGAAGTTCGTCGCTGGCGACCCCACCGCTGCGGCGCAGTTCCGAACGGCGCTCAAGGCGCACATTGACGCGATCGGCTCTAAGTATGTGATCCCCGGTGAGACGAGCCGCCTCGCCGTGATGTTCATCCCATCAGAGGCGATCTACGCCGAACTCTTCACCAGCTTCCCCGACCTTGAGCAGTACGCCAACGGAAAGCGCGTGGTCTTCGCCTCGCCGAACACCCTACATGCGCTGCTCGCAACGGTGAGCATGTTCCACGTTGAATCCAAGATCGGGGAGCAGGCGATCCTTATCCAGCAGGAGGTTGGCGGCCTGACGCGAGACGTTGAGCTGCTCGCGGAGCGCATTGAGAAGCTCGCCACGCACTTCCGTCAGGTGGGCGAAGACATTAACGGCGCCCAAACCTCGGTGAAGCGCATCGTGCAGAAGGGCGAACGGATCGCCAACGTTGACCTGGGCGAAGGTGACGCTCCCCCCGCCCTGCGTTAAAGTACGAGGAGGCTCGAAACTCGGGCCAGTAAAGGGAGGAACATCATGGATTCGAAGAACCTGTACATCATCGCTGGCGGCGCCAGCCTCGCAATCTCCATCGCCTTCTACTTCGGTATTGGCGTTGAGGCGAATCAGATGCACGGCATCTATATCGGTCTCTGGGTCCCAGCGATCCTTTCGCTCGGCAACCTGCTGGCCAAGAAGGGCAAGTGAGCGACCCGATCGTCTTCGTGCTCGGCGTGATCGTCATGATCCCCGTGCTTTTTGCGGTCTACAAAGACCTTAAAAACTAACGAAGCTGATCTCATAGCGCTCCGTTGCAGCTGACGCTGCAGCGGAGCGTTTTGCTTTGCGGTCGGGCTCGCGCGCCAAACTGGTGTCTTGACACTGGCGGGAGGTATGAGTAGCCTCCCCGCATGAACGTGCTCGCGACCCTGTTCCTTTCTCTCCTGCTCGCAGCTGGGGCCAATGCGCCTGTTGGTTCAGCCTCAACAAATCGAGCCTCGCTTGATGAGCGCACAGGTGCGCTTCCATCCGCCAAGCCAAAAATGTGGACGCTCACAGAGGACACAGTCTCCCTAGGCCTCAATGGCGTTTCTCCACACGTGATGAAGACGCCGAGCGGTGACCGACTCTGGCGAAGTGACCAAGTCCCATCAGGCACAGCTGTCACCATGTGTGATTCCGCAGGAGTGTGTACTGCAGAAACTCTCTCAACAGGGACAACCGGTCCAGTTTCGGACTACACGATTACACGAACCACATCCGGTTGGCGTGCGTACTTCAAGAAGGTGGATCAGGTGAGCCAGACGCAGGGCATTTATTCCGCTCCGTGCACTACCGACGAATGCCTCAGCTTTGGTACAGCGACGCTCACGTCCAGCATGATGGTCGTCCCGCAGGCAACACGCGCATGGGGAGTCCCCGACCCCGTCCGTCTTCCTGATGGACGCATAAGGATCTACATCGTTGAGTCTCCGGCGAGCACCAGTGGGAACTGTCCGGAAAAGGTTGCGTCGTACATCTCTGCTGACGGGGTTACCTTCACGAAAGAGAAGGGATGGCGTCTGACTGGAGGCTTTGTGGACACCGAAGTTCTGCGCGCCAAGAAGAACAAGTGGGTGATGATCGTGGCTGACGGGCCAGGATGTGGCGGGACAAAAGGGAGCCAGAAGCCACAGCAGCTCTACATCACAACCTCAAAAAATGGGCTGAAGTGGACAACGCCGAAGGTGCTTACCGGGGTGGATGTAGGTCGACTTGATCCAACCGGATACGAGATCTCTCCCAATGTCTTCCGTATCTATTACGCATCGGGGTCTATCACGGATAACAACTACACGATTGAGCGCGCAACCTTGCGCTTCAAGTAGCCCCCGCTCATCTGGTCGCGCCTAGCTCATCGCGGTCTACAAAGACCTTCAAAGCTAACGAAGCCGATCCCATAGCGCTCCGTTGCAGCAGACGCTGCGGCGGGGCGTTTTGCTATCTGGCACCGTGGGTGGCGTC
>CAJARA010000078.1 GCA_903944295.1 uncultured Chloroflexota bacterium
AGTGCAATCGATGTGGAGACCACCCCTGCATGGCCGCACGGATTAATCAAGCTAAAGGCCTCAAGGTCGCGCCCCACATTGAGCGCCAGGCCGTGCCAGGCAACGCCGCGCTCCACGCGCACACCAACAGCGCCGATCTTCCGTTCACCAACCCAACAGCCTGGCGCACCATCTCGCCGCTCCGCAACCACACCGTAGTGAGCACACGCAGCAATCAACGCATCCTCTAGCGCGCAAATGTGCTGCCGCAGCGAAACTCCCGCCGATCGCAGATCAATGATGGGATACGCCACCAGATGCCCAGGGCCGTGATACGTCACCTCACCGCCGCGCTCCACGCGCCGCACCGCAATACCACGCGCCACGTATTCAGCTTCAGATAGATGAAGGTGGTCAAGCGTGGCGTTCTTGCCGAGTGTCAGCACCGGCTCATGCTCCAGCGCAAGGAAGGCATCAGCGCCGGCCCCCTGCACGCGCTCATCAACCATACGCCGCTGTAGCGCATGCGCCTCGTCATAGCCGACCCTTCCGAGCCAGCGGTAGCCAAGTAGACGTGTCTCCTGCATAACCTGAGCGTAGCCTCCCCCGCTCCCCATGCGCTATCCTCACAGCCCACGCGGGAGTAGCTCAGTTGGTAGAGCGTCTGCTTCCCAAGCAGAAGGTCGAGAGTTCGAGACTCTTCTCCCGCTCCAGTCCCCTCTCACCGTTAGACTGCCGCCATGGCAAAAGATGGGAAGCAGGACCTAACGAAGGCGGCGATGGAGACGCTTGCCGTCCACGCAGGCGAGGGGGCCGATCCCACCACGCGCGCGCATAACCTCCCCATCTATCAGACGGCAACGTTCACCTTTGAGACGGCCGATGAGAAAGAGGCGGCGGTTGACGGAGCGCTCGCCTGGGAGCCGAACCGCTACTTCTATACGCGCACCAACAATCCCACCACCGCGGCGCTGGAGGAGAAGCTCGCCGCACTCGAAGGCGCGGAGAGCGCGATCGCTTCGGCTTCTGGCATGTCGGCTATCTCCGCAGGGCTGCTTGCGCACCTGAAGCACGGCGATCACCTGATCGTTGCCGACGATCTCTTCATCATTAGTCAAATCCTCTTCGCCGAAGACTTCCCCACCCGCGGCATTGAGGTGACACCGGTGGCGATCACCGATCTTGCCGCGGTAAAGGCGGCGATGCGACCAAACACGAAGATCATCTTCGCCGAGGTGCTCTCGAATCCATGGATGCGGATTAGCGATCTACCAGCGCTAGCAAAGGTTGCACACGATGCTGGCGCGCTCCTTGTGATCGACAACACCTTCTTGAGCCCGGTGGTGATTCGGCCGCTAGAGCACGGTGCAGATCTGGTGCTGCAGACCACCACCAAGTGGGTCTCTGGGCACGGCGATGCGCTCGGCGGGATCGCCGCAGGATCCAAGGCGCTCGTTGATCCGATTCGTCGCCAGACCGATCTCCTCGGCGGTGCGGCGTCACCGTTCAATTCTTGGCTGATCGCGCGCGGTGCGCGCACCCTCCCACTCCGCGTTGAGCGCGCCAGTGAGAACGCCACAAAGCTCGCCGCCTTCCTAGAGGGGCACGAGAAGGTGGAGTGGGTGCGACACCCGAGCCTCGCCTCGCATCCGGATCGCGCCGTTGCGGATCGGATCCTTGGCGGGAAGTGGGGCGGGATGCTCTCATTCAAGCCGCGCGCAGCCGCGGGCGTTGATCCGCTGGATGCGATGCGCGCCTTTGCCGACAACATCGCGCTCTTCGGCGTAGGGGTGAGCCTCGGCGAAGTGGACACGCTGGTCTACCCGATGCCAAAGCGCGGCGGCATCTTCCGCATCAGCGTTGGCATTGAAGGATCTGACGACATCATCCAGGAGTTCAGTCGCGCACTCGCTCATGTCAAGTAACCGCCGCTCGGTACTTTCCATTGCGGCCGCCGCCGCAAACGCACTGATTGGCGCGCTCCTTCTTGCAATTGGCGTTGCTGCGATCGCTGCACTAGTTGTGGCCTCCATCCAGGCGGGCGGCGAGAGCTGGGAGTCGCTCGGCACGCGCGCCAGTGCTGAGCTCGGTGAAGATGTGGCCGGAATCCTGGAGCTCTTCGGCGTCAGCCTCTCCACCCTCTTCGCAGAGTTTGCCGCAGCGCAAGGTCTCCCCGAGTTCCCCGTCTTCGCGCGCGAGATCCTCGCCGCGCTCTATGTTGGGATCGCACTCTTTGTTCCGACCGGACTTGCTGCACTCGTTGCAGCGCGCGCCGTTTGGAGTCTCACAGCGTCAAGTGCACGCGGGGCGCTGCGTCTTTATGCCATCACCCTCACGGCAGTTGGCGCCATCGGAATCTTCATCGCATCCGCACCACACCTGATCTGGGGGCTTGTAATCGCTGCTGGGGTGCTCAACCTGGTGGCGCTGCGCCGACCGCGCGCGGTGACTCCCCCTTACAGCGCCTAGCTCGCTACGCGGCGCACGCGCAGCGCGAGGCGCACGAGCGGGCCGCGAATCGGATCAAGATCTAGATCAAGCGCCCCCGGATAGGCGTGAACTTCGCCACCCCAGCCCGCCTTAAAGTGCGCGATCCCTGGCGTCACCAAGCCCCACATGTCGTACCAAGCACTGCCATGTGTGATCGCGCGTTCAATGGCGAAGGCCTTCAGCGCATACGGTGCGCGCAGCTCGTTGCCGTGATCGGTGGCGCCACCGAAGAGTTCGGTGCTCCCGCTCTCCGTTCGCACCACCAGCAGCGCACCGAGCAGTTCAGCGCCGCCTCCCTCACCGTGCCGTTCGGCGATCACGAGTTCGGCATGCGGCCCAAAGGCGCGCATCAGGTGGGCGAATGCCTCGCCGCTGCGCGCCGCGGCTCCAGTTCGTTCGCTAATGGAGTGCATCACCGCACTCAGCGATGGAAGCTCATCTGGACTGCCGAGGCGCACCGTCACGCCGTCGCTGACTGCCTGACGCGCGTACTGACGCCACTTGCTACGCCACCCGGCGCGCACCGCCTCAACGCCGCCTGCCAGCGGGATGCGACGGCTCGAACGCGGCTGAATCGGAGCCGAAAGGTGTAGGCGCAGGTTGGCGGAGGTTGCGGCCACCTGCCACGGCGCACGGAGCGAGGCGGTCAGCGCCGCGTCGGGCTGCACCACGTTTCCTTCGGGATCCATCACCACCGAGTCCCCAGGCTCGAGTCGCACCAGGGTGACGCCATCGGCACGCAGTGAGCGCAGTGCGGTCAACAGTTCAGCGCGGAGTGCCGCAGCGATCTCTGGGCGCTGCGCCGCAACGAGCGGTGCGCGCGGCGCGTAGGCGAGACGACCGAGTGGTCCTGGGAGCGACTGCATCAGCAGTTGCGCCCCCGCCCATGCGCCACTCGGATGCGACACAACAAGACGGATCGAAGTCCAGCCGGTGAGCTGCTTCGAGGTAGCCCAAGCAGCGAGTTGCGTGAAGGGGATCTCGCTGATCTCTCCGGTGGCGTAGGCGCGCGCGAGACGCGCATCCCATGCGGCGGGCTCTTCGCGAAGGGTCGTAATCTGCTCGCTCATGCGCTTAGAGTACGCGCCCCGCTACCCTTATGCGAATGAGTGATGCCCGCCCCCTCCCACCGATCGCGCTCGACCCTGAAGGGGTCGTCTTTGATATGGATGGCGTCCTCTGCGACAGCGAGCCGCTCTGGGCGGCGGCGCGCTTCGCCGTGGCGGAGGCGGTGGGGAGCAGCATCACCGAAGAGGATTTCCACGCCTTCTACGGCTCAAACACCGCGCAGTGGAGCGCTGGGATGGCGAAGCTCTTCGGTCACTCGGATCCAGCGGAGATTGCGCGCCTCACCGTTGATCACCTACTAAGCGCATACAAGGGTGGCGCGATTCGGCCAATCGCCAGTGGAGTTGCCGCGCTTCGCCGCGCCGCCGCGCGCGGGCCGGTTGCCGTTGCATCGGGGAGTCCACGCGTAGTGATCGGCACGGTGCTTGAGCTGCTCGGCCTCGCCAGCGTTGTCCGCGAATACGTCAGCTGCGACGAAGTTACCGCGGGGAAGCCGCTCCCCGACGTCTATCTGGAGGCGTGTCGCCGCCTCGGCATCACGCCGTCGCGTTCACTCGCCATTGAAGATTCACTCGCCGGAGCGCGCGCAGGGAAGGCGGCGGGGATGACCGTCGTCCTTGTCCCACTTGATGGCGCGCCATCATCGGCGGGGGCAGAGGAGTTTGCCGACGTGATCTTGAAGAGCCTGGACGAACTGCCACTCGCGCCGCGGCGCGAGTAGACGGCTAGCTCTTGACGATCCCAACCTTTTCGCCAAGCGCGTCGTTGGAGGGCTCAATCAGGTAGCTCCCATCATCAAAGATGATCACAGGGATTGACTTTGCGCCGGTAAGCTTCTCGATCATCTCTTTCGCCGCCGCATCTGCATCCACATCAACGTAGGTGAAGGGGACGCCGTGCGCGGTGAGATAGCCCTTTGAGCGACGGCAATCGCCGCACCAGTCTGCGCCGTACATCGTGATTTTCTTCTCGTCGCTCATCTCACCCTCACTTTGTTCGGCCGGCGGCGCCAGCCATCTCGTGAATCGTACCGCGTGCGCACTCTTTGGCGCGACCGCCTACCCTACGGATATGCAGTTCGCGAGGATTCTCGGCTTCACCGCACTCGTCGCCGCAGAGTGGGTGCGTGGCATCGGCCTTGTCGCCGCTGGCGCGCTCACCTACGGACTCCTTGGTGGGACGATGCCGCCAGAGGGCGGAACAGATCGCAGCGTTGCGATCGCATCCTTCCTGACGATCGGCCTCGGTGCTGCCGACCTCCTCTTCTCGGCACTCTTCGCCGCAACGGCGCTCCGCCTCCGCGCGCTGAAGCTCCCCCCTGATCGACCTATCAACCTGCAGGCCGGCTGGAGCGCCGCCCTCTCCCTCCTCCTGATCGTTGCGGGGAACCCCCTCGCCCCCCAGATCACCATGCTGGCGCTGGCGAGCGTGACGGCCGCTGCACTGCGCCTCATAAGGGACGACAGGGGTAGGAACGGCTAGACTCCCCCGCATGGTTGGACCGGTTTACTTAACGAAGGCGGGACGTGAGGCACTCGAGGCCGAGCTGCACGACCTTGTCCACAATCAGCGCCCCTCCGTGATCGCACGCATCAAGGCGGCGAAGGAGCTCGGCGATCTCCGCGA
>CAJARA010000079.1 GCA_903944295.1 uncultured Chloroflexota bacterium
CTCTTTACCGCTGTGCGGCACCGTTGCAATCTTGGCGCGCGTTGACGGGTCCTCAACGCTGAGTGTCTTCCCTGACTTCGCGGCGACCGCCTTACCGTTGATGTACTGCTTGAAGACCGCCATGACCCCTCCTTCACTTCACCTATCGGGGGCGGCGCCCACCGAACATTGCCGCTAGCCTACCGCCGCCCAGCCCAGCCTGGGGAGGGGTGGCGCACACCCCGCTGCGGCGCTAGGATCCACTCATGTCAAGACAGTTCGTGATCCAGCTCGCGCATAAGCCAGGCGCCCTCGCCGCGCTCTGTCGCGAACTTGAGGCGAAGTCCGTTGACCTCAAGGCGATCGGTGGCGGCGGCGTCGGCGAACACGGTCACGTCATCCTGAAGACGGCAGATGACGCCGCAACACGCGAAGTGCTGCAGGCGGGCGGATACGAATTCATTGAGGGTGACTCCGTCCTCGCAGAGGTTGACGACAAGCCGGGCGGCATGCTCTCCGTACTTGAGCGACTCTCTAACGCTGGGGTGAACGTCTACGGTCACCTCTTCACCGGACGATGGGGCGATCGCGCCACCTTCTCATTCGTTGTTGATGATCCAGAGAAGGCGCGCGCCGCACTCGAGAAGGCGTAACTCAACCGCAACGCCACAGGCGTCACCTTCAGCTCACGCTTTACCGATAAACTCCAGAATCTTCTCCACCGCATCCTGATAGCGCAGCGTTGCGAACGGGTGATGGTTGAACCCCTCAAGCGGCTGATAGCGAACCCTACCGAGCGAGCCGATCGGCTCACACCACTCTGGCCGAACCAAGCGATCGCGCGTCCCGTGAATCACTAGCGTTTCAACTGGGAAGTCACCACCGCGTGCAACCACTGCGCGGGCCGCGCGTTGCGCGCGGAAGCCTTCATCACCGAGTCGAGTCGTAACGGCGCGAAGGTACGGAGGCGGCTCTGGATCTTCATTTGGCAGACGCTCTCCCGGATCCGTGTCGGCCCCAATCCCCGTTGGAATGCGCAACATTGGAGCGACGCGGGAGAGGATAGGAGCAACAACTCGCTTCCAGGTGGCGATATCTGCCTCAAGTGCTGGAGCGGAGAGGACCAACTTGTCTGGAGCAATACGCCCTGCAGCAGCTGCGCCGAAGGCGATCAGGCCGCCCATGCTGTGCGCCGCAACGACAAGTGGACGACCATCGCTTTTCAGCGCATCAACCTGCTCGGCGAGATCGTCGTGATATCGACTCCAGCGAGAGACATAGCCGCGCGGGCCCTCAGAGCGCCCATGTCCACGGAGGTCCCAGGTGACCGTCCGCCAGCCAGCCTGCGCAAAGGCGCGTGCCGCCTGGATATAGCGCGACGAGTCCTCGCCGATGCCGTGCCCGAGGAGGAGGTCGCCAATCGGCGCAGCCACAGGGCGGTAGACGCGGCGATAAAGCAGCAGGCCGTCGCTCGCGCGGAAGGGGTCAAGTTCGATCTTTACCGCATCCATCGCCAGGATCCTACACTTAGGGGGATGGGCCGCAAGCGCCTAGATTCGGAGGCTGGGATGAGCGACGCAAAGGGTGCAGGGATCCGCAGCGAGCGCGACTCGTTTGGCGCCATTGACGTGCCGAGTGAGCACCACTGGGGGGCACAGACCGCCCGGTCGCTGCAGTTCTTCGCCATCGGCGAGGAGGAGATGCCCCGCCGCATCATCGCCGCCCTCGCCCTAGTAAAGCGCGCCGCCGCAGAGACGAACGCTGAGCTCGGCCTCCTCCCAAAAGAGAGCGCAGCGCTGATCGCAAAAGCGGCAGACGAGATCCTCTCTGGCAAACTCGCCGACGAGTTCCCGCTCTCCGTCTGGCAGACCGGCTCAGGGACGCAGAGCAACATGAATGTCAACGAGGTGATCGCCTCGCGCGCAAATGAGGCGGCAACGGGGACGCGCGGCGGGAAGAGCCCGATTCATCCGAACGACCACGTCAACCTCTCGCAATCCTCCAATGATGTCTTCCCTACCGCAATCCATATCGCCGCAGTACTTGCGATCAGCGAAGAGCTGCTCCCTGCGCTGAAGCAGCTCCAGTCATCCGTTGCGTCGAAGGCTGCCGCCTGGTCCGACATCGTCAAGATCGGTCGCACACATCTGCAAGATGCGGTGCCACTCACGCTCGGCCAGGAGTTTGGCGCTCATGCGTCGGCACTCGCTGCAAACCTTGAACGCATCAGCGCCGCCACCGCTGGGCTGCACCCTCTCGCACTCGGCGGCACCGCCGTGGGGACTGGGCTAAACAGCCACCCAGATTTTTCGGCAAGCTCAATCAAGAAGATCGCTGCCGCCACAAAGCAGCCATTTGTTGGTGCAACAGATAAGTTTGCGGCGCTCGCAGGCCAAGAGCAAACGCTGCAACTCTCCGCAACGCTGCGGACGCTTGCCGCAACGCTGACGAAGCTCGCCAACGATGTGCGCTGGCTCGCCTCTGGCCCACGCGCCGGCCTCGGCGAACTCAACATTCCAGAGAACGAGCCTGGTTCCTCAATCATGCCGGGGAAGGTGAACCCAACCCAGGCTGAGGCGCTCACGATGGTCTGCGCGCAGGTCTACGGCCTTGATGCGGCGATCGCTTTTGCGGCGAGCCAGGGGAACTTCCAGCTGAACGTCTACAAGCCGCTGATCGCGCACAACCTGCTGCTGCAGATTCGGCTCCTTGCTGATGCCTCGCGCTCCTTCGCGCTGCACTGCATCGATGGGACCGAGCCGAACCGCGAACGAATCGGCGAACTGCTCAACGCATCACTGATGTTGGTGACGGCGCTGACGCCAGCGATCGGCTACGACAAGGCGGCGGAGATTGCGAAGAGCGCCCACGCCAGTGGCGCCACGCTGCGAGAGACGGCACTGAAGCTCGGCTACGTGAGTGCCGAAGAGTACGACACGCTGGTGCAGCCGGCGAAGATGACAGGGCCGCAGCGATGAGCCCCACGATGGATTCAAAGCGGCTCCACATCGGCGTCCTCACAGGCGGAGGCGACTGCCCAGGACTTAACCCTGCAATCCGTGCCGTTGTGCGGCGCGCCGAGTCTGGAGGTCATCACGTCACCGGCATCATGGATGGCTGGGCTGGGCTTGCAAATCCCGCAGCAACGCTGACACGACCGCTTGACCGTAGCGAGGTGCGTGGCATCCAGACACGCGGCGGC
>CAJARA010000080.1 GCA_903944295.1 uncultured Chloroflexota bacterium
CGCACTCGGCGCCTCTGAGGCATCCATCCTCTTCCGGAAGATCCTCCCGAACGCGCTGACGCCGATCATCGTCCAAGGAACGCTCGGCATTGGCGGCGCCATCCTTGACGTTGCTGCGTTGAGCTTCCTCGGCCTCGGCGCACAGCCGCCAACGGCGGAGTGGGGCTCCATGATCGGCGCCGATCGCAACCTCCTCTTCTCGTCGCCTCACGTTGTGGTCTTCCCTGGCATTGCGATCACCATGACCGTGCTCGCCTTTAACCTGGTCGGCGATGGTCTTCGTGACGCGCTCGACCCACGGCTGCAGCGATAGGAGGGCGTGATGGCTGACCGACTTCTTGAAGTACGCGATCTGCAGACCTCCTTCCGTCTGCGCGACGGCGTGGTGCGCGCGGTAGACGGCGCAACGTTCGGCGTGGACCGTGGCGAGGTGCTCGGCCTTGTGGGCGAGTCTGGCTGCGGAAAGAGCGTCACCTCGCTCTCCATCCTGCGCCTGATTACGCCGCCGGGTCAGATCACTGGCGGGAGCGTCCGCTTCGACGGCCAGGAACTCCTCACCGCTACCGAGTTGGAGATGCAGAAGATTCGTGGGAATCGGATCGCGATGATCTTCCAGCAGCCGAACTCCTCACTCAACCCAGTGCAGAAGCTTGCTGATCAGATCGGTGAGGTGCTGCGCATCCATAAGGGGCTTGATGAGAAGGCGGCGCGCATGCGCGGCATTGAGCTGCTGGAACTCGTCGGCATTCCAGATCCTGGTCGCCGTGCCGATGCCTACCCACACGAGATCTCCGGTGGTATGGCGCAACGCGTCATGATCGCCATGGCGCTCGCCTGTGAGCCAGAGCTGCTCATCGCTGATGAGCCGACCACCGCACTCGACGTGACGATTCAGGCGCAGATCCTTGAGCTGCTGCGCGACCTGCGTGAGCGACTCGGCACCGCCATCGTGCTGATCACCCACGACCTTGGCGTGGTCTCTGAGTTCTGCGATCGCGTCGCCGTGATGTACGCCGGCGAAGTGGTGGAGGAGCAGGGCCGCGACGCGATCTTTGACAACCCGCGTCATCCGTACACGCAGGGGCTCCTCGGCGCAATCCCGCGCGCTGGCACCGGGCGTGGACAGCTCCGCGTGATCCCTGGTCAGGTTCCAGCACTCACTGAGCCCATCATCGGCTGCCGATTCGGCGATCGCTGTGGACAGCATGAAGCGACCGGCCTCGCTGCCTGCACCTCGCAGCACCCTGATCTCCTTGCGCACAACGGTGCGAGCGGCAGCTGTGTGCGCTGCCACCTCTACGATCCTGCGCACGGCGCACTCGCACTGAAGGGGGTGAAGTGATGAGTGAGAAGGTGCGCGCAAGCGGTAACGCCGTGGCAAGCAGCGCACCACTGCTCGAAGTCCGCGGACTTGCGAAGACCTTCCCGGTGCGCGCAGGCGCGCTGCAGCGTGTGGTTGGTCAGGTGCGCGCCGTTGATGGCGTGGACTTTGAGGTGCGCGCTGGTGAGACGCTCGGACTTGTTGGCGAGTCTGGTTGCGGCAAGACCACCGTTGGGCGACTCATCCTGCGACTGATTGAGCCAACGGGGGGCTCGGTCCTCTTTGAGGGTACGGACATCACTAAGCTGAGCGGATCACAGCTCAAGTCGTATCGCCGTAAGGCGCAGATCGTCTTCCAAGATCCGTTCGCCAGCCTCGATCCGCGTACGCCGATCGGCGAGGCGGTGGGTGAGGGGCTGCGCATCCACGGGATCGGTTCAGCAAAAGAGCGCGAGGCAAAGGTGGCGAAGACGCTTGACATGGTCGGCCTGCGACCAGAGAGTGCGCGTCGCTACCCGCACGAATTCTCTGGTGGTCAGCGCCAACGCGTGGGGATCGCGCGAGCCCTCATCCTTGATCCTTCACTGATCGTCTTGGATGAACCGGTTTCAGCGCTTGACGTCTCCATTCAGGCGCAGGTGCTTAACCTGCTCGCCGAACTCCAGAAGGAGCTCGGCCTCTCGTACCTCTTCATTGCGCATAACCTTGGCGTGGTGGAGCATCTCTGTGATCGCATCGCTGTGATGTACCTCGGAAAGATCGTGGAGACAGCGCCAGCGGCAGAACTCTTTAAGGAGCCGTCACACCCGTATACGCGCGCGCTCCTCTCCGCCGTCCCAGAGCCTGACCGTCGCGAACGACGTGACCGCATCATCCTGGAGGGCGACGTGCCGTCACCGTTGAATCCGCCAAGTGGCTGCACATTCCATCCACGATGCAGAGAGAGCGTTGCCGCCTGTTCGGCGACAACGCCCTCACTGATCAGCCTCGACCCTGTCGGGAACCGACGGGTCTCGTGCCTGCGACGGGGGCCGGACGCGGTCTGATCACCGCACCCGGCGCTAGTCGCGTGTTCCGCGCCCGCTAGGCGCGGCCCCCCGCCTTCGCAGGCGCTCCGGATGCAACGTAGTCGCGCGCCCAGTTAGGGAGCTGCTTCGCGATTCGAGCATCCAGCCCATTAAAGTTTCCTGCCCCCACGATCGCAAGACCGAAGGTCACCACTGCATATGTGAGGTGTTGGTTGACGATGCCGTAGGCAAAATCCCATGCCGCCACAAAGAAGAAGAGCATCATCAGTGTGCCCATCGCTGCAGCGAATCGAGTCGCAAGCCCAAGAATCAGCGCAGCTCCAATAGCAATCTGTCCAAACTGGACGAAGAAATTAATCAGCGACATGGCGCCGTCGTTAGCAGCGAGTGAAACCCAGAGATCATGCGTTGGGTTGAAGATTGTGCCTTCGGCGATCTCGCCAGTGACAAACGGCCAACCGAGTGTGCCGTTCGTTCCGTAGGCAAGGAAGCCCTTTGCGGTCCAGCCTCCACCGCCACCGATAAACTTCTCCAGGCCAGCCCAGAGAAAGATCGTTCCAATGACCACTCGACCGATCGCAACTGCGTTAGCGAACCAGCTGTTTCGCATACCCGCTCCTCCCGTGCTTGGAGCGGACCGTCGAGGGGAATCCGACGATGCGGCCCGCGCCTACACCGTGAGTATCCGCCTCTCCCTCACAAAAGGGTAATCCTGAGCGAGGCGCTGGTGATTCAGCGGAGCGTGATTAGCGGTTGCGCTCACTCCGCACGAAGAGGAGTGTGCCGATGCTCAACATCACCACGGTAAGCACGGCAATAAGTCCGGTTGTCCAGAGTGGATCCGCGAGGACGGCGGGGTTTGGATAGCCGTAATAGGCGCCACGGATTAGATCTACCGCGTAGCGGAGCGGTGCGATGTGGCTAACGATGTCTAGGTACCACGGCAGATTGCGGATTGGGTTGAAGGCGCCGGCGAGGAAGAATTGCGGCAAGAAGATGAACGGGAAGAGGAGGTTTGCCGATCGCTGATTCGGCAGGAGGCTGACGATCAGTGCGCCGAACGAAGCGCCGAAGATGGCAACCAGGATCAGCGCTGGGATGATGGCGAAGACTTGCGCCAGCGTTAGCGGAATCCCGAGCACGATGCCGAAGAGCATCACCGTGAAGGCTTGTGGGAAGGCGACGAGTGATTCGCCAAGGATCTTGCCGGCCAAGATGGTGCGCCGCCCGATTGGGGCAACGAAGATCTCTTGGCTAAAATCGTTCTCTCGGTCTTCAAGGATGGAGATGAGGCCGAGGGCGGCGGACTGCCAGACGCCTTGCGCCAGCTGCCCAGCAAAGATGAAGGGGAGCAGGTCGATCCCTGGCGACTCAAAGTTTGACGCGAATGCACCACCGAGGACGCCAATAAAGAGTGCTGGGAAGACGAGTCCGCCGATCAGGCGGATCGGATCGCGGAGGAGCTTTGTGACGTCGCGCGCCGCAATGGCGCCAGCCGCCGCCGCCTCACGGCGAATGCTGAAGCCGCGCGAAACGCTGCTGGTTGACGAGAGTCCGCTCATCGGCGGAAGCCCCTACGCGGTGCGTCATCAAGTGGCGACTCTTCACGATCGTCTGCGGTTGCCGCAACGATCTTCAGATAGGCGTCTTCAAGGCTCGGGCTGCGAACCTCGAATCGCGTGAGTGGCGTCTTCAGATCGCGAAGCAGGCTGTGCGCCGTCTCTGGGCCACTCACCTCAACGGCGAACCCTGCTGAGATTGGCTGCGGCGTGTGACCGAGCCGCTGCACTTCAGCGCCGAGTGCGGCGCGATCCGCCGCCTCAAGCTCAACGCGCGTCACGCCAGTGCCAGTGCGAAGTTCGGCTGGTGTGCCGTTTGCCACAATCTTGCCGCGGTCAATGATGCAGACGCGATCAGCGATTTCAACCTCATCGAGATAATGCGTGGTGAGGACCATCGTCGTCTTCTCGCTGCGCCGGATCGCATCCAAGTATCCAGCAACGGAGCGGCGCGACTCAGGGTCAAGGCCAACAGTCGGTTCGTCAAGGAAGAGCACCTGCGGCCGATGGAGGAGTGATCGCGCAATCTCCAACTTGCGGCGCATGCCGCCTGAATACTTGGAGATCTTCTTGAAGAGATCTTCGCGCTCTAGTCCAACGAGTGCGCCAAGCTCCACGATGCGGTCGCGGTACTCCTGTGGCATCAGTGAGAAGGCGGGACGATACGCGTATGCGCCGTAGAGCGCGGCGTGGAAGCGGCAGTTCTCTTCGCCGGTGAGTGCACGATCGAGCGACGGCTTCTGGAAGATGATGCC
Source organism: uncultured Chloroflexota bacterium (assembly GCA_903944295.1). Lineage (GTDB taxonomy): Bacteria > Chloroflexota > Limnocylindria > Limnocylindrales > Limnocylindraceae > Limnocylindrus. Next base: position 4,664 of record CAJARA010000080.1, read on the forward strand.
GACGCGTCGGCGAACCTCGGCCTGATCGTGTGCGAGATCAGCGCCAGCGATTTGGACGCTGCCAGAGGTTGCGGCGAGCGTGGTGGTGAGAATGCTGATCGTGGTCGTCTTCCCCGCGCCGTTCGGCCCAAGGAGGGCGAAGAGCGAGCCCTGTGCAACATCAAAGGAGACGCCATCTACAGCGTTGCGATCCGAGCCCTTATATCGTTTGACCAGGTCGTGGACGCTGATCGCTGGGGCGAGGATGCTGTTTGTTGGTGCGGGGGTTTGAAGTGTCATCGCGCAGAGGATAGCAGGAGGCTAGGCTCTCCTTATGAGCAGTGGAGTCACGAAGGTCACGGCGCTCGTGCGCTTGGCGCACCCCCTCCCAACACTGCTGAACGCCGCCGTGGCCGCCGCCCTCTCCACCGTTGCGGGGGCGCGAGCAGATCAAGCCGCACTCGCTGCGGTAACCATGCTTGGAGTCCACGCCTGCATCGGTTCGCTCAATGACTTCTTTGATCGCCACCGTGATGCTGGTCGCGCGGAGAAGCCGCTGGCGAGCGGCACCGTACCAGCGCGAGCCGCGCTCGTCATCGCCGCCGTTGGGGTGAGCTGCGGTCTTCTCGCTGCGGCACAGCTCGGTTCGTTCGCGCTCGCGCTTGCCGCCGCTGGCGCCGCGCTCGGACTCGCATACAACGCTGGCGTAAAGAACACGCCGCTCTCCTGGCTCCCGTTTGCGCTCGGCGTCAGCATCATCCCGCTCTTCGCCTGGGCGGCGGCTGGTCTCAGCGCTCCAGCGCCGATCCTTGGCCTCTCACTCGCTGCGATTCCGGGTGGCGCGGGTCTCGCGCTGCAGAATGGTCTCGCTGATCGAGCACTAGATGTGCGCGCTGGGCTACGCGGTGTTGTGGTGCGACTCGGTGAGCGGCGCGCACTTGTTCTCGCACTGCTCGCACACGGCGCGGCGGTCGGGGCAGTCGTCGCCGTTGCACCAGCACGGGTCGCGCCCGCTTCACTTGTGGTGGCAAGCCTGATGATGGCGACCGGCCTCGCCTGTAGCGGCGCCTCATCCCGCTGGGCGCGCCAGCGCGGCTGGGAGTTGAGCGCGCTCGGACTCGCCGTCGCCGCACTTTCTGTCGCACTCGCCACCGTTGAGGGGGTAGGCTAAGGCGCGCGGTACTCCGTGGGGGGATAGCTCAGGTGGTTAGAGCTCCGAGCTTATATCTCGGCGGTCCCTGGTTCGAGTCCAGGTCCCCCTACCAACCTCTCTGCGATCTGATCGCGACAATCCGGTCACGCTGACGCTGCTCTTGGTCTCCAAAAGTACGAGTGAGACCTTCGCGGGGCATACTGACCATATGAGTCGTCGAACCGCACTTGTCACGGGGGCCTCCTCTGGTATTGGCGAGTGCATCGCACTGCAACTCGCTGAGCGCGGTTGGGACCTTGTCCTTGTGGCGCGCCGAGGCGATGAGCTGGCGCGTGTCGCCGCTGCGGCGAGCGCTAGTGGCGCAACGAGCCAAACGATTGTTGCCGATCTCTCAACTCCTGCCGGCGTCGCACTGATTGAGGCGCGCATTGCTGATAGCGCAGCACCACTTGATCTCGTTGTTAACAACGCCGGCTACGGAAGGTTCGGGAAGATCACCGAACTTGATGCTGAGGGCGAGTCAAACGAGATCGCGGTGAATGTCAACGCGCTGATGCGTCTCTCACGTGCAGCGCTGGTGGCGATGGCACCACGAAAGAGCGGCGCGATCTTGAACGTTGCCTCGGTTGCCTCCTTCCTCCCGTTCCCAGGATTCACGACGTACGCCGCAACAAAAGCCTTTGTGCGCAGCTTCACGCTGGCGCTCCATGAGGAGGCACGACCACTCGGCGTGCGCGTCACCTGCGTTGCACCGGGTTATACGCCGAGCGGCTTTCAGGCGCGTGGCGGCCTCTCGTCTACGGCGGGACAACCGAGCTTCATGTTGACGAGCGCCGATTCTGTTGCGCGTGCTGCGCTCGACGCAGTTGAGGCGGGGCGGGCCCTCGTTGTCCCAGGGATTGTCAACGCGATCAGTGCGCGAATTCTTGGACTGATGCCGAGTGCGGCGCAGCGCAAGATCGGCGCCTTCATGTCGCAATTTACGCGCTAGCGTTAAACGCCAGCTGAGGCTCGTTTAGGAGCGGACGCTCCAGCTGACACCATCAGCCTGATCAACAAGTTCTACCCCGAGCGCCTCAATGGCGTCGCGAATCGCATCCGCATCTGCGTAGCGCTTCTCTGCGCGGGCGGCGGCGCGCAGGGCGATCAGACGATCCACCGCTGGGGCAATGAGATCACGCGCTGATGGGGCCGCGGGAGCTGTGTCGAGGACGACCTCTGGGCTCAGCGGCGCAGCGGCAGGGCGCGGTGCATCGGCGTTAGGGAAGCGCGCCAAGAAGCTGGTGATCGGCTCGGATGCGCCGCTGTGCAGCGCCGTCTCACCGGATCCAGGGATGCGGATGGTGACAGCGCCCTTCCCGTGGATCGCAACGCTGTCGGTCGCGAAGTCAATGGAGAGCGCCGTATGTTCGTCAATGCCGAGCACGGCAACACCTGCCGGAAGCGATCGCTCAAGTTCGCGCAACTTGACATCACCGATGAAGCAGCGCGAGGTGTCGTGTGTTGCCCCTTCGGCGTTATTCCAGTGCGGCACGATTGCAACGCGAAGCCCGAGCATCGTGCCGAGGAGATTCATCCCGCTGAGCCAGTGTGCTGGGAGCCCAGCCTTATAGATCTCATAGACGGGGATCGTTGACTCACTGCTCGCCGCAGCTGCTGCAGACGAGGTGATCAGCGTTGCGCCTGCACGGATGCGCGCAACGAGACGATCAACGATTGGTGTTCCAGCCCAGCGGAAGATGGCGCGCGACGGCGAACCAGGCCCGAGGAAGAGGAGGTTCGCCGCGTCAAGTGCGGCGAGCGTTGTGGTGAATGCGGAGGGGGCGAGATCGGCGCCAGGGCGCTCCGTCTCCGGAAGTCCAACAACGGTGGTGGCAACGCCAACCTTGGAGCGGAAGAAGACGGCGATCTTCTCGCCCATCTCGGCACGGTTCGTCTGGAAGTCGTACGAGCCATCAAGCGCCACGAGCGATGGTGTTGCGTCGCGAGGCGGAAGTGAGGCGACGAGCGCGCGATGGGTTGGAGCCATTGACGGACCGATCTCCCCTGAGCCGATCAAGACGATTCGCCCTGTTGCACCGTCACTTCTCATCTGACAAGTATGGCGCAATCGGCACCGCTAGGATGCTGAGGTGGGACGACTGATCCTCTCTGGTGGCGGTTTTGGCGTTCGCGTGAGCGCGTGGCCAGAGGCGCTCGATTGGCTCGCGACCTCTCCTGCGCCGATCAGCATCGCCTCACTCGCCTCACATGATGAGCGCCAGGCGGACGCACTCGTCACACTCCTCGCCGAGCGCGGTTGCGAAGCGACGCTCTTCTCAGCGAGAGATAGCGATCTAACTAACGGCACGATCTTTCTCTGCGGCGGTGACGCCACACTGCTCGCCTCAGATAGTGCACGCGCCGCTCTGCTTCGTCGCTGGATCGCCGAGCCAGGCCTGACAGTGATCGCCGATTCTGCATCAGCAATGGCGCTCGGTCGGCGCGCAGCGTCATGCACCTGCGGTGGTCACGCCATCCGCACGGTCGCCGGCATTGGAGCGCTCGGCGCGTGGAGCATCCTGGCGCATGCGGATGGTCCAGACGATGCACGCATCGCCGCACTGCGTGATCCGGATGTTGCAGGTGGTGGTGAGCAGCTCGCGCTACAAACTGGCGAGGCGGTTGAGGTGCTCGGTCTCCCTGACGCGGTGCGCTTTGAGCGACTGGACTGGTCAGCGCGTTAAGTCGTCTTTATGGTGCCCGGCGGTTGACGTGTCGGCATCGTGCGCGAACAGGGCAGCCGCCACAGTCTGGTCGGAGCGCGTCGCAGTGGCCACGCCCGTGTCGGATCAGCGCCACGTGCGCCTCATACATGCGCTCAGGTGGGACCAGGTGCAGCCAGGCGTCGTGGGCAAACTTCAAGCTCGCCTTCTCTGGGATCAGGCCGATCCGTTTACTCACGCGCTCTACATGTGTATCTACCGGCATCAGCGGCACGCCGAAACAGAAGAGCATCACGATTGATGCCGTCTTCGGTCCAATGCCAGGGATCGCCGTGAGCCAGTCGCGCGCAGCGAGTGGCTCCATCTCTTTGAGGAAACTCAGGTCGTAGTTGCCGCTCTTCAACCGCGTCGCCTTCAGCGCCGCCTTAATGCGTGGCGCCTTCTGCGCAGCAAGTCCGCCACTCTTGATCACGCTCACGAGTTGACGCACCGGCGCACGCTCAACCGCCGCCCAGTCTGCGTATCGTTCGCGTAGCGCAGCAAATGCACGCGCCGCGTTGGTGTCGCTCGTATTCTGGCTGAGGATGGTGGTAACTAGCTCACTGATCGGGTCGAGTCGCGGCTTCCAACGCGGCCTCCCGTAGAGAGCGGCGAGTCCATCCAGCACCTCTGCCACTAGTCCAGGTCGCCGCTTCTCAAGCTGCGTCGCCCAGGTGCGCGCGGGGTTAGCGATTCGTCGTGCCATGGCCTGATCGTAGCGGCGCACACGCTCACATTGCGGCTGCCACGCTCACCTCGTGCGGGTGCGCCATGCGCGCCGCCACTCGCGCGGTGGCGGGGGAGCCGCCATCCTCTTTGAAGCCTGGTCGGCCGCTGCGAGCCCATCGCAGCCCGCCCAGGGAGGGAGGACAACGAGATGGCTTCACGATCAACGGGCGGCGTACGCATCACCGTCCCAGCAACATGGATCGCGTCATGGACGCTCTACGACCTCGCCAACACGATCTGGTCGTACGGGATCTTCTCCTACGCGATCGGCCTTTACCTGACGAGCGAGCAGGGTCTCGGTGAATCACAAGGGAACCTGTGGCTGCAGATCTCGATTGCGCTCTCAGTTGGCATCAATGCGTTGATCTCTCCAGCGATCGGGGCAATCTCCGACCGCGCTGGACGACGCCTGCCGTATCTGCTCTTCTTCACCCTTCTCGCGATCATCCCAGCGATCTTCATCCC
>CAJARA010000081.1 GCA_903944295.1 uncultured Chloroflexota bacterium
CCGTTGCCATCTACATGGAGGTAGTAGTTGTTGGTGATGAACTGCGAGTAGCCATCCCAGTGGCCAAGGTACGCCTCAAGCGCCCACACCTGCGTCATCTGTTCAAGATTCGCTATGGGAGCCATGCGTGCATACCAGCCACTTGAGGTGTTTTGCGCGGTGTTAAGGAGCGTTTGGAGATTGGTTCGATTGAGTTCGTCTCCCTCATCGACCTCGTAATGCGGACCGTACGCGTCCGCCACGGTGGTCCAATCGTAGAAGCCGCCATACGAGCCCTCGTAGAGGTGCGTGGTCTTTGGGAACCAGCGGGCCAAGGAGACGTCGTCGTAGGTCTCTATGTTGAGATACATCCCCTTGTACACGCCGTTGACGGTGAGTCGTGCGTATCCGGTCCGTGGTGCTGCAATGTCCATGGAGCGGAACACTTCATAGGAGAGTGCTTCGTGCGACATGGAGCCGTCCTGCACCATGTTGTTGAGGGTGATCTTCTTGATGCCGTTGATACGCTGCGACGAGGAGCTGAACTTCAGTTTGAGGCCCGCCTTGTCATTTTCAAGGCAACGGAATGAGCCGTACCAACCCTTGGCGTGTACGCCAATCTGCCACGGCCCAAAGCTCGTGACCGACGTCTTCCCGCGCACCGTCTGCGTATAGCTCAACGTGAAGGTTGCTGGAACGTATGGTCGCGGCGCCCACGCGTCACACGAAACCTGCGTGATGTCTGCAATCTGGAGGTTGATATCTACCACCACGCTCGGGTCGTACATCCAGCCGGGCGAGCGCGTTGATACGCTCGGGAGCACGGCGGAACTCTGCGCCGCACGCGCTGGCGATGCGCCGAGCGCCGTGACTGCAAGGAAGAGGGTGAGGGCTGCGCTGATGATGCGCGCTGCTGATCGGCTCATCACTTCAGAGCGCCTACTTCTTCGGTTCGCGTGGGCAGGTGCAGCGCTCTGGTGTGGGGACGTCCTTGAGGGCGTCCTCAATGTGTTCGCCACAGCCCTCCCAGGTGGGCTTCTTGCAGATATCGCAGGTGATCTTCTTGCACATGGTGAGATCTTAGCGGGAGGCGGCGCGGGTGTCGCTCGCTACAGCGGCGGCAATGGTGCGGTGCTTCCAGATGCGGGCACCGCCGAACATGATCAGCGGCACGAGCGTCTGCATGATGGCGCCAATCAGCAGGGCAGCCGGCCGATTCGTGGCGTTCGCAATCACTCCGCCAATCGCAAAGCCGAACGTGGCCCCAATGCCCCAGGTCACCACGCGATTCACCCCCATCACGCGACCAAGGAGTCGATCAGGAATCACCAGCTGGCGGAAGGTGGTGACTGGGACGATGTAGGTCAAGAGGAAGAAGCCACCAAGGAAGAAGTTCGCCACCACGAGCGGAGCGCGAAGGTCCACTGGCGCAATTGACGCGAGAGGCTGCAGGAACTCAATGAAGCCAAAGATGATCGTGGTGCCAAAGATCAGACGGCCGAATCCAACGCGCTTCAGTGCCGTTGGTGCAATCGAGCTACCAAGTAGTCCGCCCAGGAATCCGGCGGAGGCGGTAGCGCCGATGAGCGCGGGGCTGAAACCAAGGTCGAGTCGCTGGAAGATGATCGACTGGCCCATCATGATGCTGAAGGCAATATTCCCGTTCACCGCCTCTAACGTAATCAAGCGCAACAGTGGACGAGCCCAGAGCGCGCGCACCCCTTCACGTAAATCCTTCGCCACGCTGTGTGAACTCTTCTTTGGTGCTGCTGGCTCTTTTGTTTTGATTGAAGCGATGCTGAGCGCACTTAAGGCGAAGCTCAGCGCATCAGCAACCAGTGCAACAGGGGCAGAGAAGAGGGTGATCAGTCCGCCTGCAAGTCCTGGTCCAACGAAGCCCGCACCTTCGCCAAGCACCACAATGCGCGAGTTGATCTTCAGGAGCCGCTCGCCGCTCGCGAGTCTTGGGAGATACGCGGGCATTGCGATCTGAAAGAAGGCGGTTGCGGCGCCAATGCCAACCTGCATTGCAATGAGGAGTGGCAGTGTGAGCACGCCGAGCACATAGAGG
>CAJARA010000082.1 GCA_903944295.1 uncultured Chloroflexota bacterium
CTCCTCGCCACGATCGTGCTGCACGCTGCATATAACGCGCTGCTCGTCCTCGCCACCTTCGCGGCGTAACCTCACCGCCGCGTAGCCTCCTACATTTCCACACAGGGCGCGTACTCGTGCGCTACACGGCGCCGCCCATAGTGGCGATGCCTTCGGTGGCGTAGCGGGAAAACGGCGGGCTCGCCGCGTCACCGGAGGCACCAGATACAAGGGGAGGTGAGCGTGGTGATCGCAGAGAGCCCAGAGACGAATTCATCAAGCGAAGCGGTACATAGTGACGACAGCCTCCTCGCTGCGATTGAAGTGTTGGCGGGGATTTCTGGACTTGCTGAGCGTCTTCGTCACGCGTTGGAGGGTGAGCCGGAGCAGCTCTTTCACGCGCACATCGGCGCGCGACTGATTCGCGCAGGCGTTTCTGTGGAAGAGTCGGATCGCGTGCAGCAGGTCATGCAGGCACTTGCTACGGCCGCTTCGTGGTGGCCGGCGGGGCGTCAGCGTGTGCAGTCGCCCGCGGATCTTGCTGCGCTCGCAACGCCGCTGCTCGCGCGGCGTGAACAGGAGGAGCTTCACGTTGCGGTGGTTGACGGGCGTAACGGGCTGCTTGCGTTGCATCAGGTGTATGTAGGGACGGCAACGGGGACAAGTGTGCGCATTGCTGAGCTCCTTCGCCCAGTGGTAGAGGGGGGCGGTGTTGGCTTTGCACTCGTGCACAACCATCCGAGCGGCGATCCGGAGCCGTCGGAGGAGGATCTGCGGCTGACGGCGGAGGTGGTGGCGGCGGCGCGACTGCTCGACCTTGAGTTCCTCGACCACCTCGTGATCGGGCGCGGTCGCTGGGCGAGCATCCGTTCGCAGCGACCCACGATCTGGGCCGCCACGGCGGTGCCAGACTAGCGGGAGGCTGGTGCTACCATCGCTCAATGCTCAACCGCCTCTACAGCCTCTTCTCCAACGACGTTGGGATCGACCTCGGCACGGCGAACACCCTCGTCCATGTTCATGGGAAGGGGATCGTCATTAGTGAGCCATCTGTTGTTGCAGTTGAGGCGAAGTCGCGCAAGGTGATCGCCATTGGCGCTGAAGCGAAGCGCATGCTCGGTCGAACCCCAGCGAACATTGTTGCCATTCGACCGCTCCGCGACGGCGTCATCTCCGACGCAGCGGTGACGGAACAGATGATTAGCTACTACGTGCGGAAGGTGCACTCGGGCGGCTGGCTCGCTGCGCGGCCACGCATGATCATCGGCATCCCATCTGGCGTGACGGAAGTGGAGAAGCGCGCCGTGCGCGACGCGGCGTTGAAGGCGGGGGCGCGGTGGGTCCGCCTCGTTGAAGAGCCGATGGCCGCCGCGATCGGTGCAGGACTCGCCGTTGCTGAGCCATCCGGCAGCATGATCGTTGACATTGGTGGCGGCACCACGGAAGTTGCCGTGACGAGCCTCGGCGGCATCGTCACCGCGCGAAGCATTCGCATTGCTGGCGATGAGATGGACGAGAACATCGTTGCTTACGCTCGCCGCAAGTACAACATGCTCCTTGGCGAGCGCACCGCAGAAGATATCAAGATCGCGATTGGCTCAGCGCACTCTGGCGAGTGGGATGCACAACGCATCACGCTGCGTGGGCGCGACCTCCTTACTGGCCTACCGCGATCTGTTGAGGTTGGCGCGCCACAGATCCGCGAGGCGATTGAGCCGTCACTCGTTGAGATCGTGAATGCGGTGCGCGACACGATTGAAGAGACGCCGCCAGAGTTGGTGGCAGACATCATGGATCAGGGGATCGTTCTCGCCGGCGGTGGTGCGCTCCTGCTCGGGATTGAGATTCGACTCGCCGCTGAGACAAACATGCCAGTTCGCATCGCCGATGACCCACTCACCTGCGTAGTGCGTGGAACAGGGATCATCTTGCAAGAGGTGGAGACGCTGGAGAAGCTGCTCGTGCCAGAGACTTACCAGCGCCCACTCCGGTAACAGATTCATGCTCTTTCGTTCACGGCTTCGAACGGGGCGTCGCACAGGAGTCTCACTCGGCGGGCGCGGGACTCCGGCGCTGATCGTCCTCTCACTGCTCCTCCTTCTCACCTCTAGTACCCCACCAAGCATTGCGGTGCGCGACGGCGCCTCCAGCCTGCTCCGCGTCCTAACCGAGCCGATCGCCGCGGTTGGACGCGGCCTTGCCGTGATCGGTGCAGTTGCCGCGGATGTCCAGGCGCTTCGCACGCGCCTCGCTCTCACACTGCAAGAACGCGATGAGGCCGCCGCCTCCGCCTCTCGCGTAGCGAGCCTTGAGCGGGAGATCACCGAACTTCAGGCGATCCTTGACCTTCGCTCATCAATCTCGTTCAGCAGCATTGCGGTGCAGGTGGTGGCGCGCGACTTTGAGATTGGGAAGCGGCTGGTGATCATTGATCGTGGGACACGCGATGGGATCACTGAAGGCGACGTAGTGATCGGTGCGGGAGGCACGCTTGCTGGTCGCGTCATCTCGGTCGCGGAGGGGAGCGCACAGGTGCGACTTGTGAGCGACCCAGAGTTCACCGTCACGGCCGAAATCGCCTCCACCGGAGCGATCGGCCTCCTTCATGGTCGAGGCGCAAACCCACTCGTGTTTGACGATATTGACGCGCTCCGTGACGTGCCGGTTGGCGCTGAAGTCACCACCTCTGGGATTGAGCTGACCTCCGCGATTCGCTCCGCCTTCCCACGCGGCCTCTCAATTGGTCGCGTTGTTACGGTGAGTGATCCGTCTGGTGCGGTGATCAAGAGTGCTGAGGTGAAGCCAATCTTGGAGTTGGATGCGGCACGTACGCTGCTCGTGATCCTTAACTACGGAGGCGGCCTCCAGCCGCCAGTGAGTCCGTAAGGGATCCGTTACTTCAGGCTGCGCTTGCGATACGCGCCAATCACATCGCTTGCCGTACCATCCGCAATCACGCGACCGTTTTCAATTTGAATCGCGCGCGTGCAGAACTCTTCTGCCGCATCCAAGTCATGGGTCACATAGACAATGGCGCGCGCCTTTTTCATGAGGTCAACCATTCGCTTTCTTGACTTCTCCTTAAACGCTTCGTCGCCCGTAGAGAGCACCTCGTCCAAGAGCAGCACATCGGGCTCAATGGATGTTGCAACGCTAAACCCGAGACGCGCGCGCATGCCTGCGCTGTAGGTACGTGCTGGTGCGTTAGAGAACTCACCGATATCAGCAAACTCCAAGATCTCTGGAATTCGACGCCGCATTTCGGGGGCTGGAATTCCCAGGTACTCACCCACGAGCAGAATGTTCTCCTCCGCGTTCAACTCGTCATCAAAGCCCGCTTCAAGCTTGAGGAGTGTTGCGATGGACCCCCGTACTTCGGCTGTTCCCTCATCTGGGGCGATGATCCCCGCGAGTACTTTGAGAAGGGTGCTCTTCCCTGCACCGTTTGGGCCGATGACCGCTAGTGATTCGCCGGACTCAACGCGTAGGGTGACCCCTCTGAGTGCCCAGAATCGACCACGCTCATCTAGGCGTTCGTATTGGGTTGCCGCCTTCCGCGCAACCTTTCTTCGGCTCCGCTTGAGGTCGTAGCGAATCCCCATCTCGTGTAACAGGATTGGTGGAAGCGAACTCACTAGAGCACCTTTGCAAATGATGGAGAGAGGCGGCGGAACAGATAGATGGACAGCAAGGTGAAAGGAATCGAGGTAAGGCCCGTGATCAGCAGCGCAATCCAATCCGGTGACTCACCTGCGTACAGGACGGACCTATACGCATTAAGGATCCACACCATTGGATTGAGCAGCAGAATTGTGTCAAGAGGCGGATAGTTTCCAGCAATATCGGTGAGTCGATCAAAGCTAAAGAGTGCCGGCGAGACATAGAAGGCGAGTCGCAAGCCGTGCTTTACGAGATTGCTAAAATCTTGAACGAAGACATTGACCGCACTCAGCGCAATTGCGAGCGGCAGAGTCCAGAGCACTTGAACCAGCATGATGGCGGGAATCGTGAGCACCCACACACTAAGCCGTTCAGGGTAGACAAGGTAGAGCGCACCGAGCGGGATCAAGCCGAAGATGAAGCTCGCCACACTCGAAACGATGGCCGCCGCGGGTAGAACGATCTGAGGGAAGGCGATCTGCTGCATCACTCTCCCTTCGCGTCGAACCGATTCGGTTGCGCTCGTTATTGCCATGGTGAACCAGCGCCACGGGAGGATGGCGGCAAAGAGGAAGAGCGGGAAGGCCGGTTCAGGGCGACGCAGGACGACGCCAACGAGGAGGTAGTAAATGGCGAGCTGAAGCGTTGGGTCAAGGATCAGCCACGCGTTACCAAGGACCGACTTGCCTTCATTCCGTCGGATCGAAGAACTGGCCAGATACCAGATCAAGCGCCTTCGTTCCCCAATAGAGACAAGGGTCTCAACAATGAGCCCGATCGGGCCGCGTCGAGGGTGCCCTACGCTCAGCTCCGCGGGGTGGGTCTGCATGGTCGGATGAGGATAGCACCGTCCCCTGATAAACTCGCCCCAATGCCCAGTTGGGCCGCCAGCATAACGAGGTGACGATCATGAGCCTATTGCGTCGCGTAAGGACTTCAATTCAGTCACGTTTTGAGGCCGCGGATAAGTCGGTGTTGACGAACATCGCATTCTTGAGCGCGATCGTCCTCTCGGGGCTCCTCCTCGTTGGCGTTGCTCTTTCCGCTTGGTGGTCAGACAACCTTGCCTCCGCGGTAGAGGTGAATGGTCAGTCCGTGACGGTCAGCGAAGCACGAGCGCGCGCAAACATTGAATTTTTCCGCCTTGGCGTTGAGGAGCGAAGGATTCGCGCGCGCGTGAGCGCCGGAACTCTTTCAAGTGAAGCTGGGACCGCCGCGCTCCAGAGCATCAGCGACCGTGGAGACAATCTCAGCAGCGCACTCACCTCTGATCTGATCGACATGCTCCTGATTCGTGATCTTGCAAGCAGTAACGACGTTTCAGTTGACGACGCTGATGTTGAGGCGCAGTGGCAAGAGGAGCAACAGATTCCCGAGCTTCGCCTTATTCGTAGAATTACCATTGAGTTCACGCCCACTAATGATGCGGCTGCAGAGGCGGACGCCAAGGCGAAAGCTGAAGCGATCCTTGCCGAAATTCGCGCGGGCGCAGATTTCAGTGAAGTTGCAAAGCGCGAGTCTAGCGACTCGTTTGCGGTGGAGGGCGGGCGAGTTGGATGGAGCACTCGGGCTGCGGATCCACTGATCGAGCCCGCATATTTGGCGGCATGGAGCCTTACCAGCCCTGGGACGACCGAAGTGATCTCCCAAGACTCCGGTCAGTTCGTGATCTTCTACGTTGAACAGATTCGGGAGGCAACCCCTGACCTAGATTTCGCCTCCCTTGCCTCCGAAACCAGCGTTGATCTTGCCCTGTATCGAAAAGTAGTCGCGGAAGAGTTGCTGCGCGAGGCGTTGCGCGAGAAGGTCACCGCAGACCTGCTCAAGAGCCCAGTCGAACAGCGCGACGTCAGTTACGTCACGGTTCCTGTGGCGGCCGGCGGCGGCGAAGTTGAAGAGGTGCATGCCAGCCACATCCTCTACAGCCCAAATGATGACGCCCAAGGGGCATCTAAGCTCAGCGAAGATGATCCAGCGTGGGCTGCGGCAAAGGCAGATGCAGACGCGGGCCTTGTGCTGGTCAACCAGGGCATTAACTTTGAGAGCATTGCAAAGAAGTACAGCGATGATGATTCATCAGCACAAGACGGGGGCCTCCTCGCTTGGGCACCGCAAGGAACGTTTGTGACGGCATTTGAGGACGCCATTTGGGATAAGGGGCTTCAGGTTGGTGAGATTGTAGGACCGATCAAGACAGAGTTCGGCTATCACATCATCCGCCTTGAAGGGCGCAGGTCCGGGGTGAAGCTTGCAATGGAGCAGCTCTCCGTTGCCCTCAAAGACGCTGGTGAGGACTTCATCAAGGTCGCCACAGATGCTGTTGCTGAGTATTCCGGAACCGATGTTCAGCAGATTGGTTTCTTGTCGAGATACACCATCAATCCAGACCTGAGCAAGCTGATTTGGGCCCTTGGTGCAGGCGAAGTGAGCAATACAGAGACCATCAATGATCAGCTGATCATCCTTCGAGTGAACGCGATTGAAGAGCGTGAGCTTGATGAGTCACAGAAGTCTGCGATTAATCAGGGCGGGTTTGACGTGTGGCTCACGCTCTACAGCAGAGCTGCGTCGATCTTGATTGAGGGGAAGCAGGTCCAGGAGGCGGGGGAGTCGCCAGCGCCGTGATCTCGCAGGGCGGCGGCGGTTCGCTCAACGCACTGATCACAGCCGCTCAAGACGCCACGGAGCCCGATGCGCTGTCGCGTGGCTTCGCCCTCCTTCCGCTGCAGTCGCTCTCAACGGCCGCAATAGACCTACGGTTACCGCTGATCCTCACGCGGACTGAACTCGGAGTCGGCGATGAGCTTCCTGGTCGCGCGGGCGCCGGATTAGAGCTCCTGATTCGATTGTACGGAGCCGGACACCAGGTCACCCATCTTCCAGACGGCAGCACGGGCACACTCGCCGCTATCGCGAGTGGAGCGATCTCTCATTGGGACGCGCTCCTTATTCCACCACTCGCGCCGATCGAGGCGCTCGCCTCACCGTGGGCGATGCCGTGGCTGAGCGCCCGACTACGTGCGCCAGACGGCTGCCCGTGGGATCGCGAGCAGACGCACCTGACGCTGGCGAAGCACCTGATTGAAGAGGCGTGGGAGCTGCACGATGCAATTGAAGCGCAGGCGGCGGCGCCGAGCGCCGCGACGGACGCGGCAATTGCTGAAGAGCTGGGTGACGTGTATCTGCAGGTGGTCCTCCACACGCAGTTGGCGGCGGAGCGTGGCGCATTCGACCTCACCGATGTGCAGGAGCGGCTTGCGAAGAAGATCATTCGCCGCCATCCGCATGTCTTTGGCGAAGCGACGGCAGAGACGAGCCGAGAGGTGCAGCGCGCCTGGGAGTCAGTGAAGGCGGAGGAGCGCGCCGAACGTGGTGATGCAAGCCCAAAGAGCAAGAGCGCGCTGAGCGGCGTCAGTCGCGGACTGCCGGCACTTTCGGCGAGCCGTGAGCTGCAGGACCGCGCGAGCGCGATGGGTTACGACTGGCCAACACTGGACGGCGTGCGCGAGAAGTTCACCGAAGAGATTCAGGAGTTAACTGAGGCGCTTGAGGCGGCGGGGAACCCGGACAGCATCACGGGGCGCGGTGCAACGAGCGCTGCGACGCTGGCCGCGGCCCAAGATGAGCTCGGCGATGTGATGGCGGTGCTGGTGAACCTTGGACGCCGCAGCGGGATTGATGCGGAGGCGGCGCTCCGCGGGGCGAATGAGAAGTTCCGCCGCCGCTTTGGTGAGGTGGAGCGGCGCGCCGCTGAACGCAAGATCGACCTAAAAACGGCAGACTTCGCCACATTAGATACGCTCTGGGACGAGGCGAAGGCCGCCGAGCGCGCCGGCGCGTTGGATTTGAAGAGTTGAAGGGGAGATCCTGATGAGTATCGGAAGCGCAAGCGGCCCTCGTGGTGATGGACGCGCACCAGATCAGATGCGCGCACTGAGCGCGGAGCTCGGCGTCCAGAAGTGGGCTGAGGGTTCGGCGATCATCACCGTGGGGAACACCGTGGTGATCTGCTCCGCCAGCGTTGAGGATCGCGTCCCGCCGCACCTACGCGGCAAGGGGACCGGCTGGATCACCGCCGAGTACAGCATGCTTCCGCGCGCAACCAACACGCGATCAGATCGCGAAGCGGTGCGCGGCAAGCTTGGCGGACGCACCCATGAGATTCAGCGCCTCATCGGCCGCTCTCTTCGCCAGGCCGTGGATCTCACCAAGCTCGGCGAGCGCTCCATCCTGATCGACTGCGACGTGCTGGTAGCGGACGGCGGAACGCGCTGCGCCAGCATCACTGGCGGCTGGATTGCGCTGGCGATCGCCATGCGCGCGAAGAAACTTGATCAGTTCCTGACGCGCAACATCGCCGCCGTCTCGGTTGGCGTTGTTGACGGGCGACCGGTGCTCGATCTTCCGTACGAAGAGGACAGCCGCGCGGATGTGGATCTCAACGTTGTTGCCACAGAGGGTGGTCACTATGTAGAGCTGCAGGGGACGGCGGAGCAGGAGCCGTTCGATCGCGCCTCACTTGACGCAATGCTCGCCTTGGCCGACAAGGGGATCGCCGAACTGATCACCTTCCAGCGCGCCACCGTCGACGCCGCGCGATAAGGCGCGCAGCCGCCACTCACACAGGATGAGTCGCACTGCACGCACGCTGCTTGTTGCGACAGGATCTGCGCACAAGCTCGTCGAACTGCAGCGACTCTTCGGTGACCTCCCGCTCACGCTCGTGACGTTGCGCGATCTAGGGATCAGCGACGAAGCACCAGAAGACGGCGCAACCTTTGAAGAGAACGCCGTGCAGAAGGCGCGCTTCTACGCGGCACAGAGCAATCAGTGGACCCTTGCTGACGACTCTGGGTTAGAAGTTGATGCGCTGAACGGCGCACCTGGCGTCTACACGCGCCGCTACGCTGGTCCGGATGCAACCGATCAGCAGAACTACGAAAAGCTTCTCGGCGCGCTGAGCGGAGCGCCGCGCGCACAACGCGGCGCGCGATTCGTCTGCTGCATGGCGCTCGTTGATCCGTCGCTTCCTAGCGGTGAGCCGCCGCGTATCTTCCGCGGCGAGCGGCGCGGAGAGATCGTTGAGGGGCCGCGAGGCGCCGGAGGGTTTGGCTACGACCCGGTCTTCGAAGTTGATGGCCGCACCATGGCGGAGCGCTCACCAGAAGAGAAGGACCAGCTCAGTCACCGCGGCCAGGCGGCGGCGCTTGTTGCGGCGGCGTTACGCGCGGAGCTGCTCAGCTAAGCGCTACGACACCACGCTACGGCGCAGGCGTCGCACTTTCGGAGGGACTCGGCTCCACACTCGGCTCAGCACTCGGTGACGCACTCGGATCGCCGCTCGGCTCTTCACTTGGTGCGGAGGTTGGATCTGGTGTTGGGATATATGACGGAGCGGGGACGTTCGCATTGCAGGTTGCAAGCGACTGGTATGGCCCAGCAGGAGGCGGCGTCTTCACGGGCGTTGGCTTTGGTGTTGCGCTGGCGCCAGCAGATGGCGACGGAGCTGGAAGCAACTCTTTCCCAAGTGCTGGTTCACCCTTCGCCACTGGCCAGCCGTATGGGCGCGTCCCTGGCGTTGGGAAGAGTCGCGCGCCGAGTTGGAGCGCGCGCTTCGCGTTGAAGAAGACGACGGAGCCGTATGGGCTCGGCTCATCGGCGCGGCGGTAGCGGAGGAGGCCGTCACCCGCGCGCATCTGTGCGCTTACAACGCGCGACGTATCAAACGCCTCCGCACCTTCGGCGAGCGTTGGGAGAAGCGCCTGGTTGAGGTCGGTGCGAACGCCGTCGCCGAGCGCTGTGAGGAGGGCGAGTCCGTTGCTCAAGATGTTGCCACTTGCGGCGAGCTGATTGCGGATCCCAACGAGGAGTTCCTGCTGGCGCCCGCCGCGATTGAAGTCATCGGTCCCCGCAGCCTTGCGAACGCGCGCGTAGGCGAGCGCGCAGTCGCCATTCAGGTGCCAGTTCCCCTTCGGCAGTGTCACGCCACGGAAGTCACCGGTGCGATATGAGGGATCAAAGATGGGTCGGCTGATGTTCACATCAACACCGCCGATGTCGTTAATCAGTTGGCGGAAGGTTGGGATC
>CAJARA010000083.1 GCA_903944295.1 uncultured Chloroflexota bacterium
TGACGAGGCGCATGCGCTGCAGCGGCGCATGGTTGATGAGCGCGTGCAGGGAGCCGGCGCTGATGCCTTCCTTGCGCTGGAGCATGAGCCGGTACTGACGCTCGGGAAGAACGCCACGCTTGACCATCTTCATCTATCTGAAGCTGAATACGCGGAGCGCGGCATTGCGCTGCGGCGAGTGGAGCGCGGCGGTGAGGTGACGTATCACGGCCCTGGGCATCTGGTGGCGTATCCCATCATTGATCTGCGATCGGCGCGGATTTCGCTGCGGCAACATATCTGCGCACTTGAAGACGCGCTGATTGCTGCATGCGCGCACTACGGTGTCACGGCGGAGCGGCGTGACGGTGCACCAGGCTGTTGGGTTGGTGAACGGAAGATCGGCGCCGTTGGCGTGCGCGTGGAGCGCGGCGTTGCCTGGCACGGCCTGGCGCTCAATGTGGGGCGCGACCTTGAGGCCTTTAGCTTGATTAATCCGTGCGGCCATGCAGGGGTGGTCTCCACATCGATTGCACTGGAGCGCGACTGGGCGGCGGTGGCGGCGGGTGATCGAGCGGCGGTTGGCGCGGACGCGCCGCCCGTTGCCGAGGTTGCGGAGGTTGCCGCGCGTGCCTACGCGGCGGCGATCGGCGCGTACCTGGAGGGCGCTACGATCAGTGGCATGAGTGGGTCTGGCGTATGAGCGGTGGCGGGATGTGGGAGCTGCGTCGCGACGAGATCACCGGATGGTGGTCGGCCACGGTGGTGGACCGCGAGTTTGACTCTGAGCGATTCCATGAGACGCGACTCTCTGGTGCGCGCACGCCGTCGTGCGCAAACTGCGAGAAGGGGGAGGCGAGCGGCATTGCGCGACGCATGTTGCGTCAAGGAGCCTTCCACTCAGTAGGGACGCGTACCGATGCGGCGGCGGGAGATGCAGGCTTCATGACGCTGAGTGATGTTGATCGAGCCGGCTCGTGGTCCACGCTGATTGCACCACGCGGCGAGCATCGCGAACTCGACGAAGTGCCAACGGTGCTTGTGGTGGAGTTCCTCACCGCGATCCGCGACCAGATCCGCGCCGCGCGAGAGCACGGCGCAACGGCGTACATTCAGTTCGTCCGCAATGCCGCGGCGCAGGCGGGGGCGATGACCGATCACCTCTGCTTTGAGTCGTACGATCTTCCGCAGGTGCCGCACCGACTCGCCGAAGAGATCGGCGGCTCGGCGCGACTCTCCATTCGTTCGGGCGGCTGCGCCTACTGCAACATGGTGGAGGACGAGGTGGCGAGTGGTCGGCGACTCGTCCATCGCGATCCGTATGGTGCAGTTATTGCGCCGTTCGCGAGTCGATCTGCATTTGAGACCTGGGTGATTCCGAACAACCACGCCGCCGATTTTGGTGACGTTGACACGGCAACACTGCGTGGCTTTGCGGAGACGCTGCAGGCGGCGGTGAAGGGGCTGCGGGCGATCGGCATGCCGCCATACAACCTCCTCCTCCATACGGCGCCGCTCCGCGAGCGGGTTGATGCCACCTATCACTGGCACTGGGAGATCCACCCGCGCCTCCGCCCGATCGGTGGCTTGGAGCTTGCTTCAGGCGTGCCGGTGGTCCCGATCGCGCCTGAAGAGGCGGCGGCGGAACTGCGGAAGGCGCTCGCCTAGCCTCCTGCTAGCATTCGGCGGCACCCGCAACGTGGTCGTCAGAGAACGGCCGGCGGTGGAGAGGAGACCCAA
>CAJARA010000084.1 GCA_903944295.1 uncultured Chloroflexota bacterium
AGCGCCGACGTCAGTTCCCACACCAGTCCCAACGCCGGCACCTACCGCAACACCAACACCGAGCCCCACCCCGCTCTCTGTGAGCGCCGCGCGCGAGGTGGCGATCGGAACGCGCGTCTACGTGAGCGGCGTTGTGGTGGCGGTCCAGGGGGAGCTTGCTGAAGGGGAACTCCTCGCACTTCAGGATCCCGTGAGTGGTGCCGGCATCTTCGTGCTCGCCCCACTGATGAGCGGAGCTGCCGCGAGTGGCCCCCCGATCATTCGCGGGAGCCTGGTCGCCGTTGAAGGGCTTCTCACACTGCGACGACAGACGCTGACGATCGTCGCGTCGAGCGCGCCACGTGTGACCGGAACCGGAACGGCGCTGCCGCCTCTCACGGTTCAGCGCCCAGTGGCAGGGGCCTGGGGCTGGGAGGCGTGGGAGGGACGACGAGTGCGGGTGAGCGGGACCATCGCTGGGAGTCCGCAGAGCCTCGCTGGTGGCGCCGTCAGTCTGCGCCTTCGGCTTGCGAGCGGCGACGAGCTTCTTCTTGGGCTTACGGAGAGCGTGGCTGCGGTGCTCCCCGCCGCGCTGCGGGAGAGTGGCCGGATGGTTCACGCCCAAGGACTTCTGCACCAGCGCGGCTCCACAGGCGGGGGAGGCTATCGCCTCTGGCTGGAGCCGGTGGCAGGACTTGTGCCAAAAGAGGGCACGCCTCCCAGCGGAAGCGGGGAAGGAGTCCTGCCGAGCGGTGCGGACCCGATCGGCGAGCCCTCAGTTGCTATAGCTCCCCTTCCGATCGGGGTGCCCACGATCGCCGTCCCGGCTGAGCCTGAGCGTGGCTGGATGCGGTCAATTGTTACATCGCTCCAGGTCCACGAAGGGAGGCTCGAGCTCTGGCGTGAGGGGGTGGTTCGGCTGGTCGTGCTCCCGTCGTGCGGGACGCCTGTTGACCACGAGGGGGCGGCTCCCTATCCTAATCCTCGGTGATTGCTCGTGGCCCCACTCGTGGGGTCAGGGGCGCTCCGCGGTCGGCATGTTGCCGGACGCGCTCTATGCCCCGAGTGGGGTTGTAGTGGACCGCGCGGAGGTGCGCGACCCAAGGGAGGTTCTGAACATGCCTGAGGTGTATTGCGTTAAGTGCAAGGCCAAGCGAGAGGCCATTGACACGAAGAAGGTCACGATGAAGAACGGCAAGCCAGCGCTTTCCGGCATCTGCCAGAAGTGCGGCACGAAGGTCTTCAAGATCGGTGGCTGATTTTCAGCTCGCGCTCGCGTAACTGCGAACGCATAGCGGCCAACGGCCCTCGACCGGGAGACCGGGCGAGGGCCGTGTCGCTTCATACGGGAGTTATCCACACACCACGCTCACGTTATCCACAACAGATGTGCGCCTCACCCGCAGTGGTGAGTGAACGGAGATCGCAGTGACACAACCGCCCGCCGACGCAACGGTGCTCGCACTCGACCTTGGCGGCACACAGGTACGTGCCGCGCTCGTGCGTGCAGATGGAACGCGACTCGGTCGTGCTGCGGCGCCCACTCCAGCAGCTGATGGACCCGCAGCCGTAGTGGCTGCATGCATCGCCACGCTGCAGCTCGCACGCGAGAACGCCGCGCGAGAAGATGCCGCCGCCGTCTCACGCCTCGTTGGCATTGGGATCAGCGCACCAGGACCACTCAACCCGTGGACTGGTATTGCGGTGGAGCCAGCGAATCTCGGTCCACGCTTCCCAGGCACCGACCTTGCTGGACCAATCGGCGCCGCGCTCGGGCTCCCTGTCTTCCTTGAGCACGACACGAAGGTGGCGATCCTTGGCGAGCGCGCATTCGGCGCGGGGAGTGGCATTGATGATCTGATGTATCTCACGATCAGCACCGGCTTCGGCGCTGCGGCGCTGAGTGGCGGTCATCTGCTGACGGGGCCAGACGACACAGCGCTCGAGCTTGGGCACGTGCCGATCTCGCTCGACGGCCCACGTTGCACCTGTGGCGGCATGGGGCACCTTGAGGCACACGCATCAGGCTGGGCGCTCGCCGCGGCGGGAGTCGCCGCCGCCACGAGTGGTGCGAGCCCGTGGCTCGCGAACTGGCAGGCGGCGCACGCAGGCGAGACGATCAGCGCGAAGACGGTCGCCGAGGCGGCCGCGGCGGGGGACACCGCCGCCGACGAGATTCTCGAGCGCGCCCTCCTTGCCGTCGGGCGCGCGGTCGCCGGCTACGTCAATACCTTCAATCCCGTGCGGATCATCATTGGCGGCTCGCTCGCTGAGGCGCACTGGGATCGCCTCGCCAAACGGATCAGCCACGAGATCGGCGAGAATGCCTTTAAGGTTCCCGGGCGGCGCGTCAGCATCAAGCCGGCGCAGCTCGGCGGGGACGTCAGCCTCGCGGGGTGTCATCCTGTCGTGGTTGGTCGGCTCGGCAACCCAGCCTGGGAGCGCGCGGTTGCGGCGAACAAGGCAGCGAAGTAAGTGAGGGTGTAAGTGACGATTCGCGTAGGGATCAACGGATTCGGTCGCATTGGGCGTCAGAGCCTGAAGGCGATCCTTGAGCGCGCCCCTGAGGTTGAGGTGGTGGCGGTCAACGACCTTGTTGATCCAGAAATGAACGCGCTCCTCTTCAAGCACGACTCCACCTACGGCACCTTCCCTGGCACGGTTGTTGCCGAGGGCGACGAACTTGTCATCAACGGGAAGCGCATCAAGGTCCTCGCTGCAAAGGATCCCGCCGAACTTCCATGGGGAGCGATGGGCGTGGACATCGTTGTTGAGTCCACTGGTATCTTCACCGATGCAACGAAGGCTGCGGCGCATCGCACCGCCGGCGCAAAGAAGGTGATCATCAGCGCGCCAGCAAAGAACGAGGACGTCACCATCGTTCTCGGCGTGAATGACGATCGCTACGATCCGTCAAAGCACCACATCATCTCCAACGCCAGCTGCACCACAAACTGCCTCGCCCCCGCGGCGAAGGTGGTGATGGACGCGTTCGGTATTCGCCGTGGTCTGATGACCACGATGCACAGCTACACCAACGATCAGCGCATCCTTGATGTTGCGCATAAGGATCCGCGCCGTGCTCGTGCCGCGGGACAGAACATGATTCCTACAACCACTGGCGCTGCAACAGCCCTCGCACTCGTCATCCCAGAGTTGAAGGGGAAGTTCGACGGATACAGCGTGCGCGTCCCAACACCAACGGTGAGCCTCATCGACTTCACTGCAGAACTGGAGCGACCAGCAACGATCGAGCAGATCAATAACGCATTCCGCGCCGCGGCGAGTGGCCCAATGAAGGGGATCCTCGGAGTCTCAGACGAGCCGCTCGTCTCCTCCGACTTCCGCGGTGACTCGCGCTCCGCAATCATTGACTCCGCGAGCACCATGCTGCTCGGCGACAACTTCGCCAAGGTGGTCGCCTGGTACGACAACGAGTGGGGCTACAGCTGCCGCATTGCGGACCTTGTGAAGTTTGTGGCCGCCCGTGGCTGAGAAGAAGGGCCTCCTCTCGCGCATCTTCGCCGCGCCGACGGAGAAGAAGCCGACTGAGAAGAAGTTGGCGGCAAATAGGCCTGCGCCAAAACCAGTAGCGAAGGCGCCAGTAAA
>CAJARA010000085.1 GCA_903944295.1 uncultured Chloroflexota bacterium
CGTCCGCCGCGACGCCTTCCGCGGCAGCAAGATCATGGTTGCGCGCGCACAGGCACACGAGAAGATTCAGATCCACTTCAATCGCGAAGTTGTTGAAGTGATCGGCGAGAAGAAGACCGAGGCGCTGAAACTGAAGGACACCGTGAGCGGTGCAACGGAGCAGCTCGCTGTTGGGGGCCTCTTCGTAGCGATCGGACATAAGCCGAACACCGAACTACTCGGCGGCGCGCTACCAGTAGATGCCGCCGGCTACCTCCAGGTGAAGGAGCACAGCTCCGCATCCGCCATTGACGGCGTCTTTATTGCAGGTGACGTGCACGACCACCGCTACCGCCAAGCGGTCACCGCCGCCGGTGACGGCTGCCGCGCCGCGCTTGACGCTGAGCGCTGGCTCGCCGAACACGCCGTCTAACTAGCGCTCTTCGCCAACTCCCACGAGGATCGCCGCCGCCGTGCTGAGCGGCATCACGAGCAGTACCCCCGCAGTCCCCACAATCGACCGCACGATCTCTACCGCGACTGATTCGCTGCTGATCCGCGTAAGGATCTCGCCTGGCGCAATCATCGTGTACACAACGAGCGGGAGCGCTGCGGCAAAGTATGCGAGCGGTAGCGTGTTGATCACCGCGGCAATGTGCGCTCGACCAACGCGCAGTGCGCGCCGCCCGATCTCAAGATCTGACGCCCGGCGGGCACTCTGTCGTAGCTCATCAACCGCAGCCACCTGAGTTGCCGCCACATCATCAATGATCCCCATCGTGCCAATCAGCGCCGCGGCGAGGCCGATCCCCCGCAGGTCAACGTTGTTGCCGAGAAGTGGCAGCAGGTTCAGCAGCTCCGAATCGCCAGCGAATGGCGTGAAGGCGAGGAGCCTGTCAAGGAGAACGGAGAGGCCGCCAACGGCGATCAGGCTGGCACCGATCCCAAGAATTGCTGCGGTTGACCTGCGGCTGAACCCTTCGGTCACAAGTGTCGTGCTCGTTCCAACGGTGAGCGCGATCCCTCCTGCAACTAAGAGCGGAGAGGCGCCAGAAAGCAGTGCGGGGAGTCCGAACCGCATGATGAGCAGGCCAGCGACGCAGAGAGCAAGCATGGCGCGTGCGCCGCGCAGGCCCGCAACCAAAAGGACGAGGAGGGCAAGGGCGATCGCCAGCAGCACGATGCCACCGCCTCGCGATCGATCTGCGACGGCATACTTCGCCCCATCGGACTCGCCGCCAAGATCCACCAGCAAGACCTCATCCCCTTTTGCGTATGGGATGGAGCCTGGCACCTCTTCGCTCTGATCAATCGCGGCAACGACGCTCTCCCCCTGCGCTGGGCCCTCAAGCAGCTCAACTGTCACGCTGCCGGAGTACCCGCTAACCGGAGGGGTTGGCACCGTGGCGAGGCGCCCACGCAGCAACGCTGAAGCTCCAGAGTTGACGGGGAGTGACCAGGGGCTCGGCAGGAGCGCGAGGACGAAGATCAGGAGCAGCCCCGCTAGAAGCGGCGTGCCACGAAGGAGAGTCCGCTGCGCGGGAGATCGCTCAGCGCCTTGTGATGCCATGCGCGTACTTTACCCGCCTTTTACCAGGTGTTTACGTGGCAACCCTAGACTCCCCCTATGACAGAGAGTGCACACCAGGCCCCCAGTGCGATCCGACTCCTGCGTGAGCAGCAGGCGCTTGAGTTGGACTGGCCCGACGGACATCAGAGCCGATTCGACGCGGTTGCCCTGCGCTGGCTCTGCCCATGCGCCTACTGCCGCGGTGAGGCTGGGCTCCCGGGCTGGCTCGATGCCAACCCTTCGCTCACTGAGCAACAGACCACGCTGACTGGCGGAGAGCTTGTAGGCAGCTATGCGCTCTGCCCCTTCTGGGGTGACGGACACCGCACCGGGTATTACACCTGGACACTCCTGCGAAAGAACTGCTCCTGCGCTGACTGCTTTGGACTGTCAAACCAGAGCGGCTGATGAGCCACGAACACCGCAACCAGAGCAGTCACCCGATCGTCAGTCGCGAGCTCTCCATGCTCGCCTTCAACGCACGCGTCTTGCATGAGGCCCAAGATCAGCGCATCCCACTTCTTGATCGGTTCAGGTTCCTCGGCATCGTTGCCTCAAACATCGATGAATTCTTCGGCGTCCGTGTCTCTGGTATCCGCGAGCAGATTGATGCTGGCGTCCGCTCGCCTGGCGCCGATGGCCGTACGCCTGCGGAACAGATGCTCGCAATCCGTGAGGCGGCAAGCCTACTGGGTGAAGCGCAGCAAGAGACGTGGCGCAGCCTGATCAGCCAGCTTGCTGGTGAGGGCGTGCAGCTCGTTAAATGGAGCGAGCTTGAACCCGTAGTGCAGGAGCGCCTCTCCGCTCGCTTCACGCAAGAGATCTTCCCTGTGCTCACGCCACTCGCGGTGGATCCTGGTCACCCGTTCCCATATGTCAGCAGCCTCAGCCTCTCTCTCGCCGCACGCCTCAGAGACCCTGAGCGAGGCGTGGAGTTCTTTGCCCGCGTCAAGGTCCCGCAGATCCTTGGTCGGATCGTTCGGGTTGATGACCGTAGGGTGCTCCTACTTGAAGATCTAATCCGCGCACATCTTCACGAACTCTTTCAGGGGCACGAGGTGATTGACGCGCACCTCTTTCGCATCACACGCGACGCGGACATTGAGGTTGAGGAGGGTGAGGCGGATGACCTCCTCGCCGCGATCGAAGAGGAGCTACGGCAGCGTAGGTTTGGCAAGGTGATCCGGCTAGAGGTTGAGGCTGGTATGTCTGATGAGGTGCGCGCGCTCCTCCTCGACGGGCTTGAGCTGGGTAGCGATGCCCTTTCAGAGATTGACGGAGTGATTGACCTCTCCGTTGCAACGGAGGCCGCACTCTTCCCCCACCCGAAACTCCGTGCGCCAACATGGCAGCCGATCACACCGTCGCGCATTGCAACCGCTGCGACTGCGGCGGACGGTGCTGCCGACCTCTTTGAGGTGATTCGCAACGGCGACCTCTTCCTCCACTACCCGTACGAGAGCTTTGATGCGAGCGCGGAGCGACTCTTCCAGCAGGCGGCAGCCGATCCTGACGTCCTCTC
>CAJARA010000086.1 GCA_903944295.1 uncultured Chloroflexota bacterium
GAGTACATCAAGGGCTTCAAGTTCTCTACGTATGCAACCTGGTGGATTCGTCAGGCGATCACGCGTGCGATTGCCGACCAGGCGCGCACGATCCGCATCCCGGTGCACATGTACGAGCAGTTGAATCGCTTGACGCGAATTCAGCGTCAGCTCTTCCAGGAGCTCGGCCGTGAGGCAACGGATGAGGAGATCGCCACTGAGTTGACCAAGGTCACTGAGACCGAAGTGACGGCGGAGCGCGTCCGTGAGATGCGTAAGGTGAGCCAGGAGCCAGTTTCACTAGAGACTCCAATTGGCGAAGAGGAAGATAGTCACCTCGGCGACTTCATTGAAGATAAGGCGGCGAAGAAGCCAGACGAGGCGGCGAATAGCCAGCTGCTCAGCGAGCAGATCGTTGCAACGCTCGAGTCACTCAGCGCGCGTGAGCAGCGCGTGTTGCGACTCCGCTTCGGCCTTGAAGATGGTCGACAGCGCACGTTGGAAGAGGTGGGTGCCGAGTTCAACGTGACGCGTGAGCGCATCCGCCAGATCGAAGCGAAGGCGCTGCGGAAGCTGCGACACCCATCACGCTCGCGCAAGTTGCGCGACTATCTCGACTAGTCGCATGACCACGCATCAGACGAGTGCGCTCGTCCCTGAAGGGGTCGGGCTGCATGCGCGCCCTGCCGCACTCTTCGTGCAGCAGGCGGCGGGCTTCAGTTCCGCGATCCGGCTTACCTGTGGCGAACGAGCTGCGGACGGGAAGTCAATCCTCGGCGTCCTGCAGCTCGGCGCCGCTGCTGGGAGCACAGTAGTGATCAGCGCAGAGGGGGACGACGCCGAGGCGGCCGCCGAGGGGCTCGCCGCCTTCATCCGCACGATCGCGTAGCGGCGTTCTGTAGGGTGCGCCAGCGCGCCCTTAGCCGCCGACTTCGGGGCAGACTGCTCATCACTGGGTGACCACCCAGGTAGACAGGTCAAGTGGAGGAGATATGGGCACAGATATCGTCGCCGCAGCAAAGGGCGTGATTAAAGGACTCGGTGGGGCAAAGAACATCAAGTCGAGTGAGCCCTGCATCACGCGGATCCGCTGCGACCTTGTTGACATTAAAAAGATGGACGAGGCGGCCCTAAAGAAGGCTGGTGCGATCGCCGTCGTGAAGTTCGGGAAGGGCGTCCAGGTGGTGATGGGGACCCTCTCAGACAACATTGAGTCGGAGATGCGCCGCCAGATGAAGCGCTGAGTGGCGGAGCCGGTCACCCTGCTCGCCCCCTTTGCGGGGCGAGTTGTCCCGCTGAGCGACCTCCCCGACCCCGTCTTCGCACAGGGGATCATGGGCGGCGGGATCGCGATTGACCCTGAGGAGGTCCCGCTGCTGACCGCTGCCTCCCCCTGCGCGGGGAGCGTGGCGAAGCTCTTTCCAGGTGGGCACGGCGTGGCGATTGAGAGTGCCGCTGGCCCGATCCTCCTCCACCTTGGCCTCGACACCGTCGCCCTGAAGGGGGTCGGCCTCACTGCGCTCGTGGGGGATGGTGACCAGATCGTCGCCGGCCAGCCCCTGGTTGAACTCGCCGCCGCCAGCATCCGTGCTGGCGGGACATCGCTCCTCACCCCGATCGTTGCGATCGGTGGGCAGCGGGTTGAGCTCGTCGCCGCCGTGGGGGGGCAGGTTCAGGCGGGGGATCCGCTCCTCACCGTCTACCCCGCCTAGCTCGCCAGGCGCTGAGCACGATTTCGGCCCCGGCTGGGGCGAAAGATAAGGGACCTTAATGAAACCCCTTGTCATACCGCCACCTGGGGGGTAGGGTTATCCACAAGCGGGAGCCGTCCTGACCGCAAGGGCAGGGCCTCACGCTTAAGTGGAGGTACAGAGGAATGTTGGA
>CAJARA010000087.1 GCA_903944295.1 uncultured Chloroflexota bacterium
GAACGGTGTGCGTGCAGCGGCGCGCGCCTTCACGCAGGCAGGCGGCGTGATTACGCAAGGTCGCGCACACCCTGCGGCAGACGGGAGCGCGCTCGATGCGAGCGGCGCGCCGATCAGCGCAGGCGCTGTGGTCTGGGCCACCGGTTCATCGCTCCCCGGCCTCTTCCCAGAACTTGTTGGCGCGGATACGCCAGCGGAGATCACGCCCGTGCGGCGCGACGTCACCTACTTTGCGGCGAAGGGGATGGAGGTTGGCGAGATCCCAACCTGGATTGATGCTGGTGTTGGCGTCTGGGGGATTCCCGATGAGAGTGGACACGGCGCAAAGGTCGGCCCCGATTTTGATGCTGGCTCGTTCGACCCCAATGCGCCGTGGCCACAGGAGGCAACGGAAGAGTCAATCCAGGTCTCGCGACAGCGTGCTGGGATTCGCTTCCCTGCGCTGTTGGATGCACCACTGAAAGAGAGTCGCGCCTGTCAGCATGAGCGCACCCTCACCTGGCACTACGTCCTAGATCATCACCCTGCCAATCCGAAGGTCTGGCTTGCTGGTGGTGGATCGGGTCACGGTTACAAGCAGGCGCCCGCGGTGGGCGAGGCGCTCGCGCGCGCTGCGCTGGATCGTTCTCCAACCGCGTTGGCAGATCGCAGGTTCAAGATCGTGGAACGCGAGCAGGGTCCGGGCAACCCAGCAGGGGAGCCGACCGACGAGATCTAGTCGCGCGAAGCGGCGCTTACTTCTGCTTGGTGCGAGTGAGTGATGGTTCGGCGGAGGCGTTCAGCTTTGCGGCGATTGCGGCGCGCGCCGCATTGCGGTCACTGAAGTCCACACCATCCATGTCGCCCGGTGCAAGGCCTGCCGCCCAGCCGCGGGCGGTGCGCTTTCCGTCAGCTGCGTAGCGGTCGGCGACCATCAGGTCGAACGCCTGGACGCTCGCCTCAAGTTCGCTGTATCGGCCGGGCTCCAGCCGCTTTGAGGCGGTGCCGCGCTGCTGAAGTTCGCAGACGTGCCAGTCCTGGCGGTTCGTCATATCCCAGAAGCCGTGTGCGTCGGAGAAGTCGTAGTTCGGCGCTTTCATCGTGTCGGGGTGGAGGTACCAGTCGCAGACGATGCGCGAGCGACCAGGGCCGAGCGGCTCGATCATGTGCACCATCAGGTAGTCCGGATGCAGCGAGAGGAGGAGGTTCGGCCAGACGGCGAAGTACTGGATGCGCTTTGCGTCTACCTCTGTCATCCCCTTAAGCCACGGGCGCTCGTGTGAACCCTTGTCGAGTCCCATCGTGAGCGCTTCGCCAACGAGTGGCTGCCAGCCACCCTTCCACATGCCGCGCGCTGGAATATCTTCGCCAAGGTCGTACGGCGTCAGCGCGTTCAGTTGTGGGTGGACGCCTGGGCAGTGGTAGCACTCGGAGTAGTTCTCCACCAGGATCTTCCAGTTCGCCGCCACGTCGTACGTCTCGCGCTTCGCGAGGCGGAGCGGTGCAAAATCGAATCGCGCGAAGACGTCGACGAGATCATCGAGATAGGTGAGAAGCGGCTCGGCGTCGTTATCCAGGGTGAGGAAGACGAAGC
Source organism: uncultured Chloroflexota bacterium (assembly GCA_903944295.1). GTDB lineage: Bacteria > Chloroflexota > Limnocylindria > Limnocylindrales > Limnocylindraceae > Limnocylindrus. The sequence continues at coordinate 1,574 of CAJARA010000087.1, forward strand.
CCTGCCAGGTCTCACAGCGCACCTTGGTGAGTCCGTAGTCGGCCGGATCAAAGCGCTTCAGGTCGTCGGTGTGCTTCGCCTTCAGCAGCGTGCCGTCTGGCGCGTAGACCCAGGCGTGATACGGGCAGACGATCTTCTGCACTTCGCCGCAGTCTGGCTTCCCATCAGCCGGCCCCTCAATGAGGGTGGCGCCGCGATGGCGACAGGCGTTGATGAAAGCGTGCAGCGTGTTGTCTTCACCGCGCGAGATGATCAGCTGCTCGCCGGCGAACTCCAGAAGCCGATACGAGCCAACATTTGGCGTCTCCTCTTCGCGGCCAACACAGCGCCACTCATGGGTGAAGATC
>CAJARA010000088.1 GCA_903944295.1 uncultured Chloroflexota bacterium
AGGTGCTCTTCCCCGAGCCTGAGCGGCCGAGAATGCAGACCGTCTCCCCTGGCCATACCGTAATCGAGGCGCTGCGTAGCACGTGATTCTCGCCGAACCACTTCGCCATGTTTGTTGCCTTCAGAACCGGCTCTGCACCAGACTTCACCAGGATGCCCGGCTTCTCCGCAGGGTTCAGCTGGTGCGTATGTGTGCGCGCCGGACTTGCCTGTTCACTCATCCCTTGATCTCCTTATTGCGATCACCCGCGGCGAGTCGCTTCTCAATACGATTCTGGAAGGTGCTGAAGAGAATCGTGAGAGCCCAGTAGATCATTGCGGCAATGATGAACGTCTGGAGTGTCTTGAACTCCTTCTGTCCTACGTTGCGCGCGCGCCAGACGATCTCCTGCAGGGCCACGGTGGAAGCGAGCGCGGAGTCCTTCAGCATCGCAACGAAGTCATTGCCGATTGCAGGCACGATGATTCGGAACGCCTGTGGGGCAACAATGCGCAAGAAGGAGGTTCGTGAGGACATGCCGAGCGCCGCTGCCGCCTCACGCTGGCCGAGCGGAACTGCCTGGATTCCGGCGCGGAAGATCTCCGTCATGTAGGCGCCGTAGTTCATGCCGAGCGCGCCGATGGCGCAGAAGATGGGGTCAAGGATGATCCCCACCTGCGGGAGGGCGAGGTACCAGACGAGCAGCTGCAGGATCAACGGTGTCCCGCGGAAGAAGCTCACATAGAACGAAGCAACCGCGTTGACGACCGCATTAGACGAGAGTCGTCCAAGCGCACCGACCGCGGCAAGGAAGGTTGCAAGAACAATCGATGCCGCCGAGACGATCAGGGTGATCCAGATCCCCTCAAGGATGAACGGGGTGGCTCGGGCGATGAAGTCAATCTCAACATTGAGTGAGACAAGGACGAAGCCGGCAAGAAGGGCAATCAGCACGCCCCAGCCGAGCCGGAAACGGAGCTGCCAGCGCGAGGCACGTCGAGCCTCGTCGGCGGCTACCGCCTGCGCGAGTGCCCGTGCATCATGCTCCACTAGCGCCTCCCTCCTACGTGTCTGAAATCAAAGATGTTCGCTTGATGTGTTCGGGGGAGCCGCAGGTTTCCCCGCGACTCCCCCAGTGCGTATTCGACGCCGCGCGCCGAGGTAAGCCTTACGGCTTGCTGATGTCGCGACCGACGTGCGTCATCGCAAAGCCCGAGAGCGTTCCGTCAGCATGCATCTCTGCAACGATCGCGTTCAACGCGTTCAGCATGGATGCCGTTGAAGGGCCGCTCTTATCCAGAGCGAACGAGATCTGTCCCGCAAAGTTTGGCTCTTCGTTCAAGAAGCGAAGCTTCCCCTTCGACTCTGCAATGGCATTCTCAATGAACTCACGGCTCTGAGCCATGGCATCCCAGTCATTCGTTCGACCGGCGAGATAGGCCTCGATGCAGTTGAAGTCGGTTGGGTACGTCTTCAACTTGGCGCCCTCTGCTGGCGCGTTGTACTGGATCACCACAGCGCTCTCGGCGAACCCGCCCTCAACCCAGGTTCCGTGGGTCGTGGACTCGCCTGCGCAGATCGTCTTCCCTGCAAGATCGGCAACCGTCTTTGCCGTTGAATCCGTTGGGACAAGCAGGTAGCCCGACTCGTAGAAGTACGGGTCAGCAAAGTCCACAACGAGTGCGCGCTCTTCCGTCTGGGTCATGGAACCAATCGAGATGTCCCATCGACCGCCCCAGTTCCCGGCGGTAATCGCTGACCAGTCAGGGGTTGTCCACTCAACCTCAACGCCGAGTCGCTTCGCGACTTCGCGTGAGGTGTCGGAGTCAAAGCCAACGTACTCGCCGCTCGCGTCGAGCTCTGAATACGGTGGGTAGGCAGGGTCCGTCGCCATGACAATCTTGCCGGCGTCGCAGACCTTCCAGAGGAGTGTGCCAGTGACATCCTCGCCAAGTGCGAGGGCCTGTGCGCAGTAGGAGCCTTCAGGGAAGCGGGCCTCGCCGCTTGCCACAGGCTCAGTTGCGCCACCGCAAGCGCCAGCCACAATGGCGGCCCCAGCGATCAGCGCGAGGAGTGCTGACTTGATTCGCATCGTGTGCACCTCATGATTCATTCCGGCCCGAGCACCCTGCGGGCGCCCGTGCACCGTGCCCAGATCATCGCACCCTGAGCGTGCGGCGCAACCCCCAGTTGCGGAGCGTGCTGCCCTAGGATGCAGGCGTGACCAAGCGTGCTGCGCCAGGGGAGATCCAGACGGTCCGTGGGGCCATCTCCCCCTCCGATCTCGGATTCACCCTCCCGCATGAGCACACCAAGGTCAGCCTCTGGCATATCCAGGGTCGCTGGGACTACTGGGAGCTGATCGGCGAAGAGCCACGAATCCTTGAGGAGCTCGGCGCGTACGCCACTGCTGGAGGACGGGCACTCGTCGACCTCACGCTCGACGGAATCGGTCGTGACCTTCCCCGCCTGGCTCGAATCTCTGAAGCAACGAAGCTTCACATCATCGGCGGCGCCGGCTGGTATCGGACGGCGTACTACCCGCCCGAGGCGCGGATCGACCACCGCACCACTGACAACCTCGCCGACGAGATCGTCCGCGAGTTTACCGATGGCGTCCCTGGACCGAACGGTCCAGTTCGACCGGGGATCATCGGCGAGATCGGCACAGATAAGCCGTGGGTGACAGCGCAAGAGGAGCGCGTCTTCCGCGCCGCGGCACGCGCCGCCAAGCGCACTGGCGCCGCCGTCACCACACACGCCGTACAGAGTGATGTTGGGCTTGCGCAACTCACCATCCTTGAAGACGAGGGGCTCGACCCTGCGCGCATCGTCATCGGCCACTGCGACTCATATCCGCGCATTGAACACTGGCGTGAGATCGTTCGTCGCGGTGCAACGGTGGAGGCTGACTTCCTTGGGATGAGCTTCACACCACTCGAGCGCGCCGGCGAGCCGAAGGTGATTGAACTCCTCAAGCAACTGATTGACGAAGGGTTCGCCTCCCAGATCATGTTGAGCCAGGATGTCTGCCACGACTCGCAGCTCCTCTCGTACGGCGGCAACGGCTACACATACCTGCAAAAGACGTTCCTGCCGCGACTGCTCGCAGCGGGAATGGATCAGAAGGCGATTGATCAGATCACCGTAAAGAATCCTGCACGCGTCTTGACGCTGGTGAATCCAAGCGCGTAACGCGCAACAAGCTCACGTAGAACTACTTGCGCGCCGCCACTAAGACCCCACCGAAGAGGATCAGTGCGCCAACGAGCTGTCCTGGGGTGGGGATCTCCCCGAAGATGATCACGCCAGCAACGAGCGTCATCAACGGCTGAACAAAGAGAAGCACTGATCCAACCACGCTCGGTAGGTGTGGGATGGAGGCGTTGATCAACGGATAGCCGAGCACCTGAGACATCAGCGCGAGCAGCGCGAGCCAGCCGACCCCAGGCCAAACTTCTGGCGGGAGGAGTGAGCCAGTCAGGAGCGCCAGGAGGAGCGAGACGGCGATCATGCCCACAGCGGAGTCGCGCAACATGGTGAATGGGCCAACGGCGGCCGACCCAGTGGCGCTTGTGGAGATGCGACGCGTGATGACCAGGTAGAGCGCATAGAAGGTTGCGGCGCCAATCCCCCAGAGGACGCCCAGTGCCGGGTTGCTCCCTGCAGCGATCACCGCTGGATCTGCCACGCCGTTTACGCCAAACGGATCAACGACGCGCGCAAGGAGCAGCAGCCCAACGAAGGCGAGTGGGATCGCAGCGATCGCTCGTCGCGGGGTGCGTTCACCCGCGAGCGCAGCGAAGGCACCCACGATGAAGACCTGAGCGTTTGGCACCACTGTGGCAAGGCCAACACCGAGCAGTGGAATGGAGAGGTGGAAGCACTGCAGGTCGAGTGCAAAGAGTCCACCCGCGATGAGTGCAAGCGCGCGATCGCGCGGTGCTGCGCGGTGTCCTTCGCGGCGCGCAAGGAGTGCAAGGAACGGGAGTGCCACAAGGCCGCGAAAGAGCGTCACAACCGCAGGCGAAGCGTCAGAGAGCTTGGCGAGGGTCGAGGATTGCGAGATGGCGATCGCACCGAGCGCGGCACCGAGCCGCGGACGGCGGGTGGCAAATCCGAGCGGTGCAGCGCGCATCTTCCCAGTGTACTGAGTGCGAACTGAACTGCACGAGTGCAGCTCACGCGAGTGTTAGCTCGGCGCGATCTCCCGACCAGCGAGGTACTGCTCCATGCGGGGGGTCCATGCGAGACGACCATCGTGATACACGCCGAACGCGGCGGCGGCGGGGTCGCGATCAATCCAGGCGAGGGCGTCATCGCCCATTAGAATTCCAATCGTTGCCGCGGCATCCGCGCGCGCGGCGGAGGGGTGCACCACGGTGAGTGAGCGCCAGGTGAGCGCGGCGGCGCCGGAGCGTGCGTCGATGATGTGTGCCCCCCGCTCCGCAAGGCCCGAGGTTGCAACAGCGCGATCGCACACACGGAGTGGTGCCACGATCGCTGCGGCGTCAGCGGGATCAACAACGCCAACCCCCCACCCGTGCGCAGGGATCGCCTGCTCCACGCCGGAGTCTGGTGCTCCGGAGTCTGGTGCGCCTGCGGCGTAGAGGTCTCCACCCACGGAAAGAACAAAGTTCGTTAGTCCACCTGCGCGCAGCACCGCCGCCGCCTCATCAATTGCCCAGCCTTTCACATAGCCGGATGGATCCAGGCGGCCATCAACGCGAAACCCCCATGCCGAGAAGCGCCCCTCACTCTCAACGCGGAGCGCCTCGCACGCCTGCAAGACGGTGGCAACCTCTGGATGCGCGTCTCCAATCTGAAGATCACCGCGACCAATTCGAGAGATCTCGCTATCAGGGATGTAGGGGGAGAAGCGCGCATCAATGTTGTGCAGGCGCGCGAATGCCGCCTCAACCGCCTCCTGGTGCACGCTTCGCTCTGGTACTGCAATGCTCGCAACGGTCCCCATGAGCTCGTGCGAAAAGCGCGCAAGCCCAGCTTCAGTCTTCACTGCAGCATGCACCTGCGCTACGGCAGGCGCGCCTGGTCGAGCGCCGCCTGGATGCTTGCGGCGTACGCCTTGGTGGTGAAGGTTGCGCCGCTGATCGTGGAGAGCTTCCAGTCTTGGTCTGCGATCACGCGCGCACCAACATCGGAGACGAAGAAATCCGTAACGCGCTTGGTGTATCCCTTCTGGGTGGGAAGCTGAAGCGGATTGACCGCAACGATCGCTCCCCCCTCAACAACAATCTGAATCTGGGCAGTGCCGTACTTGTAGTCGATTGCGGGACCGTCATACGTCCCGTCGCGAAACGCGCCGCTGCCACCACCCGCAGGGGGCGCCTTCGTTGGCGTAGGTGAGCCGCCAGTGTCGGTTGGGGGTGCAACGCTCGGATCAACTGATGGCGCCTCAACAATGCTGCCGCCGGGCGGCTCATAGGCAACGATCAGCCGCAGGGCGGCGAGGCTGAGGATGAGGGCGATCAGGCCACGCTTCGGCATGCGCTACCAACCGAACCGCTCAAGGTGCACCTGCACCTTGGGCATGCCGAGTTCATGGAGGCTCTCTTCAACCTTGTCCATCATGCGAGGTGACCCGCAGAGGTAGACGTCGCGCTCGAGGATGTCCGGGTAGGCAGCGTTCAGCCCCGCTGCAGAGAGTGGGTCGTCGCGGAAGGCGAACGATTCGCGACTCCCTGTGACAAAGGCAACCTCAGCGTTCCGCGCGTCGGCGAGGTGCTGCAGCTCACGCTTAAAGACAAGCGTCTCCTTTGATGGGACGCGATACATCAACGCAAGGTCGCCGCGCCGAGCGGGGAGAACCTCAAGGAGCGCGCGCAGTGGCGTGATCCCAATCCCACCGGCAATCAAGAGCACCTTTTCGCGCGTTCGAACCGCGCCAGTGAGCAGGCCGTACGGGCCCTCAAGGAAGAGGCGTGTCCCAGGGAGGAGTCGCTGCAGGCGTCGGCTCCCATCGCCCACCGCCTCAATCGTGAAGCGGAGTCGGCGCGCATCTGGCCCTGCAGAGATGGAGAATGGGTTGGAGCGCCACCAGCCATCAGCGGTGAGTGCGCGAATGCTGAACCACTGTCCCGCGCGCACTGGAAGCTGATCAAGTTCACGACCAGCCACCCAGAGCGACACGACGCCCGTTCGCTCCATCACCACCTCATCAACGTAGTACTGGTGTCGAAGATTTCTGAAGATGGGGGTGAGGAACCGAAAGAGGATCAGGGGGACGAAGGCTATCGCGTACAGCGCGATCCACGTATTTCGTGCGAGCGCGTCGCCAACAAAATCGGAGCCGAGTGCAATCTGGTGCGTGAAACCGAGCGCCACCGCAATGTAGACGTAGAGATGAATCCCGTACCACGTCTCATATGCAAGGAAGGAGCGTGCGGCACGAATGGAGACGAAGGCAACGAGGATGAAGAGTCCGATCGCAACTGTGGCGCCAACTCCCCCCTCTTGGCGCACGGTGAAGTCAACAATTCCGTCAAGAATCTGACCAGGGGTTGCAATGCTATCTCCGGAGACAAAGGCGGCGGTTGAGGCGAGCGCGTGCACCACAAGTAGCCAGACGGAGGCGAAGCCGGCGAGACGGTGAAGGCGCGCCGCCTCATCGCTCCCAACAACCTGCTCAATCCACGGCGCGCGTGACATCAGCAGAATGCCGATGAGCGCAAGAAGGGTGCCGTAGAGCGCCGTCAGCTGGCCGACTGCGGCAATCGCGCCGATTGGATCAGCGAAGAGAGACGCGCCACCATGTCGCACCCACATTCCGCCGATCAGCAGCGCTGCGCCGCCAATGAGCAGATAGAGGTCGCCTGGCGTAAGTGACCAGCGCCGCGGGAGTGGCGGCGTGAGCGGGCCATCCTCCTTGCGGCCCTTCCGCTTGGCGGTCTCCTTGAACCGGGTGCTTACTGCCACTGCCATCTCCGCATCATGCGGTCGCAGGCGGCAGAGCGTCCTGTACATCCACTCATCAGGGGGGCCTGAATAATGTGAAGTCTCAAAGGGAGCGCGAGGAGCGCGGATAGAAGGGTCGCGGGCACGTTAGTCGGCTCCTGAAATAGGGGCGACCACGGCATCAAGTCCGCGGACGAGGTCCGCGCTGGCGATTTCGATCGAGAGACCACGCTGGCCAGCGGAGAGGTAGACGCGCGGCAGGGAGAGGACAGCCTCGTCAACCACAACAGGGAGAGGCCGCTTGGTGCCGAACGGGCTCACCCCGCCGATCACGTATCCGGTCACCTTCGTCACTTCGGCGGCGTCAAGGAGTTCGGCGCGTCGCGCACCGAATGCACGCGCCACACGTTTGAGGCTCGCTTCGCGATCAACAGGTAGGAGTGCGATTCCCATCTCTTCCTGTCGCACACTCGGCGCACCCGGTGCGCCTGCAGCGTGCTCTAAGGCAACGACGAGCGACTTGAACATCTGCGCAGGCAGAATCCCAAGCGCCGCGGCGGCCGCCAGCCCGTAAGAGACCCGTTCGCCTCGCGCCTGTGCTGGGCCATCTGTTTCTGGGATTTCGTAGTGATGAATCTGATGCGGAATCTTGTCACGCACCAGGTGCACCAGTGCTGGCGTCCCGCTGGACACGACTACTCCGAGCGAAGGAGTGGGATGCGGGCCACAAGTCGCGCGCCGCCTGCGGGCG
>CAJARA010000089.1 GCA_903944295.1 uncultured Chloroflexota bacterium
AGAAGTGCGAGGAGGATTGCGTAGGTTGAGGCATCCACTGCGTCGAGAAGGAGCGAGAGGGCAAGCACTACCACGACAAGAAGTAGTCCACCCATTGTGGGTGTTCCCTCTTTCACAATGTGCCAATCGGGACCAAACTCACGGCGCACGCGCTTCCCGAAGCCACCATGTCGAAGCAGACGGAGGTAGGCGGGCATGAGGAGGCAGACGCAACCGAATGAGAGGACAAGGGCCTGAACAATGGCAATCATGCGTTGCCTCCAATCAGCCGCTCATCTAACGCGGCGACGAGTCGCTCAAGCGCAACGGAGCGTGACGCCTTGACCAACACCGTGTCTCCAGTGCGCGCGCGATCGGCGATGAGCCCAGCACCGGCGATGATCCCCTGCTCGTCTGCTGAGAGCCGCACGATCTGATCAACTGGCATCCCTGCAGCGCGGGCACCAGCGGCGATCCCGTCCGCTTCCGCCCCGAAGACGAGCAGCATAGCCAGGCCACTCTCGGCGGCGGTGCGACCGATCGCCTCATGCGCGGCGGCAGCGTATTCCCCAAGCTCTCCCATCGCCCCGAGCGCAGCGAAGCGCGCACCTGTTGCGCTAGAGAGCGTTGCAAGTGCCGCCGTCATGCTGCTCGGTGCGGCGTTATATGCATCGTCAATCAAGCGAACACCACCGATGTTTCGCACGCTCGCCCGGCCGCTCGGTAGTTGCACCTCACTCAGACGGCTTGCAGCAGTACGCACGTCAAGGCCACACACCTTTGCCACCGCGATCGCGAGCGCCGCAGATCGCGCAAACTGTGCACCAAAGAGCGGAAGGTCAACGTGGAGTCGCTCTTCATCTACACGTAGCTCCACTCGAGTGCGCGCCGTCTCTTGGTCAAGCTCCACACTGAGGATGTGCACATCGGCCCCTTCAGCATGCCCAGCGGTAAAGACGCGTGCTGGCCCCCGTGCACCGAGTCGCATCACACGGGCATCATCGGCGGCGAGGATCGCCCAGCCATCCGCCGGCAGGGAGGCGATGAGCTCCCCCTTTGCCAATTCAATCGCATCAAGTCCCCCAGCCCGTTCGGCGTGTACGGCATCAATCGCCGTAACCACGCCGATGCGTGGGCGCGCCATCGCACAGAGGGCGCTGATCTCGCCTCCAACGTACATCCCCATCTCCGCCACAAAGCGCTCCGTGTCGTCTGGGAGATTCAAGAGCGCAAGCGGGAGTCCAATCTCATTGTTTGCATTCCCAGGCGTCGCTGCCACTCGCGCCGCCTGGCCGCCGAGTGCGCTGTAAATCGCCTCCTTGGTCGTCGTCTTCCCTACCGATCCAGTGACGCCAATCGTCTCCAGGTCAAAACGGGCACGCCATGCTGACGCAAGGCGACTCAACGCTGCCACACCGCTCGGAGCACTAAGGACAGAAACTCCGCGCTCAGCGGCCAGAGAGAGGGCGAGCTGGAGATGCTCTTGGACGGCGCCGTCGCCACCCTCTTCGAGGAGGAGTGCGCCCGCCCCCTGTTCGATCGCATCGAGAAGGTGGAGGCGACCATCCGTCGCTGACCCGGGGAGGGCAACAAAGAGCGCGCCGCGGTGCCCCGCAATGCGTCGTGAGTCAACCGCCGCGCCGCGAACTGGCGTCGTACCGTCGTGCAGCAGCTTGGCGCCAGCACAACGCGCCAGCTCTGCGCCGCCAGCGGCAAGGACGCCGTTCACACGTGTCGCCTTCACGCTCGCCACACTCATGTCCGCCGCAACGCAGCCTGCCGACGAAGAGGGTCCCCGCCCACCAGCAGACCCACCAGAGCGGAGGGTTCCGGTGCCCTGTGGTGGGCGGGGGAAGTTGAGCCGCTCCCAGTTGCGGGTGCGGCGGGGGGAATGTTGAAGAGTGAGGCAATCTCCTCTGCAATCCTGCGGAAGAGCTCAAAGGATTCAATGTTGTTCTGGATGTTCCCCTGCGTGTTCACGATCGGGGTTCCGCGTCGAACTGAGACGGCAACGACATACTCAGGGGCGGTACGACCGATCCAACCCACATAGGTGAAGTTGAAGTGGCGCTTATCCCAGCCCGCTTTACCGCCGTTCTTCTCTTTGGTGAGCCAGATTTGTGCGGTGCCACTCTTCCCGCCAGAAGCGTAGGACGGGATGTCCGCCAGGCGGGTGTAAAGCGGCACGATCCGTGTGAGCCCCTTCGTCATCTCAATGATCTGTGACGAGACTCGCCCCGACGTTGCGAGCCCACGCGTGGTAATCGGCTGCTCAACACCGTTAATTGTGTGAACGATGCGAGGCCGAACGAGCACGCCACCATTGAGCATCGCGGAGTATGCGGTGGCGAGCTGCATCAGCGTTACGCTGACACCCTGTCCGAATGAACCGTTCGCAAGATCAAGTTCGCTCCACCGTTGCTCTGCTGGGCTATTCACAAGTCCCTGGCTTTCGCCCGAGAGGTCAACTCCAGTCTTTCCGCCGAAGCCGAAGCGCAGCCAGGTTGCATAGAGTCGCTGTGAGGCCTCACTTGTACTCTTGCCGAGAGAGAGTGCGATCTTTGAGAAGATGACATTGCGACTCCACGCGAACGCCTCACTCAACGTGAGGGCGCCTTTCGACCGATGATCCGCATTACGGACAGCGTTCACGCCGTCATCCAGTCGAAGGACCGACTGATCGTTGATCACCGTCTGCGGCGTCACGACGCCGCTTTCGATTCCAGCAACGCTGGTGATCGCCTTCATCACAGAGCCTGGTTCATAGACACTACTGATCGTTGGATCAATAAATCGACGTGGATCGCGAGCAGCGGTGACGCTATACCGATTTGCGTTATACGAAGGCCACGAGGCGGAGGTGAGGATGTCTCCAGAATAGGGGTCCATCACCACCACGCTGACCGACTCAGCCTGATTTGCAACCCCAGCGGCGGCGATCTCCTGCTCAACGAGTGTCTGCAAGCCCGCGTCAATGCAGAGCTGTAAATCCGTTCCCGGGAGTGCAGCTGAGACCTCAACCTGGCGCTCGATGCCATCCGCACCGCGCTCAGTTCGTGTGATCTGTTGACTCCCCGCCAGCTGCTCGTTGTAGTACGACTCAATGCCGTACTGGCCAACCCCGTCACCGTTGACAAATCCGAGCACGTGGCTCGCCAGGCTGGTCTCTGCTGCGCCACCCGGTTGCGGGTAGTAGCGCATGCGAACTGGCGTTAGCGCGATGCCTGGAAGCTCTCCAGCGGCAGCGGCAGACCTCACTAGATCGGCCTCTTGGTCGGTTAGCCCGGGGTGAAGGATGCTCCACTGACGCGTGGAGTTGAGCCCCGCGGTAAGGCGAGAGGCCGACTCCCCGTCAAGCTCCAGCAACGTGATGAGCGTGTCGCGCACGGAGCTCTTCTCCTCGGCGCTAAGGGCCGAAGGCTGCGCAACGAGCTGCTGACGCATCACGGTGCTAGCGAGAACCACGCTCCCGCTCCGATCGGTGATGGTGCCCCGAAGTGGATCGGCCACGGCGGTATCGCTGATTCGACTCCCTGCCGCTTCAAGGAGGCGCTCGCGGTCAACGAGTTGCCACTGCGCGAGGCGGCCGAAACAGAGTGAGCCTGCGACGATCAGGACGGCGGCAACGACGAGAGCTCTTCCTTGCGCATCGGTCCGCACCACGCGCGGATCGTGCGCCATCTCAGCGCCCCTCGACGATCAGTGGATCGGTCAGCTGACTGATCCCGAGCTCAAAGGCGCGACGTCGCACCGCCGGCTCGCGTCCGAGGCGGCTCATATCCGTCTCGCCCATACGAATCTGTTCAACGATGCGCGCCTGCTCACTGATGAGTGTCTCTTTTCGTGCCGCGGCGGTGGTCACCTCAAGACTAAGGATGAGCATCACAAAGGCTGCGGCGAAAACTGCTGCACCCACAGCGATCACGCTTGAGAGCTGCGTGCCGAAGAGCCCAGATCGATCAGTTGAGCTCCAGGCGGACACGCCAACCCGACCACGTGGTCGTAGCCCAGGCACCACTGCGGTGCGCGGCACCGCTGCGCCAGGGAGGGGGCGTGATCCGGTACGAATTGAACCGCTCCCGCTCACCCCAGGGAGGGGCTGGAAGGCTTGTCGGATTGCGACGCGCTGGCGTGCAGCTGCGGCGAATCGCCCATCCGCAACGCGCTGTTGCGTGATCGGCGCGATCAGTTGCGCACCGCGGAGTGGTCGACCGATCGCCGTCATGCGGCCACCGCCAAGCGCTCAGCAACGCGCATCTTTGCGCTGCGACTGCGCGGATTCTCCGCAATCTCCTCTTCAGACGCCGTGATCGGCTTATCTGTAATGAGCCGAATCGTTGGAAGTTGCCCGCAACCGCAGATAGGAAGTCGTGGCGGGCAGATGCAGCCGCGTGCAGCGGCGGCGAAGGCGCGCTTCACAATGCGATCCTCCAGCGAGTGATACGTCAGCACCACAATCCTTCCGCCCGCAGCGAGAAGGCGGATTGAGGCATCGAGTGCGGTGGCGAGGGCGGCGAGCTCATCGTTGACGGCAATCCGCAGCGCCTGGAAGGCTCGTGTTGCTGGATGGATGCGCGATGGCTTCCCCGGTCGCGTCGCAACCTCTTCAATAAGCGCTGCCAGATCCTCTGCCGTTGTGATCGGCGTTGCGGCTCGGCGCGCAACAATCGCTCGCGCGATCTTGTTTGCCTGCGGCTCTTCGCCATATTCGCGAAGTAGTCCAGCAAGTTCTGGAACGCTCAAGTGTGCAAGGAGCGCCGCCGCAGACTCACCCTGCGACGAATCAAATCGAAGATCGAGTGCGCCGCCAGCGCGAATCCCAAAGCCGCGCTCACGATCAACGAGCTGATCAGACGAAAGGCCAAGATCAAAGAGGATTCCGTTGCTGCTCGTACATCCTGCAGCCGCCGCCGCTTCGGCGATGCGCGCGTTGCTCCCCTGGAAGGTGTGGAGGCGAT
>CAJARA010000090.1 GCA_903944295.1 uncultured Chloroflexota bacterium
CCTGGTGGCCAGGTGAGCTGCCGTCCGGCGAGCAGGTGGTAGTGCAGATGTTGGATCGCCTGACCACCCTCGTCACCAACATTGCTCACCAGTCGCCACCCGCGATCAGCGTAGCCAGCCGCCGCGGCGAGCTCCGCCGCAACGGCGTGCATGCGCGCAAGGAGCGCCGCATGTTGCGGCGTGTCACGAAGATCAGCGGCCGAACCAATATGTTCACGTGGGACGATCAGCAGATGCAGTGGCGCCTGTGGCGCAATGTCCTCAAATGCAATCACAAGGTCGGAGGCGTGGTGCTGCGTACTTGGAAGCTCGCCGGCGATGATGCGACAGAAGAGACAATCAGCCATGCGTCAATTCTAGCGCAACCCACTCGCCCTCTCCCCAACGCTCAACCAAGGTGAGTCCCGCCGCACGCAGCGCAGCGATCGTCTCATCCGCACGTGCAGTGAAGATGCCGCTCGCCAGGAGTCGACCGCCAGGTGCAACCGCGGCGGCGAGGAGTGGCGCGAGTTGGATGTGCAGTGCGGCGACAAGGTTCGCCACAACGAGCGGCGCGGCGTGAGCAAGTGGAAGCGAACCGAGTGTGATCGTTGCGCGCGCGCTGAGACCGTTTCGCTCAAGGTTGCCGCGCGCCGCATCAACGGCGAGCTGGTCAATATCAACGCCGCTCCCGTGTGATGCGCCGAGCTGCAGCGCCGCGGCGAGCAGGATGCCGCTCCCCGTTCCAACGTCAACGATCCCCGCTCCGTCGCGCGGGAGTGCGGCGAGGAGTCCCGCATCCGCCCAGCGGTTGAGGCCGGCGAGTGCGAGGCGCGTGGTTGGGTGAAGCCCAGTGCCGAACGCCTGACCAGGATCAATCACCACCACGGCGTCACCTGGCTCGGCGGCGTGCTCACTCCATGGCGGCCGAATCACGATCCTGCCGAGTCGAAGGACAGGGAACTCGGCGCGCCAAGTGGTCGCCCACTCCTCTGCAGGGATACTTCGAATTGCTAGTTCGCCGATGCCGCGGAGGCCGAGGCCGCTCCCAGCGATTGCGGCGAATCGTTCAAGTTCGTCGCGCAGTGCCGCCGCCGCCGCCTGATTCGCGGCGGTATCTGGAAGCCATGCGCGGATGCGCACAGGGGCGAGCGGATCGTGTGGCGGCGTCAGCGCATCGGCGGGGATCACCGGTGGGACGGCGGGTTCGGCGCTGGTGCCAGCGGGGGCGAGGCGCGCCAGACGCTCGCTGATCGCCTCTGCTGATTCAGGGTCGCAGGTGATGGAGAGTTCGAGCCAGCCGTCGTCGCTCAGTTGATCTCCTCGCCGCTCGCCTTAGAGAATCGCTCCAACGCTTCGCGCTGCTCCTTGCTCAACTTTTTTGGCACTTCAACCGCAACAACAATGCGCAGATCGCCGCGCTGCGATGGTCGTCGCACGTTCGGTGCGCCGCGACCCTTCAGCCGTAGCTCCGCGCCCGGCTGCGTCCCAGCCTTGATCTCCAGCTCCTCTTCACCTTCAGCGGTTGGAATGAGGACGCGCGCGCCGAGCGCCGCCTGCGAGATGGAGATGGGGATCTCCGTAAGAAGATCAATGCCATCGCGCACCAGTTGCGGATGCTCTTCAACGGTGACAACTACGTAGAGGCTCCCCGCAGGTCCGCCGCGTCGCCCCGACTCGCCTTGACCTGAGAGTCGAATCTGCGTCCCGTCATCAACGCCTGGCGGAATGTCCACGCGCAGGCGCTTGCTTCCATTGAGGCGGCCTTCGCCACGACAGCTGCTGCACGGCTTCTCGATGATCTTCCCTTCGCCTGAGCACTTGGCGCAGGGTGCAGAGACCGCCATCTGGCCGAGGAGCGTCTGGCGCACGGTGCGCACCTCGCCGCGACCACCGCAGCCATCGCAACTCTTCGTCCCCGAACCCTTTGCGGCACCGTTGCCACCACACGGCTCACAGGCGACGCGCATGTCTAGGTTGACCTCGCGCGTCCCACCGCGAATTGATTCCGCAAAACTCACCTTCATGTCGAAGCGGAGATCGTCGCCTGGTGGCGGACCGGTGCGTCGCGCGCCACGCGCCGCGCCACCGAAGAAGCCTTCAAAGAGATCCTCAACCGAACCAAAGTCACCGCCGCCGAATCCACCAGAGAATCCGCCGCCAGGGAAGCCTCCCGCCCCGCCAGGCCCGCCGCGTCCGCCGCCGCCTGGCGCGCCACCAACTCCCGACTCACCAAAGCGGTCGTAGCGCGCGCGCTGCTCCGTGTCAGAGAGGACTTGATACGCGTCGTTCAGCTCCTTGAACTTCGCCGCAGCGTCCGGCGCCCTAGAGACGTCGGGGTGGTGCTTCTGCGCCGCCTTGCGGAAGGCCTTCTTGATGTCGTCCGCGCTTGCAGACTTCGGCACACCGAGAATTGAATAGAAGTCGCGAGCCATGGCGCGCCTACTTCAGGAGCAGCTTGCCGAGTCGGCTCACTGCGTGGCGGTATCCAAGGAGGCCGATCAGGGCGAGGAAGCCGATATCAACCAGCATCAGCAGGTTGAGATCGCCGAAGCAGAGCGATCGAATCAGATGCGTCCCGCGCGTCAGTGGAGAGAGCTCCACCACATAACGCAAGGCTCCCGGATAGATCTCCACTGGATAGAAGGTTGCGGAGAAGAGGAAGAGCGGTGTCAGGATGATGAAGATGAAATCGAAGTCCTTCCACGAGCGCAAATGCGTGGTCAACGCGAATCCTGCAGCACCAAAGGCGAAGCCGATGAATATCACGGCAAACGGCGTCAGCAGTGCGAGCGGTGAGGCGACGAGGCCGAATGCGAACATCACGATGAGGAAGGCAACGGCGTAAATCACGCCGCGTAGGTTTGACCAGAGCAGCTCCCCTACGGCTAAGTCGCCAACGGAGACTGGCGTGGCGAGAATCGCGTCATAGACCCTGGCGTACTTCAACTTGTAGAAGACGTTGAAGGTGGAGTCAAAGATGGCACCGTTCATTGCGGCGCTCGCCAACAGTGCTGGTGCAACGAAAGCCGCATAGGGAACCTCAACCCCGTTGTATGGGAGCGTCCCAATCACGCCACCAACACCGAAGCCGATTCCGAGAAGGAAGAAGAGTGGCTCAAAGAAGCCGGTGGCGATCATCAGCCACTGGCGTCGATAGACGAAGACGTTCCGCTCAAAGACGGAGAGGGCGCGTGGCGCAATTGAGGCGATCACTTCAGCATCCTCCGGCGGAAGAGGATTGAGGCGATCACAGTACCGCCGATTGTCCATGCGGCTAGGACGGCAACGTGTGTCGCTGCGTTCGGGATCTCGGTACCGAGTGCAAGGCCACGCGACAGCGCAACACCATGGGCGAGGGGGGTGCACCAGGAGATGAACTGTGCCCACTCCGGCAGGTTTTCAATCGGGAAGTAGGTACCGGAGAAGAAGGTGAGCGGCGTGATGATGAGGCGGAAGATGAAGGCGAAACCCTGATCCGTCTTCTGCGTGACGGAGAAGGCGGTGATCGGTGCGGCGAAGGCGAGGCCGGTCAGCGTGGAGACGCCGATCATGGTGAGCGCGCCGAGTGGGCTGGTAGCGATGCCGGTGGCGAGCAGCACGCCAGCGAAGAAGGTGGCGGCGAAGGCGACCTTCCCGCCGATAAAGGCGATTGCGCCAACGATGATGTCGGTCGGCTTGAGTGGCGTTGCGACCATGGCGTGATAGATGCGCACCCACATGATGCGGCCAAGGATCGGCCAGGCCGCCTCACCCGCGCCAAACTGCATCGCCTGACTCGCCATCAGTGCCGGCGCAATGTACGTCACATAGCTCACTCCGCCGGTGATCTCCGCGGCACGATCCCCCACCAGGACGCCAAGGCCGATGCCGAGTCCGGCGAGCACCACGAGTGGCTCAACGAAGCCAGAGAAGAGCGAGCCGACCCACTCGCGTCGATAGACGGCGACCATGTAGCCAACAACGTGGCGCCAGCGCGTTGGGTGCGGAAGATAGGCACCAATCGTTGCGAAGAGTCCGCGTGAGCGTCGCGGCGCGATCTGCGCCGCGCTCACTCGTCGAGGCTCCGGCCGGTCAGTCGGAGGAAGACATCCTCAAGGCTGGAGCGACGTACCAGCCAGCTCTCCGGAGTCAGGCCGTGCTCAAGCGCGCGCGCATGTGCCGCTTCGCCATTCTCACAGCCGATGATCACGCGTTCGGCGAGTCGCTCATAGCGATCACCAATGCCATCAAGCGTCTCCTTGCTGATGCGGCTCGTCCCTTCAGGGAAGCGGAGTTCAAGCACTTCGCGTGAGGCGTGCTCTTCAATCAGTTGTCGCGGTGAACCTTCGGCAACGATCTTCGCCTGATCCATCACCACGAGTCTGTCGCAGAGCTGCTCCGCCTCATCCATATAGTGTGTCGTCAACACAATCGTTGTGCCGGATCGCTTCAGTCGCTGCAGCGCATCCCAGAGGAGGTGACGCGCCTGTGGATCAAGGCCCGTGGTTGGCTCATCCAGCATCAAGACGCGCGGCGCATTGATCAGCGAACGCGCAATGGAGAGACGGCGCTTCATGCCGCCAGAGAGCGGCTCTACCTGATCCTTGGCGCGATCTGACAACTGGAAGAGTTCAAGAAGCTGATCGGCGCGCTCTGCAATCTCCTTGCGCTCGATGCCGAAGAAGCGTCCGAAGATGAGGAGATTCTCGCGAACGGTGAGCTCTTGGTCGAGCGTCTCCTGCTGATGGACGACGCCGAGTTGCCCGCGAATGCGCGGACCATCCGTATCTGGATCACTCCCGAGAATCTCAAGGGTTCCGGCGGTACGCGGCGAGACGCCAGCAATCATCCGCATCGTCGTGGTTTTCCCCGCGCCGTTCGGTCCAAGGAAGCCGAAGAACTCGCCGTCGCGAACGTCGAAGTTGATGGCGTCCACGGCCGTCCGCGACCCGAAAGTCTTCGTCAGACCTCGGGCGCGGATCAGGGCCGTAGCGTTCGAAGTTGAGAGGTTCATCTGGGAGAGATTAAACCTCCTGCGCTTCGCCTTCGATTGTCTCCTCGCCGGCGGCCTTCTCAGACGCCCCTTCGGCGCCCTCAGGCGTGCCGGCCTGCTGATTTTGTGCGTAGGCGGCGGTGCCAATCTCGGACATCACCTTCGCCAACGCCTCGGCCTTCTCCTTCACTGGATCGAGCGACTCGCCCTTCAGCGCTTCGCGAACCTCACCGATGAGGGCCTCAGCCTGAGCCTTCTTCTCCGCATCAACCTTGTCGCCAAGGTCGGTGAGGGTCTTCTCCGCCTGGAAGGCGAGTGCCTCGGTCTGATTTCGGAAGTCCACCGCTTCGCGGCGAACCTTGTCCTCAGACTCATGCTCCTTCGCCTCGCGAACCATGCGGTCCACATCATCCTTCCCGAGCATCGAGCTGCCGGTGATGCGCACCTGCTGCTCCTTCCCGGTGGCGCGATCCTTCGCCTTCACATCAAGGATACCGTTCGCATCAATGTCGAACGTCACCTCAATCTGTGGCACGCCGCGTGGCGCGGATGGGATCCCGTCAAGGATGAACTTTCCGAGCGTCTTGTTATCCGTTGCGAACTCGCGTTCGCCCTGCAGCACGTGGATCTCCACCTGCGGCTGGTTATCTGAAGCCGTTGAGAAGGTCTGGCTCTTCGACGTTGGGATGGTGGTGTTCCGCTCAATGAGCTTCGTCATCACGCCACCAAGCGTCTCAATGCCGAGCGAGAGTGGTGTCACGTCAAGCAGCAGCACATCCTTCACGTCGCCCGCAAGAACGCCGCCCTGGATCGCCGCGCCGATCGCGACCACTTCGTCTGGGTTCACACCCTTTGATGGCTCCTTGCCACCGAAGAGCGCCTTCACCGCCTCAACCACCGCTGGCA
>CAJARA010000091.1 GCA_903944295.1 uncultured Chloroflexota bacterium
ACCGACTCGGTCACCGTTTCGGTGACCGCCTCGGCGACCTTCGCCACTTCGGGCGCCGCAACCTCAAGCAACGCCGCGGCGGCGGCCTCTGGATCAAGGATCTCTACGCCGTCCGCCTCAATCTCAGCGAGATCGCCAGCGCCAGGCTCAGCGATACCTGCAAGCTTCGCCGTTGGATCTGGCTCTGCAGCCGCCCCCTTCTTCGCCGCCCCACCCTTCGGCGCTGGGCCCTTCCCCTTTGGCGCGACGGTGGCGATCGGCGCCGCCTTCGCTTTTACCTTCACGGCTGGTTTAACGGCTGGCTTCGCGGATGGCTTTGAAGTTGGCTTTGGAGTTACCTTCCCTTTCGGTTTTACGACTGCCTTAGCAGATGGCTTTGCAGCGGCCTTTGCAGCGGCCTTTGCTGGAACAGCCTGCTTCGGCGTGACCTTCTTTGGTGCAGCCTTTTTGGTTGGCGCTGCTGTCTTCTGCGGAAGCTTCGACGGAGCCGTCTTCTTCGCTGGGGACTTGGTGGCGGCAGGCTTAGCGGCAGGCTTAGCTACGGACTTCGCTACAGGCTTTGTCGCAGTCTTTGCTGTTGCGACAGTCTTCGCTGTTGCGACAGTCTTCGCGGCTGGCTTTGCAACGGACTTTGCGGCTGGAGCTGGCTTCTTTGCGGTCATCGTAGGCCCCCCTTCCCTGCTGTCATCACGCCGGAGGCCATCAGCCGCCGATCCAAGACCTTTCGCTTTGCACCAAGATCACGCTCTCGTTCCATTAGTTCACGGACGCGCGGTGCGTCTGTTGCACGTTCCGCCTCTGCAATCTCCGATCGCGACCAGGCCATCGCCTCGTCAAGTCGGTCCGCCTCAAGTCGCAGTGCCGTCTGATCAATACCGATCCGCACTCGTTCAACACTTACCGGCTGCCCGTCGCGTGCGAGCAGTGCCTGTGCGAGGCGTCGCTCTTCACCCTGGATCGCCGTCGGAAGTTGCTCTACCGAAGTGGGGGCTCCCCCAGCCTCTAACGTCGCGTCCAGCCCGGCGCGAAGGCCGTGCCAGAGCGAGCGGGCAAGCCCGCTAGAGAAGAGTTCGTCCCCTAGTGTCTCACGGACCCGCAGACGCTCTGTCGGCGCGAGGAGGAGGAGGCGGAGCAGTTCAGCCTCAGGGGGCGAAACCCCAGCCAGGATGGCGCCGAGATCCCCCTCAAGATCGGCAGCGCGCACACTGTCGGCCGAGATCTTCCCGTCCTGGAGTGAGGTTGGAGCATCTCCGCCAGGGCGACGAATCGCCTCACGGATCGTTGACTCGTCCACACCGATCCGCCGCGCGGCGGCGGCGGCGTAGCCGTCGCGAATGACTGGGTCGCGCAGGATGCGTAACGTTGGCTTGATCGCGTCCACGGCGCGCTTCCTTCCACCGAGATCGCGCAGGTCGTGCGCGTTCGCCGCCTCTTCAATCAGGTACTCAACAACAGGGATCGGCCGCTCAACGGCGGCACGCCAAACATCGGGTTCATCGCGCACCACTTCGTCAGGATCCTTCCCATCAGGAAGCTTGACGATCCCAACATCAACGAGTGACGGGCCGTCAGCAACGCCGGCGAGTTCAGTCACAAGGCGAAGGAGTTCTGTTGCCCCAAAGGCGCCCGCCTTTGCACCAGCGGCATCAACGTCATAGGCGAGGACGATCTTTGATCCGTAACGCAACAGCAGCGCCACCTGTGCTGGAGTAAGCGCCGTCCCCATGCTGGCGACGACATTCTCAAAGCCTGACTGGTGTGCCATCAGCGCATCGGTGTATCCCTCAACTAACACGGCGGTGCCGCTCTTACGAATCGCCGTCTTCGCCTTGTCAATCAGATAGAGGGTGCGCGACTTATCAAAGAGTGGCGTTGCGGCGCTGTTCAGATACTTCGGGCCGTGATCGCCACGCGTGTCGTCAACAGGGAGCAGTCGCCCGCCGAGACCAGTGATCTTCCCGTTCGCATCGCGAATCGGGAAGATGATTCGCGCGCGGAATCGATCGTAGGCGCCACGACCACCGCCACGGTCTGTGGTCAGACCAACGGCGTCAAGCTCCTCTGGTGTTGCGCCACGCTTTGCGGAGAGGGCCTTGGAGCAGGCATCCCACGACTCTGGTGCCCAGCCGATGCGCTGCGACTCAATCGTTGCATCGGTGAAACCGCGACTGTGCAGATACTCGAGCGCCGGCTTCCCAAGGTCGTGCGAGATCAAGATGGCGTGATAGAAGCTGACGGCGCCTTCGAGCACTTCGCGAAGGCGAGCGCGGCGCACATCCTCTGCGCGGCTCCGCTCATCTAGGACGACACCCGCCTTGGCGGCGAGGAGTGTGAGCGCCTCACCGAATGGGAGGTTGTCGCGCTCCATGACAAAGGTGAAGATGTCGCCCCCCTTCCCGCAGCCGAAGCACTTCCACGAGTCGCGGGCGGGCGTCACGACGAACGACGGCGTCTTCTCGCCGTGGAATGGGCAGAGGCCCTTAAAGGTGGTTCCAGCCTTGCGCAGTTGGACCGTCTCGCCGACAACGTCGGCGACGGCGAGTCGACTCTTGACTTCGGCGACGCTCCCTGAAGCCATCGGCTGGCTGACCTCCTCAAAGGGCTTCGGTGGCGGGCAAAGCGGCTGCCCGTGGGTGTCAAGTCCTATCCGCGGAAGGATGCCACCCACACCCCCCACCGTCAACAGCCACCGCTCGGTGCGGCAAGGCGGCGCGGGGCGAGCACGCGGAGGCTCCCCTACACTCAGCGGGAGGCGCCAAAGCGGCGCGCCGGTTCGAAGTGGAGGCGACGATGAGCGGTACCAATCCAGACCTAGCGTCGCTCGGCATCCTTGCGCAGGACCCCGGCTACAACGCGACCCTCGCCGCCCGCATTGATGACACCGATACCCTCGCGCGTGTCTGGATCAAGCCGACCGGCACACCAACGCCATTTGAACCGGGACAATACGTCACGATCGGCGTGAAGGTTGGCGAGAAGTGGATGCAGCGCCCCTACTCAATCGCATCATCCGCACGCGACCTAACGGGCGGCTATGAACTCTACCTCCGACTCGTTCGTGGTGGCGCATTCACACCACTCGCCTTCGCACTTCCAGTTGGCCACGGACTCCGCGTCCTTGCGCCAAAGGGGAAGTTCACCCTTCAACCAGACGACGACCGCATTCATCTTTTCATCTCGTCCGGAACCGGCATCGCCCCCTTCGTCTCGATGGCGCGCACGCTGCTCGCCGATGGTCGACCACGACGTGCGATCTACCTGAATGGAGTGAGCTACGTCTCGGATATTGGCTACGCTGAACTGCTCAACGGCTGGAGCGCGAGCGGCGAGTACCCCGCCACCTACGTGCCATCAATCTCTCGTCCCAACGATCCCGCAAACGCAGGGTGGACCGGACGAACGGGACGCGTTGAAACGATCATCCAGTCGGCGCTAAAGAACCTCGGAGTCAGCCCCGCCGGAGCGGTCGCCTACCTCTGTGGTAATCCCGAGATGATCGTTGCTGCTGAGCAGGAGTTGCGCGCGTACGGACTTCCTGAGGAAGCGATTCATAAGGAGCTCTACTGGCCGGCGGGGAAGCAGCCGACTGGCGCGACTGGGGCGAGCGAACCGACCGAGTAAGCGCTACGGGCGCGCGGCGCGCAGCTTACTAAGGAAGTACTCTTCAAGCCGATCCACGCTGACCCGCTCCTGCTCCATGCTGTCGCGATCGCGCACCGTGACGGCGTGGTCGTCCATTGAGTCAACGTCGACGCAGATGCACCACGGCGTGCCGATCTCGTCCTGGCGTCGGTAGAGCTTCCCAATGGCAGCCGTGTCGTCGTAGACCGCCGTGAACTCTCGTGAGAGGCCGTTACGAATCTTGTGCGCAAGCTCCACGAGATCGTCGCGCTTCTTCAGCAGTGGGAGCACCGCCACCTTGTACGGCGCAAGCTCTGGGTGCAGTCCGAGAACGACGCGCTTCTCGTCGCGCACCATCTCTTCACGATAGGCGTCAATTAGGAAGGTAAACGCGGCGCGATCGGCGCCAGCAGCCGCCTCAACAACCCACGGCGTAAAGGTCTGCTCCGTTGCGGGATCAAAGTACGAGAGGCTCTCACCGCTCTCCGCGGCATGACGCGAGAGGTCAAAGTCGCCACGGTTATGGACCCCCTCGAGCTCCTTCCAGCCGAACGGGAAACGATACTCAACGTCAATGGCGCGCTTCGCGTAATGGGCGAGTTCATCTGCCGCATGCTCGCGCGCACGGAGCCGCTCTGGTGAGACGCCGTACGCCTTGTACCACTCGAGCCGGCGTGGGAGCCACTCATCA
>CAJARA010000092.1 GCA_903944295.1 uncultured Chloroflexota bacterium
CACGTGCCTCAAGTAAGGCAACAGCGGCCGCGCCAACGGTCAACGCCCAGATCACCGACGCGATCGCTACGTGGAGTGTCTGCGTCCATGGCGCGAGCTTTGTGAGGATCTGCAGCGCACCAATGATGCACTGCAACGCGAAGAGGCCGAGCGCGGCACCGAGAAACTGGCGCGTCTGACGCGGGCTCCCCGCCTCACGACGCACGATCCAGTACGCAGAGAGCAGGATCAGCGCAACGATCGCCGTGGCGTAGCGGTGCACCACCTGTGGGCTCGAGACGGCGGTGATCGGCGGGAAGGGTGTCCCGCCCATCAGCGGCCAATCCGGGTAGAGAAGCCCGGTATCAGTTGCAGTGACATTTGAACCGAAGAGGAGGAGCGCATAGATGGCGCCAGCGGCGATGATCGGCGCCACCACGGCGCCGCGCGCCTGCACGATGCTGCCGATTCGTTCTGGATATCCGCTCCGCGCCAACACCCAGACCTGGAGTCCGAGGAATGCCATCGCCGTGGCGAGATGTGCGGTGACGGAGGCGCCAGAGTTCGACTCAAGGACCGTCTGTCTGCCAAGCCACGCCTGGAAGAGGACGAGGCCAAGCAGCGCAACCGACGCCCCTTGCAGGGAGCGTCGCCCCTTTAGCGAGCGGAGCGCAGCCGCCACAACGCCGAGTGCGATAAGACCGATCCCCGCTGCGATGGTGCGGTGGATCCACTCAAGCCACGCCTTGTAGTCATCAAGTGGTGGGATGATCTGCCCGTAGCAGAGCGGCCAGTCTGGGCAGCCCATTCCTGAGTCGGTGGCGCGAACGATGACGCCAATCACCACGAGACCGATTGTGGCCCCGAGGAGCGTCTTCAGAAGTCGTCGGAAACTCTGCATTACCGTAATGATACGCGGCAACCGCCAAACCTGCGGTAGAATCATTTGATGAGAAGCGCTTCCTTTATTGCCGCACTCCTGCTGGTCGCCGCATGCGGCGGTGGCAGCACCGCATCGCCGTCGCCCTCCGGAAGTGGCGCCCCACAGAGCACGCGAAACGGCTGCATCAGTGAGTGGCCGGTCGCAGGGAAGACAACGAGCAGCGGACCGATCCCACTTCTGGTGAATAGTGACCTCGCCCCTGGCGAGAATCGACTCCTGCTCAGCCTTGTCGACGCAGGCGGCTTTCCACTTGGAGGACCAGGCTGGAAGCTCAGCGCAGAGACATTCAACC
Source organism: uncultured Chloroflexota bacterium (assembly GCA_903944295.1). Classification (GTDB taxonomy): domain Bacteria; phylum Chloroflexota; class Limnocylindria; order Limnocylindrales; family Limnocylindraceae; genus Limnocylindrus. The sequence continues at coordinate 1,215 of CAJARA010000092.1, forward strand.
TCACCGCTGATGGCTGCACACCGCTCGCCACCAAGATTGAGATCCCATTCACCTGGTCAATTAAGGAGATTCGCGGCTTCTTCATTGGCCCAGCAGAGATTCCAGCTGGCGCAAAAGAGCTCGGCCTCTCCATCAACGGCACTGACGAAACTGGTGCCGCTGTCTCGATTCGCTTTGCCGCACCAGTCTGGCCAGAAGGGATCGCGCTACGACCGGGTGACGCCGCTCCAGCAGGGGAAACACCAACAGCGGCAACAAGCGAGCATGGGCTCGCTGGCATCAGTACCGATCCATCACCACTTGCGCGTCTCTACAAATACTCAGCGGCCGACCTGCTCGCGGCAGGGACGCCATTCGTGATGGTCTTCGCCTCACCCGCCTTCTGCGTCTCGCAGGCGTGCGGCCCAACCATGGACGTGGTCAAGGCGGCGGCGGAGCGTCACCCAGGGGCGCTCATCATTCACGTTGAGCCGTACATCATGGAGTGGAACGGCGAGCGCATGATCCCAACCCTTGACGCCAACATGCGCCTTCAGGCGAACGGGGCGGCGAGCGCGTGGCGGCTCCCCGTTGAGCCGTGGATCTACACCGTAGATAGCAACGGGATCGTGATCCACTCGTTTGAAGGGGTGATCGGCGACGCAGAACTTGACGCGGCGATCAAGGAGATCGACGCCGACTAGCGGCCGCTACTCCCCGGCGCACCGATCAGTTCACCCGCCGCGCAGAGCGGACAGGCGCTCGCCTCATACGTTGGAAGGTTGAGCGTCAGTGCCGCAATGAGCGGGATCGATTCACGCCCAGGAACCTCAAGCGTACGCAGATCTGGGGAGCGACTCGCAACGACCGCCGCGGCAACCGGGTGCGCCCCCGCTGCCAAGAGTGGCGGCAGTAGCGCCTGGAGCGAGCCCCCAGTGGTCAGAATGTCGTCCACCATCAGCACGCGTGCACGCGGCGGAATCTGAAAGCCACGGCGAAACTCTCGACGCACGGCGCCACCTTCACCCGCGACCTCTTCGGCGAAGATGCCACGCACGCCGAGAAGGCGACCAATCTCATAGGCGAGTAGCACGCCGCCAGTGGTTGGTCCGGCAACAAGGTCAATCTCGATGGCAGCGGCGGCGGCAACGGTGAGCGCGCGCTCGGCGAGGAGTCGGCAGACCTCTGCCGCAGCGTCTGGATGCTGCAGCAGTGCCCACTTCTCTAGGTAGCGATCACCGTGTCGGCCGCTCTTCAGGAGGAAGTGTCCGCGCTGTAGCGCACCAGTTGCAAGGAGGAGTCCTTCAACTCGTCGTGCGCTCAGCGTCTCATCGTGCGAACTGACTGGCGCCTGCGGATAACCCTCTGGCGCCCGCAGAGGTTCGCGTAGTGGAAGGAGTGGCTCGCTCATGCTGAGAGCCTAGCGCGTGGTCGGACGCTGCAGCGCCGTGCCCACAAGATCTGCAACTCGAGAGCCACCGCGTGATGCTGCCGCTCGGCGCGCCGACTCGATCACCGCGCGCGGAAGGTCAGCATCAGCCCAGAGGGCGCTCCCCAGGCTCACAAGCTGCGCCCCTGCGGCAAAGTAATCGAGCGCATCCGCTGGTGAGCCGATCCCACCACCGCCAATGATTGGGAGTGCCCCACTCGCCGCAGCGTTCGCCACTGCAGCAAGCGCGCGTGGTCGAATCAGCGGGCCAGAGAGCTCCCCCTCCCCCTCTGCCAGCGCGCTCGCCGCTCGCGTGCGGTTCGGCAGGAAGCCCACAGGTGATCCACTCATTGAGAGAAGGTCGGCGCCCGCATCAGCTGCGGACCCTGCGAACTGCGCCGGCGTCACCAGATCTGGAGATACTTTGACGATCAGTGGGAGCTCGGTGCTATCACGCGCCGCATCAATCAAGCGTGTTGACTCTTCCAGCGAACTCTCCCAGCGCCTTCCGCCGAGCACATCGCTCGGCACGGTGAGGTCCAGCTCATACGCATCTGCACCAACAAGGTCGGCGCGTGACTCAAGGCGCGCGATCAGCTTGCCGAGCGAACCAAGATCTGCGGCAACGAGAGAGATTGCGATCGCGCAGGGGGCGGCACGCCATGCAGCACCGTGGCGATCAATCACCTCATCAACACCAGGATTCTCGCGCCCAATTGCATGCATCATTCCGCCGGGCACCTCCACCATGCGCGGCAGGCCGGCGCCGCCGCGCGCGGCGAGCGAGACGCCACGCGTCACAAAGAGTCCTACATCGCGCAGGTCAACGAGCTCCGCCGCCTCAGCGCCAAAGCCGAGCACGCCGCTCGCCGTTACGATCGGTCGCTCCAAGAGCAGCGGGCGCTGGCCACTCAGGCTGAATCGCGCCTCCACGCTGCTCGGACTCGTGCGCTCAACGGTCATGAGTCCCTCCTCGTTCCAGCGGAGAGTCCTGGTGCGGAGACGGCGGGTCCTTCACGGCAGAGTCGCACGCTCCCGTTTGCACTACTAAATGTGCAGCCACCACAGACGCCGCTCCCGCATCCGATCTCGTGCGAGATGAGGAGCTGCAGCCATGGCGCCCCTCCTGCTTGACGCGAGCGCCGCTTCCCTTTTGCGGTGGTGCGATCAATCGCACTCGCTGCGCGCGCTGCGCTCGTCACAGCGTTGAGGAGGCCGCGCTCGCCAGAGGCGATCACCTGGTCGGCCCAGTCGGCATAGGTTGACATCAGGTCTGCAGCGCTCCCCTGATGACCGAGACTTCCGTCTTCCGTTGCAACCACGATCTCCACCTGCTCGGGGAGGAGTGAGGCGGCCGGAAGCTCCGCCGCAGTACGCGCCTCTACGAGGAGCACCACGCTACGACCAGCACTGATCAGTGACGTCGCAAGGAGTCGAACCCAGGCGAAGCCCTCACCATCACTGACAATGAGGATCTGCTGCGATGCGCTATCCATCTCGATCGGTTGACCGATCGGTCCCACCACAGCAATCTGTGCGCCCGCAGTTAGCTCTGCGAGTGAGTCGCGCCCACCATCGGCGCGTGGTAGCAGCGCAACCTCAACGCTCCCTGCGAGGAGGTCAACTTTGGTGACTGGGGCAACGCGGCGGAGTCGGTAGCCGCCCGCCTCAGCGTGAACGAGGTGAAGTGCATGACCTGGCCGAAGCGTTGCGATCAGTGCAGGGACGCGGAGCAGCAGTGTGTTGCGTCCAGGGGAGAGTTCGCCAACGGCGAGCAGCTGTGCGGTGACGGGCGGCGCGCCCATCGCTCGGTTAAACCTTTGCGCCGTGGTCCCCGGCAACGCCGAGTCCGGCAATGATGGCGCCGGTCGGTCGCGACGAGAGTCCCGCCGCACGGCGCAGCGCCGCTTCGAGTCGATCGTAGAGATCGGCGGCGGCCCAGAGTTCAACAACTTCAGCGGTTGATGCGCGATCCATGCTGCTGCGCTTCCGCTCGTCAATGGAGCGGACGCGGAACGAAAGGTCGCTCTCAAGGGTGAGCTGCGGCGCCTTCTCGCTCCCAGCAAGGAGAAGTGGCGTCACGCTCTTGAGTGTATTGCGGTGCTCGCGAAGGTAGCGCCCAAGTCGATCCGCCGCGTGTTCAACGGCGGTGAGTCGCTCAGACCCCGCCGCCTCGGCAGCAGCCGCCACCTTGCGCGCAAGATCTGGCGCCATCGCGCTGCGCTTCGCAACAGTGCGCTTCGCAACAGTGCGCTTCGCCACCTTCTTAATCGGCGCCTTTTTGGCTGGCTTCTTCGCGGTTGCCATTAGCCGCGGTACTCAAGGTCACGGGAGAGGCGCTCGCGCAGGAACATGGAGTGGTGTCGTTCAAACATCCACTCGCCTGCACGGTGCCCAAGTGCGCGGGAGGACTCGTCGCGCTCAAGGAGATCCAGGGTGCCGTAGTCGGGGAGATCAAAGAGGATCACGTTGTCAAAGTCCCAGCCGTGCGCAACGTTGTACCAGCCGAGGAACTTGATACCGAACTTCTCTTCGTACGACTTCACCGTCTTCGGGAAGAGGGTGCGCATGAAGAACTTAAAGAAGGGGTCGCGCCCCCGTCGAATCGAGAAGTACGTTGCTAGGACTGGCATCAGCGAGATTCTCCCACGCCGCCGTCTCCGCTGTCGCTCTTCGCACGCTTCGCCTCGTCCTCTAGCTCTCCCACCGTCTTACTCTCGCTCGCGAGCGGCGCACGGCGCCCACGGCGGTCGGCCGCCACGAGGCGCAGCAAGAAGATCGCGGTCTGCCCAACCAGGAGGAGCAGGATCACCACGCCGATCAAGAGTGCGGTGGCGATTGCAGCTCCCCAATTCAGCACCGCGGAGAGCGGCGCGAGAATGATGAAGACGACGAGTGCAACGACCTGAATCCAGAAGCAGCCGAGTCCGGGTCCGCGATCCGGACTGAGCGGCGCCCCCTTGTACTCGGGCATCTCTGGTGTCTCGTTGATGCTCATGAGGACATTGTCGCCTGCCAGGCGACTTCACCGTTAATGAGCGTGAGCAGCACCGTACCTGGCAGCTTGCGGCCGAGGAGCGGCGTGTTCGCGCTGCGTCCAACCAGCGTGGCGCGGTTCACCGTCCAGTTGGCGGCACGATCCACCACCAGAAGATTCGCTGCGCCACCAACGGTGAGCCCACGCGCGAGTTCTGGACGACCGAGCACCGCCGCTGGTCCTGTGGTGAGTGCGGCAACAAGGAGTGAGAGCGGAAGCTCACCGGCGGCATGCGCGGCAAGCGCCACGCTGAGTGCTGTTTCAATCCCAGCGATCCCGTTGGCGGCAAGGCCGAACTCAACCTCCTTCTTCTCGCGCGAGTGCGGCGCATGATCGGTGGCGATCGCCGACGCCGTGCCGTCGCGTAGCGCGGCGCGACACGCTGCCGCATCGGCCGCGTTGCGGAGCGGCGGACAGACGCGAAGGTTTGTGTCGTATGCGTCAGCGCTTGGGTTGAGCTCGGCGGGTCGCCGATCGCCGAACTCCCACGCCCAGCGGCGATCACCGGCGATCCAGGCGTCAGTGAGTGCAATGTGATGCGGCGTGACGTCGCAGGTGATCGGGAGACCTTCCGCACGCGCTGCGCGCACCGCATCAAGTGCAGTGGCGGTGGAGAGGTGTGTCAGGTGGAGTCTTGCGCGCGGTTCGTCGCGCAGCGCCTCGCGCAGCAGCGCGATGTTTCGCACCACGGCGCTAATCTCCCCCACCGCTGGCCACGGCTTCAAGCCGAGCGACGTTGCAACGAACCCATCAGCCGCCTCGCCGCCCGCGGTGAGTGCGGGATCCTCGCAGTGCTCAATCAGTGGCAGCCCAAGCGCACCGGCACTAATGAGCGCGTTGCGGAAGAGGGAAAGATCAGCAATCGGGCTCCCGTCGTCACTGAAGGCAACGGCGCCGGCGGCGGCGAGCTCTCCCATTGGCGAAAGAGCGACGCCTGCGCGGCCGAGCGTTGCGGCGGCGATCGGCATCAGCGTCAGGCCGAGCGGTGAATCGGAGCGCACCAGCTCGCGCAGGAGTGCGGGGTGATCGGCGGCAGGTTCACTGTTCGGCATCAGGGCAACGGCGCCGTAGCCACCGTGTGCGGCGGCCGCCTCGCCGCTCGCCACATCTTCCGATGCGCCAGCGCCAGGCTGTCGGAAGTGCGCGTGCAAATCCACGAGCGCGGGAAGGATCATCTTGGTTGGATCCTTTTGGCCTGGCTCAGCCCCCTCAATAAAGGTGCGGCGCGCCTCAACAATCCCGTCGCGCCACTCCAGGCGCGCGATCTTCCCGCTATGCACTTCAACGGTGGCGACACCGGCGCGCCGACTTGCCGGATCAACAACCCAGTGATCCTTCAGCAGCGTTCGCTCCGCACGCGGCCGGCTCATGCGTTCGCCCTTCGTGGTGCAGGCGCGTTCGGCGCAGCTGGCGCACTAAGTACCGCGTCGCCGCGGAGTGCCTTCCAGATCGCCGCCATGCGGATCGGGATCCCTTCGGCGACCTGCTCCAAGATGAGACTACGCGGACCGTCGGCAAGATCTGGATGAATCTCCACCCCTTCATTCATGGGGCCAGGATGCAGAACCACGCAGCCTCGCGCCGCGTGCGCCGCAATGCGCTCTTCGTCAATACCCCACTCCTGCCGATACGCTTCAAACGAACTCACCTCACCGCCATCGAGCCGCTCGCGCTGGATGCGCAGCGCCATTACCGCGTCCGCGCCGTCAAGCGCCTCAGCAAGTGATGCGCAGAGCGTGATGCCGTCGCGCTGTTCGGCAAGCGCAGCGAAGCCACGCGTCAGTGCCGCGGGACCGGCGAGTTGCACCTGTGCGCCAGCGGCGCGCAGTGTGTGCAGGTTGGAGCGCGCCACACGGCTATGAAGAAGATCGCCGATGATCGCCACGCGGCGCCCCTTCAGTGTGCCGTCCTTTGCGCCGATGTGGCGCACGAGGACGGAGAGGTCGAGCAGCGCCTGTGTTGGGTGCGCATGCCAGCCATCGCCGGCGTTGAGCAGTGAACCGTCAAAGACGCGTGCGGCGAGCCACGGCGCGCCAGCGCGCTCATGGCGCAACACGATCACGTTGCTCCCTAAGGCGCGGAGCGTCTTCACCGTGTCCACGAGCGATTCGCCCTTCCCAATCGATGAACTCGCCACCGCAACGCTGTTCACATTGGCGCCGAGCGCCTTCGCCGCACTCTCAAACGAGATGCGCGTGCGCGTGGATGACTCATAGAAGAGGGTGGTGATGTTGACGCCCTTCAGCGCATCCACACGTCCGGCGGGAGAACTGAGAATGCGGCGCGCCGCATCGGCAGTTGTTAGATAGCTCGAAAGCTCGGCCCAACCGAGTCCGGCAACGTCGAGGAGGTGCCGGTGGGTAGCGACCGTGGGTGGCATGGGTCTCCCCCGCCCTCCCGCGCTCAGCCCTTCGCCTTGGCGGCGGCCTCGTTGGCGGCGAGATGCTCGGCGAGCAGCTCCACCTTCACAAGGTCCGCGCCGTCGAACTCCTTGACGCAGACGCGCACCACCTCTTCACTAGTGGTTGGGATGTTCTTCCCCACGTGATCGGCGCGAATCGGGAGTTCGCGGTGACCGCGATCAATCAGCGCAACGAGGCGGATCGCCTTCGGTCGACCGTAATCAATCAGCGCATCAAGCCCCGCGCGAATCGTGCGACCCGTATATAGGACGTCATCAACCAGGATGACGGTCTTGTCAGTGATGTCGCCAGGGATGCTCGTCCCCTTATGAACGGGGGCAACGGAGATGGTGGAGAGATCGTCGCGGTAGAAGCTGATGTCGAGCGTGCCGTACTCCACGTCCACGCCCTCGTTCTCCTTGATCGCCTGCACGATCACCTTGGCAAGCGGGACGCCGCGGCGCTGAATGCCAACAACAACAAGTCCTGTGGTGCCCTCTTTCTCAACGATCTCATGTGAGATTCGGATGAGGGCTCGGCGGATCTCGTCCGCGTTCATAACCTCTCGTGCCATTTGGGTCTCCTCTCCACCGCCGGCCGTTCTCTGACGACCACGTTGCGGGTGCCGCCGAATGCTAGCAGGAGGCTAGGCGAGCGCCTTCCGCAGTTCCGCCGCCGCCTCTTCAGGCGCGATCGGGACCACCGGCACGCCTGA
>CAJARA010000093.1 GCA_903944295.1 uncultured Chloroflexota bacterium
CACCTACCTCCGCGAGCGGAAGAGCGCGGTCAAGGCGGTGCTGATCACCCACGGCCACGAAGATCATGTTGGCGCGCTCCCGCACATTCTTCCAGAGCTTCCTGGCGTCCCTGTCTACGCGAGCACCCTCGCCCGCGGACTCCTAGCGAACAAGCTGAAGGAGTACAAGGTCACGGCGAATCCGCTGCGTCCACTCGACCCTGGCGATCAGATCGAGATCGGGCCGTTCGTGATCGAGCCGTTCCGTGTTGGCCACTCCATCCCGGATGCGATGGGCTATGCGATCCACACGCCAGTCGGCACCGTGGTGCACACGGGCGACTTTAAGTTTGACCAGACGCCAGCGGACGGGAAGGCGGCCGACTTTGCGATCCTTGCCCGTCTCGGCGCGCAGGGAGTCCTTGCGCTCGTCTCTGACAGCACACGCGCAGAGGCACCCGGATATACGCCGAGCGAGCAGGTGGTAGGGCAGGCCTTCCGCTCCATCATCAGCGACGCACCTGGACGCGTGATCGTTGCAACGTTCGCATCAAACATCGCGCGCATTCAGCAGGTGCTTGATGCGGCGGGGGAGTTCCACCGCAAGGTCGCGGTTGTCGGTCGCTCCATGGAGCAGAACGTCAAAATTGCGCGCGACCTCGGCTATCTCACCTTCCCAACGCCACTGATCGCCAAAGAGGAGATCGGGCGACGAAGTAAGGAGCCGCTCGTGATCGCTACGACTGGCGCGCAGGGGGAGCCAATGGCGGGCCTTGCGAAGATGGCGAACGGCGAGCACCGCAACGTAGAGATTCAGAACGGCGACACGGTGATCGTCTCGGCGTCGCCGATTCCAGGGAACGAGGAGGCGGTCGGCCGCACGATCGATAACCTCTTTAAGTCTGGTGCAAACGTGATCTATCACTCCATTGCACAGGTGCACGTCTCAGGTCATGCCTCGCAAGAGGAGCTCAAGATGATGCTTGCGCTGACCAAGCCAAAGCACTTTGTTCCCATGCATGGCGAGATGCGCATGCAGGTTGCGCACGGTCGCCTCGCAACGCAGATGGGCGTAAATCCGTCGAACGTCTTCATCATCGATAACGGCACGCCGATTGAGTTCTACGCCGATGGGAGTGCGCGACGCACCACACCGGTTGCCCACGGAGCCGTCTTTGTTGATGGCTCGTCGGTGGGAGAGATCAGCGAGATCGTCTTGCGCGATCGTCGCACCCTTGCAGATGACGGCATCGTGGTGATCTTCGCCACGGTGGACGCACAGTCCGGGAAACCGATCGGTCGCCCAGTCCTTGTCACGCGTGGCTTCCTGAACGGCGATGAAGATAACAAGCTCGTTGAGGCGACGATCGACATCGCGCTGAAGTCAATCCAGCATAAGGGCGACCGGAGCGCGGAGACTGGCCTGATCAAGGCGCAGTTGAGCGAATCGGTTTCGCGCTTCTTGAACCGTGAGACAAGGCGACGACCACTCGTCGTACCGGTTGTCGTAGAGGTCTAACGTGGCACGACGAAGTCGTACCCCTCGAAGCCGTGACGGCGGCGGCTCACGCGCTGTGAGTGGCGCCGCCGCGCGCACGCTCGTCTTCCTCGCCTTCGCCGTAACGGGTGTGGTACTCGCGGTTGGCTTGATCCTCCCTGGTCGTGGACTTCTTGCTGATGCGCTGCGCGACATCCTCGCCCCCTGGTTCGGTGCGGGCCGCTGGCTCCTTCCACCAGCACTGATCGCCTTCGGCATCTGGTTCGAGCGACGGGCAGAGAAGAGCAGAGCGTCGATCCTGCGCGCCGCACTCGCTGCTGCTGCGCTCCCAGCACTCCTCGCAATCATCGAGATCCTCTTCCCTGGACACGGTGGACTGATTGGATCAATCGCAGGGAACGGCGTAGCAAGCCTCCTCACGCCGATCGGCGCACTCGCAGCCTGGATCGCCGTCCTTACCGGCATTGGGCTGGTGCTCGCAGAGGGCCCGGTGCGCAGAGGCTTTGCAGCACTCTTCGGCGGGGCGAAGGCTGGCGCGATCGCAAGTGCCGAGGTGATCGCGCGCGGCGTAGAGGAGCTTGCCGAGCGACGCGAACAGGCGCAACGCGAACGTGATGCACGTGCGGCAGGGGCCTCTGACGATGATGAGGTAGATGAACCAGTAGAGGAGGATGTTGCGCAGATCACTGAGGATGCGGTAGCTGCGCCACTGCGTGTTCCTGATGCTGCTCCTGTGCCTCTCTCTGCAACCTTTGCGCCAGCACGGACGCCAGGTGCCTCTGTCCGTGACGGCGCATCAGCGAGAGGCGGCGGGGGAGCGCGCCGCGAAGAGGGTGATCGAACGTATACGCTCCCGGACCTCGCCATCCTTGAATCGCGTGCCCCTGCGAAATCTGGCGCAGGGATGGATCACGATGCGAATAGCAAGATCATTGTTGCGAAGCTCGCAAGCTTCGGCATCCCAACGCAAGTGGTTGGGATCAACGCTGGCCCAGTTGTCACACAGTACGAACTAGAGCCTGACGCATCTGTCCGTGTCAGCCGCATTGAGGCGCTCTCTGACGACCTCGCGATGGCGCTCTCCGCGCGATCGATTCGAATTGAGGCGCCGATTCCTGGCCGATCGGTTGTTGGCATTGAAATTCCGAACCGTGATAGTCACGTTGTTGGACTGAAGAGCATCTTTGAAGAGGTGGAGTTCAAGGAGTCAACAGATAGCCTCGTCTTCGCCCTCGGCCGCGATGTTGCAGGCGCCGCACGAGCGACCGATCTCACCAAGATGCCGCACCTGCTTATTGCTGGCGCAACCGGCTCAGGGAAGAGCGTGATGGTCAACGCGCTCATTGCGTCGCTCCTCTTCCGCGCACGACCACAAGATCTACGCCTCATCCTTGTTGACCCGAAGCGCGTTGAGCTCTCCGGATATAACGGTCTGCCGCATCTTCTCGTTCCTGTCATCACGGAATCGGAGAAGGCGGCCGCCGCGCTCCGCTGGACGGTATTCGAAATGGAGAACCGCTACCGCCTCTTCGCCGAAGCTGGCGCCCGAAACCTTGCCGCATACAATGAGAGCCGCGTAGACGAGAACGATCGCCTGCCGTTCATTGTGATCATCATTGACGAGCTCGCCGATCTGATGATGCAGGATGGTCGATCTACAGAAGAGCCGATCGTGCGGATTGCGCAGAAGGCGCGTGCGACGGGCATCCACATGGTTCTCGCAACGCAGCGCCCATCTGTGAACGTAGTGACAGGCCTGATCAAGGCGAACATTCCGAGTCGCATTGCGTTCTCTATGGCGAGCCAGATTGATTCTCGTACTGTGCTGGATGCTCCAGGCGCGGAGGATCTGATCGGGCGCGGCGACATGCTCTTTCAACCATCTGACGCCCCGAAACCGATCCGACTTCAGGGCGTCTTCGTCTCCGACAAGGAGATTGAGGCGGTCGTTGATCACTGGCGCGCACAGGGCGTTCCGGACTATCAGCTGGAGATCGTTGAGTCTGCACCGAACGCTGGCGGCGCTGGATCATCAAGTGCGGATGACGGTGACCGCGACCGACTCTTTGACGAGGCGGCCGCGGTGATCCAAGAGCACGACCGTGCCTCCGCCTCGCTGCTGCAACGACGCCTGCGCATCGGATATGCACGCGCGGCGCGCATCATTGATCAGCTCGAGGCCGCAGGTTACATCGGAGCATTCGATGGATCAAACGCACGAACGGTGAACCGCGGCGCAGGATCCCCTCCGCCGGCGGGGGGCGAGAGCGATGACAGCCAGCAATGACCCGCTGCAAAGCACCGCGCCTGGGATAGGGGAGCGACTCCGCGCCGCGCGTGAAGCGCGCGGGCTCAGCCTTGAAGCGGTTGCCGCAGAGTTGCGCATCCGCAGCGTCATCCTCGCCGCAATGGAACATGAAGACCATGCCGCCTTGCCGGAGCGCGTGTACCTCCTTGGACTCCTTCGGACCTACGCGCGCTTTCTCGGACTCGATCCGGCGAACGTTGCTGCGAGCTGGGCGGGAGTGCCGAGTGCGCCTGCACCGGAGCCACAAGCGAAGTGGGGTGATGGGAAGGCTGGGGCGCGAATAGAGAGCGGTCTTCGCCAGTCACTCCGCAACCTCCTCAGCCTCGGTCTGGTCGGTCTCGTTGTGGTCGGAGCGGTCGGGTTCCTCGCCGCACAAGCGATCCGCTTCGCTAGTCCGCCAGTGATCAGCGTGACGAGCCCAGCGGAAGAGGTGCTCTCCCTTGTGGCTGGCACGCCAGCAACAACAGTGCGGGGGACGGCGGGGGCTGGAACACAAGTGTTGATCCAGAACGCGATCGGGGACTCAGTCACGACGCAAGCGGACACCTCTGGCATATGGAGCATTGAGGTTCCCTTGAGCGGTGGGCGCAACGAATTCGACATCAGCGCAGCGGATCCTGCTACCGGTTCGGCAAGCGGCGCTGCGACACGCCGAGTCTTCATCGTCGAACTCCCCGCGAACGATGCGCCGCAACTTGACGTGTTGACCCCCACAGCCGGCCTTCGTGTCAGCGGCGGGCCGGTTCCGATCTCACTGACCACCGTGCCGAGTGGGCAGGTCATGATCGTGGCAACGAGCAGTGCCGGCGAAGTGATTAACGGTTCACTCCCTGCCCAGCCTGATGGCAAGGTGCAGGGCGACCTCCTCTTGCCCGAAGGAGCGTGGCGTATCAGCCTTCAGGTGAGCAGTCCGAACGGGACGATAAGTGAGGTCCTCCGCGATGTGGAGGTTGTCTTTGCAGGGGTAACCGTGACGCTCACTGGGAGTGACGCCGGGACCTGGGTGCGCGTCTGGATTGATGGCGCAGTTGACCCGAACACGGGACCGAGTGGGATCACCCTCGCGAAGGGGGAGAGCCGGACGATCCGAGGAGTGAGCGCCGTGGAGATTCGATTCGGGGACCCACGCGGTGTACTTGTCGCACTCAACGGTCGTATGCTTGGCGAGCGAGGGACGGCTGGCGTTCCTGAGAGCTGGAGCTTCCGTGCCGATGGGCGCGTGCTCAGCTCAAACCGAAAGTAGGAGGTTGCATGGCGACAGACAACTCGTTTGATGTGGTATCCGATTTTGATCGCCAGGAGATGAAGAATGCCCTCGATCAGACCCGTCGGGAGATCGCCACACGCTATGACTTCCGTGGCGCAACCGCCGAGATTGAGGAGGAGAAAGCTGAACTCGTCATCCGCGTGGATGGCGAGCTCCGGCTGAAGGCGCTCCGCGACATCTTGGAGTCGAAGGCGGTCAAGCGCGGCATTGACCTGCGCACCTTCGGCTGGGGGAAGCCAGAGGCGGCTGGGAGTGAGACGCTTCGGATTCACGTGAAACTTCGTAGCGGCCTTGACGACCCAACGGCGAAGAAGGTGGTGAAGGCGATCCGCGATGCTTTCCCGAAGGTAAAGACACAGATTCAAGGCGAAACTGTCCGTGTGACTGGCAAGTCACGCGATGAGCTGCAAGCGGTGATCGACTTCCTTCGCGCTATGGAGCTGGACCGACCCCTGCAGTTTGAAAACTATCGCTGAGGCGAGGCGGGTGACGCGTTCGATCAACGAGATCGGAGCCGGGCTCGCCCCATCGCGCCCAGGCTCACCGCTCGTCCTCCCGCTCACCCTTCATATCGTTGGCATCGGCGGCACTGCGGCAACGGGAGCCGCGCTCCACGCAGCGGCGCTTGGCGCGCTGGTGACCGGGTGTGACAGTCACCTAAGTCGTGAGACCGCTCTCATCCTTGAGGCAGCGGGGGTGAAGGTGAGCGATGAGAGCGACCTCGCCCCGGCGAGTCGGGCCACCCTTGTTGCGGTCTCAAAGGCGATCACCAGTACACAGCCGGATCACCCGCAACTCCACGCCGCACGAGCGGCCGGTGTCCCGATCGTCTCACTGCAGCAGGTGATCGCGGATGCCGCTGCGAGCCGCGGAGGGGCACTCCTGGGGGTTGCAGGGACGCATGGGAAGACAACCTCCACCGGTTGGCTCCTCGCCGCGCTCCGCGCGTCAGGGCGAGACCCTTCTGCGTTCGTAGGTGGACCACTCCCAGCGGGGCAGGGGAGCCCAGCAGGCTCACCAGTCCACCTCGGGGGAGAGCAAGGCTTCATCGTGGAGGCAGACGAATACGGAGGAAACTTTGACCCGTACGCCGCAGACGCGGCCCTGATCCTCAACGTTGACTGGGATCACCCCGACATTTTCGCCGACCGTGCCGCCGCCGTCGCCACATTCGTTGCCTGGGGGGCGCCAGTTCTTCAACACGGCGCGCTCGTAGTGAATGTTGGAGATGCTGGTGGTGCCGAGGCGGCCGCGGCGCTTGAGCAGCACGACCGGGGGAACCTCATTCGTTACGCCGTCCGTTCGCACGGACGCACAGAGACAGTCGCAGATGTCACTGCCGATCTTGAACTCGCCCCTGCGGGAGCGGTGCAACTCAGCAACCTGACGCTGAGTGAGCGAGCGGGCCAACTCGCCCCTGCGCTGGTTGAGCTGCAGGGGAAGACACTAACGATCGGCCTCCTTGGGGCGCACAACGCGGCGAATGCGCTCGGTGTGGCGACCCTTGCCGCGACTTCAGGGGGAACGGGGGTGGGGATCACCGCGGCGCTCGCCGGCTACCCAGGGGTGGGGCGGCGAATGGAGGTGCGCTATGACCAGAACGGGTTCACGGTGCTCGACGATTACGGCCACCACCCCACGGCGATTGACGCCACGATCTCCACGGTGCGCCTCCGCTACCCGGGGCGACCCCTCATTCTCGCTATTGAACCGCTGACCTATCACCGCACCGCAGCACTCCTCCCTGCGCTCGCGCGCTCATGTGCCGCCGCAGACCGGGTCGCAGTTGCCGAGATCTTTGCCGTCCGCGACACCGACCTGACGATCACGAGTGCTGCGAAGCTTGCCGCCGCGATCAGCGCATTCGGGACCCAGGCGGACGCACCAGGCTCGGTTGAGTCCACCGCGGACGCGATCTACGCCGCACTCCCGGAGGGGGCAGTTGTCCTCGTGATGGGTGGGGGGCGCTCTACCGACCTTGCCACACGACTCGCTGCGGCACTCTCCGCGCGCTAGCTCCCTTCAGGCCCGCCTGAATACTGATCTGGGCGTGGCGGCTCGCTCCCTGCAACGCGCGCGGCGTGCTCCTGCGCCGCAGGGCTCACCGGACGGGCGAAGAGCGGGTGCCCCTCTGAGGTGAGACATCGGCCACTCGCAAGATCCCACTGCCAGCCATGAATGCTGCAGGTGAGGGTCTCACCATCTTCCGTGCCGAAGCGTGTCAGATCCGCCTTCATATGCGGGCAGCGCCGCTGCACTTGCCAGCCGTTCAGGTCGAAGGTCCCCTCGGTGGGGCCATTCTCGGCATAGAAGCCTTCTGCGTATTGGATCCGCGCTACGGAGAGGCACTTGAACCAGGTGTAGAGGTAGTCGTTGTAAGAACCACGCCGCCAGGCACTGAAGCGCAGCGAGAGGAAGAGCGAGTTGACCCAGTCATCGGTCCGCGTCCGAACGAGATGATCGAGGAGGAGGCGGGGGATGGTGAAACGGAAGTCAACGTCGCGCCCGTCATCAGCGATCACGGCGCGCTCAGGGAAGTCGAGCAGGAGACTGGTGTCGTCGGTCTGAATGCGGACGGGTCCGCCGATGCCATCGCAGACGCGTGGACCTAGCGCCATCAGCGGCTCAAACCAGGCCTTCATGTCAGCCAGGAGGTCCGTGCGAGGTCCCGCCCAAGATGCCTTCTCTGCGGCGATGCGTGGTGCCACGTCCTTTGCGTACGTGCGCAAGTACGCCTCCTTATCGGCAAAGACGCTCTGCACAGACAGTTCGCCCTCCAGATGCTGCACGTCGAACGCTCCGTCCTGATCAAACGTTCCGATGCTCCCAGGGAGCATTAGGACCGCTTGCTGACCAGCCTGTTGTAGATAGTCAACCATCAGGCGCTGATCCGGGAAGATTGAATCTTCGGCGTTGTTGACGTCGTTCCACTGGAAGAGCTCATCATCCAGGAAGCAGGGAGGTCCCGCGGAGGGGATCACGACGCGTGGGCTGATGATCTCCACGTAGCGAGCGGCACGAGCGAACTGTGCGGTGCGCTTCTTCTTTGCGAGCGCCTCTTTGGCGCGCTCAGGGAGCTCATAGACCATTGGGTACCAGATGGCGCCGCTGAACTGCAGCAGACAGATATCAATCGCCCCTTGTACCAGGAGGCGATCAGGGTCGATCGGCCGGCTGTCATTCAGGTTGAGCAGGCGCTCTACGCCATCGTCTACCAAGAGGGCAGAGTCGCCGATAGGCCCATCTGTTGGCGCGGTGAGCGCCTCCACGACCAGCGTGAGTCCGCCGTGCTGCACTGGGACACCTGACGTCGTCTCAATGAAGCTGCTGAAGCCGAGTTCAGTGAGCGCCTCACGCAGCTCTGGGAGCGGGTAGGCGGGGAGGATGACCGTGGCCTCCTTGCTGCACCAGCGGGCAAGCCACTCAGGGTCGAAATGATCTCTGTGGAGGTGGCTGATATAGAGGTAGTCGGTGGCGCCTAGGGCGGCGTGATCAAGACCGTCGTTTCGTGGGTATGGGAACCAGCCTGCGTAGTACGCCGGGTTGAACCAGGGGTCGCAGAGGATGGAGCCGTGGGCGGTATGAATCTTCACGCCAGCCTGAGCGATGAATTCGATCCGCATGGGGAGAGGATACGCCCTCAGGGGGGATTTCGTGCTCAGCCACCCGATATCTTCGTCACATAACTATCATTATCGGAACCAAGAGAGGGAGTGTTGGCGCCTCCCCCTGAGCCCGTTACAGCACCCGGCCGATCGCCCGCCGTTTCAACTGCTGCAGTTCTGCCGCAACATCTGTTGGCGCAAACCCCGTCACATGCAGCGCCGCATCTTCATATGCCACCTGAATCCCAGTCCGGGCTCGGAGCGCCTCAACTTCGCCAACCACCCCATACGGGAGCTCCAGGTCGATCGCCACCCCCTGCCGCTGCAGGACCTCCTCTAGGTGATCCCTAAGCTCTGGCAGTCCATCCCCTGTTGCTGCGGCCACCCGGAGCGACCCTTCAATGAGGGCACCAGCATTCGGGCGATCGCACTTATTGGCGACCGCGATTCGCGGCTTCTCATCCACGCCGAGCTCCTCGAGTACTTCCTGCACCGTGGCGCGGTGCTCCGCCCAGTGACGGTCTGAGGCGTCGACGACCTCAAGGAGAAGGTCGGCGCGTGCAACCTCCTCAAGCGTGGCGCGGAAGGCGTCCACGAGCTGGTGCGGCAGCTTGTGAATGAAGCCCACCGTATCGGTGACAATCGCATGTGCGCCACTTGGAAGGCGTAAGCGTCGACTCGTTGGATCAAGCGTAGCGAAGAGTCGATCCTCTGCAAGTACTGCGTTGCTCCCAACAAGACTGTTCAGCAGCGTTGACTTGCCGGCGTTGGTGTACCCAACGATTGCCACCGTTGGCACGCCACCGTCTGAGCGCGCACGTGCGCCAGTCTCCCGGCTGCGACGCACCTGGTCAACACGCGCCTTCATCAGTGAGATGCGGTCGCGGATCAGGCGGCGGTCAGTCTCGAGCTGTGACTCGCCAGGTCCACGCGTCCCGATGCCACCGCCGGTGCGTGAAAGGTGCGTCCAGAGCTTTGTCAGCCGCGGCAGCTGATATTCGAGTTGCGCGAGCTCAACCTGCAGTCGCCCCTCATGTGTCCGCGCATGCATCGCAAAGA
The DNA here is from genome assembly GCA_903944295.1 of uncultured Chloroflexota bacterium. Lineage (GTDB taxonomy): Bacteria > Chloroflexota > Limnocylindria > Limnocylindrales > Limnocylindraceae > Limnocylindrus. The sequence goes on from CAJARA010000093.1 coordinate 9,717, forward strand.
TGTCGAGGATGAGACGGCTCCGGTCAATCACCTTCACTTCAAGGACCTCTTCAAGGCCGCGTTGCTGTGTAGGCGAAAGCTCATCATCAGCAATGAGGAGCGTGAACCCGGTCTCAGCCTTTGCAGCGAGTAGTTCGCGCGCCTTACCGGCGCCGATGTAAGTGTCTGGATCGGCGTGACGTCGCTGTTGCCACTCGGCGCCAACAATCTCAGCGCCAGCGGTACGCGCGAGGCTCGCCAACTCTTCAAGGCTATCCACTGCCGGCCAACCAGAATCGTTCCCAGTATCTACCGCAATCAAGAATGCACGCTCAACTGGTGGGGCAATCTCAATCGGTGCTCGTCGCTGGCGCACTGCGCGCTCCCCCACCCTACGCTCCAGTCTGCTCGATCAGCGTCCGTGCAAGTGCATGAAGATCGGCGGCAACACGCGCTGTCGTCTGGCTGCTGCCAGCGTTAATTGTGGCGCTGATTGGTTCTCCGCGGTACCAGGTGCGCTGTCGGCGCGCATAGGCCCAACTCCTTCCGCTCGAGTGCGTGATCGCCTTCTCTTCGCTGATCTCACCGAGACGATACTGCAGCGCTTCGCGGTAGCCAATACCCGAGAGGGCTGGCGTCTCGGCTGGAAGACGTGCTGCAAGCGCCTCTGTCTCTGCAACAAGACCGTTCGCAAACTGTGCGGCGGCTCGCTCAGCAATCGCCGAGCGGTGGGCGGCGCTATCCGGCTCATCAAGGAGGACGTACGCGTTGGGGCCACCCCACGGCTCCTCCTCGGTGGTGGTGGGGTCTCCTCCGAGTTGCGCGATCTCTAGCGCGCGCAGAAGTCGCCGTGGGCTCGCGGTCGCCACCGCATCTGCCGCAGCGGCATTCAGCCCACGCAGCTGCACCTCAATATGCTCGCGACCCTCTTCGGCGAGTTCACGCTCAAGGCGCGTTCGAAGTTCTGGGTCGTGTGGTCGTGCCCCTCCGGTCAGGAAGCCACGCAGTAGCCCGCGGTGATAGAGGCCGGTCCCGCCAACCACGATGGCGATCTGCGGCGCACCGCTCGCTGCCGGAGCGCTAATCGCCTCGCGTGCAATCGCAAGCCAGTCGTAGAGGGTGAATGGTTGGTCGGCCTCCGCAACATCGATCCCTGCGTGAGGGCGCCGCGCAAGTACCTCAGCTGAGAGCTTATCCGTGCCGATATCGAACCCGCGAAAGACCTGTCGTGAATCGGCAGAGACGAGCGTGAAGCGCACGCCATCGCGATCAAGCAGATCGGCGAGGGCGAGCACCGCTGCACTCTTCCCTACCGCCGTGGGGCCGGCGACGGCGAGGAGGGGCGTTGCCCGCTCAGCGGGCGTAGTCAACCGCCCGCGTCTCACGAATCACGGTGACACGAATCTGCCCCGGATAGGAGAGCTGCTCCTCAATGCGCTTCACAACGTCACGTGCGATCTCTCGCGCGCGTTCGTCGTCAACGTGATCTGGTCGAACGAGGATGCGGACTTCGCGCCCGGCCTGAACGGCGTAGACCTTCTCTACCCCCTCAAAGCTCATCGCAATGTTCTGCAGATCCTCAAGGCGACGCAGATGTGCTTCGGCCTGATTACCGCGAGCGCCTGGTCGTGCGGCGCTGATGGCGTCAGCAACTTGCACGATTGGTGCCTCGCGCGCTGTGCACTCCACCTCCTGATGGTGCGCGGCGATCGCGTTGACGATCCCGTCGGGCATACCGTGGCGGCGTGCCAAATCGGCACCGATTGCGGCGTGCGTCCCCTCAATCTCGTGATCGAGTGCCTTCCCAATGTCATGCAGAAGTCCGCCAACCTTGGCGGCGCGAATATCCATGCCGAGCTCACCGGCAACAGCGCCGGCAACCTGTGCTGTTTCAATTGAGTGCAGCAGGACATTCTGCCCGTATGACGTGCGCCACTGCAGGCGTCCAAGAATGCGGAGTAGCTCAGTTGGAATGCCGGTGACACCAACCTCGAGTGCCGCCTCTTCACCATTCTTCAGTGCGGTGGCGTCAACCTCACCCTGTGCCTTTGCAACAACCTCTTCAATGCGCACGGGGTGAATTCGACCGTCCTGCATCAGGCGATCAATCGTGACGCGCGCAACCTCTCGCCGCACCGGATCAAACGATGAGAGCGTCACCTGCATCGGTGTTTCGTCAATGAGCAGCTCGACTCCCGTTGCAGCCTCCAGCGCACGAATATTGCGTCCTTCGCGACCGATCAGTCGCCCCTTCATCTCTTCGCTGGCTAGCTTGATGTGTGTAACGGAGTGTTCGGTGCTGTGATCGGCGGCAACGCGCTGCATTGCGGTCAAGATCATGTCGCGGGCGCGA
>CAJARA010000094.1 GCA_903944295.1 uncultured Chloroflexota bacterium
ATCGCGGTCGTCCGCGTTCAGCAGCTCGAAGAAGGCGTCAGTTGTGTCTTGTGCACCCATGCGCCGATGGTACCCTGACTCGGTGAATAGTGATCGGCTCGACGCGCTCGGCCTCCTTGCCCGCTTCGCTTCGCTCCACCCGGTCGCCGCCACGGCAACGGGGATTCACGCGCACGATGGCGCGTGGGGGGAGGTCGGCGCCGCGGCGGATGCGGCGGTGCTCGCCTGGGTGGACGGCGAGACGGCGCGGCTTACGGCGATCCCAGCGGCAGACCTGAGCCGCGACGATGCGGCGGATCGTGACCTGGCACTCGCCACCTTGGCGGCGATCCGCTTTGAGCGCGTTGAGGTTCGACCGACTGCGTGGGATCCGCTGAACACGGTGAGCACCGTGGGCGGCGGCCTCTTCCCGCTGATCGCACGCACCTTCGGCAGCAGCGAGCAGCGCGCGAAGGATCTCGCAGCGCGACTGACCTCGCTGTCGCAGTTCCTTGACGCCTCGATTGATGCGCTCGTCGGCGTCCCTTCAATGAGCGTCTCCGCAGATGACGGTGCACCACGTGCGGCTGGAAGCGCTGGCGGAAGCACTGCCCCGAACGGCACGCTGCAACTCCCGGCGCGTCCGGTGAGTCGACTCCACACCGAGACGGCGATTGCGCAGGCGGCGGGGATTGCCGAACTCGCCGAGATGGGCGTTGAGGTCTACGGTCCGTCGCTTCGCGCGGCGGCGGATGTGGCGCGCGCTGCGGCAGACCGATTCACGGAGCGACTCCGCACAGAGGTCCTGCCGCGCAGCGAAGGTGAAGGACGCTACGGTGCTGATCTTTACGAACGCGCGCTGCGGCACACCCTCTTCGGGTCGCACGACCGCGCCGCGGTCCGTGCCGCCGCTGAGGTGGAGTTCACCGCTGTGCGCGAGCGCATGATCAGCATTGCGCGCGAGATCGCTCCGCAATGGATTGGTGATGAAGCGGCAACACTCGCGGAGAAGCCACATGAACTTGTGGCGCGCGTCCTGCATGCGATCGGTGGTGAACATAGCGTCGCCGCGGATCTGCTCGATCGCTGCCGCGAGGAGACGGCGCGTTGCGAGGCGTTCGTGAAGCGCACGGGCCTGATTGATCTACCGAAGGAGCCGCTGCAGATCACCTGGACGCCGCGCTTCTTGCGTGCCTACGGCGGCGCCTTCCTGGATTCGCCAGGTCCGCTAGATAAGGGGGAGACGAGCTTCTTCTATGTGACGCCGCCGCCAGATGACGCTACGCCGGAACAGGTTGAATCGATGTTGCGCGAAGACAACGACCGCATGCTGGCCCTCCTCGCGATTCACGAAGCAATCCCTGGACACTACCTGCAACTTGCCGCCGCGAACGAGACGAAGCGACCGCTCCGCGCCGCATTCGGTTCTGGCGTCTTCGCCGAAGGGTGGGCGGTCTACGTGACGCAGGTGATGTTGGACGAAGGGTTCGGTGACGGCGACAAGGCGCTCGAGCTGGTCCACTGGAAGTTTTATCTGCGCTGCATCGCAAACGCGTTGCTTGATGTGGGGATTCACGCCGAGGGTCGCGACGAAGCCTGGGCATTGAATCTGATGGTGGGGGAGACCTGGCAGGAGGAGTCGGAGGCGAAGGCGAAGTATCTTCGCGCGCGGCTCACCGCAACGCAGCTCCCAACGTATTTCATCGGTTCCGTTGGTTGCTGGGAGCTAGAGGATCGCGCCCGCGCCGCCGTGAGCCGCGCGCCGGCTCAGCGCGCGGGGTTACCAGGAAATCGGCCAGCAACCGAAGGCTTCAGTCGATCGGCGCATCTGCGCGCCATGTTGCAGCACGGCACACCGCCCATCCCACTCCTTGAACGCCTGATTCGCGCGGCAGAGTAACGCCGCATCAGCGCCGCGTCAGCGGCGCTCGCATCAGCGCGGCGGTCGTGCCGGTCGGCCGTCTGGCTCTGGAACCGCACCAGGTGCTGAGAGCGCTGCGGTGGCTGCTGCCGAGTAGGCCGAGTCGGTTGGCGTGGACGATCCCTTGACGGTGACCGACTTTGCGCCGACTGGTGGCTGCTCCGTTGCCGGGAGGATTGAGCGGCCAGGGAGGCGATGCTCAAGCTTTACCGTCACGTCGTAGTCCTCGCAGATATCCAGGAATGGATCTGGATCGAACGCATCCGGCGACTTCACGCCAGCGCCGCCCCAGACACCTTCCGCAATGAGCTCCATCGCCATGATCGGCATGACGCCGGTCTGCCAGGCGACTGGTTGCAGGTTGTAGCGACCCATCGTCTCCGCCGCATCGCAGACCTGGTAGTGGAAGGTCTCGCGTGGTCGACCATCCTTGGTGCCGCTGACGAGCGCGCCAACGAT
>CAJARA010000095.1 GCA_903944295.1 uncultured Chloroflexota bacterium
AAGATGTGGACCGGTGGTACATCCAGTATCCCCGATTTTTCCGATCTGCTGACCGCGTGCAATCTTCTGTCCAGGCGAAACCAGAATTTTGGACATGTGATAGTAGCCAGTGTAAAGATTTGAACCAACGGCGATCACCACTTGATTGCCACCACAATTGCTAACCCACCCTGTACGCACAACAACTCCTGCCGCTGCCGCGAGAATCGGTGCTCCCGTAGATTGAGAGATGTCCATCCCGTCATGGCCTCGGAAGAAGCCTCGCACGAATCGCCCACCAGGCACTGGGTAACGGAAGGTCAAACCGTCATAGATGGCCGGAAGTGGCCCGTTATAGGCGTACGACTGACCAGAGGCGGCATACGTTGGAAGCGCTGGTCCGCGCCCGCCCGGAAGCACGAGCACCATTCCGAGTACCACATCGGTTGAGCGAAGCCCGTTATAGGCAACAATCTTGGACTGGGGAATGTTTGCAGAGGAGGCGATCGTTTTCATCGTCTCGTGTTCTGCGACGACATGAACGAAACCTTTCACGTCTGGAATCTTGAGCCGCTTCCCTGCAGGTGGATTACTCGTTGAGATCAGCCGGTTTGACCAGATCACATCCATAAGCCCGATGTTGTAGAGCTTGGCGATCTGGGCCAGCGTCTGCCCCTTCTGAACCACATGAATGCTGACATGTACTCGGCCATCCGGGATGCTGATATCAACTGCAGCTGGAAGTCGCATTGTTCCATCTTCCAGAATCCGTGGTCCATCAAGTTCAGTTGCCACAATGTTGCTTGCGAGTTCCACTGAAGCGTCACGCGCGGGCTCAGCCGAGCGCCAGCCGAGAGGGCTCGTCACCGCAACATCCACCACCGTGCTGCCCTGCTGCGCAGCAAGGCTAAGTGGCGCCTCTGGTGGCGCCACGCGATCAGGATCAAGCCCCGCGCCCCAAAGTGCGGGTGGGGCCGGTTCCATCCCAGTCTCGACTGCGACAGCTAGTCCTTCATCAAGCGCTCGGGCGCGCTGATCAACTGTGGGGCCAGGGAGGAGGCTTGCCACAATGGCAACGCCAAGGAGCACGGCGATGCCAACCGATGCGGCGCTCTCGGGAGCTCGCATGATGGAATTGATCTGTTTTACGATCCGAGCCTGGCGCTGCTTGAGGTTGTTCATTATCCCCCAGCGTTCCAAGTGTGGGGTCAACTTATGGGCGAGCGCAGCGAGGGCTAAGCCGCTGGTGCGTTCGCGTAGACGGGGGTGAACACGAATGCGGCGCGGCAGCGGATGCTTGAGAAACTCGCCGGCTCGGAAGAGGCTGAGCCTGATCGCTCGCTCACCCGCACGCTCCACCAGCCCGCCAAAGCCATAGGTGGCACGGCGAATGGAAGCGGCGAGACGGAAGATGGCGTCTCCTGGGCGAACGCCGCTGGCTAGACGCGAGCGCGTTCTCTTTCGACTCTCGGGACCTCTCTGAGCCATATGCGCCTCCGATCTCGACCTATTCTACCCTTCGCCGATTCCGCCTCGGCGGGGTGCGGGAGGTTGATCTCAGGCTGGGTTCGAGCCCTCAGTCCCCTTCGTCAGTGAGGCGAGGAACTGCGCGTTCGACTCGGTCTTCGCGATGCGGTTCAAGAGGAGCTCAATCCCCTCGTTGGCACCGACGGCAGAGAGCATGCGACGCATCGTCCAGACCATCTTCAGCGTTGCCTCATCAAGGAGGAGCTCCTCTCGGCGCGTGCCAGAGCGCTGCACATCAATGGCCGGGAAGATGCGCTTCTCGGCAAGCTTGCGGTCAAGAACGAGCTCAGAGTTACCAGTCCCCTTGAACTCTTCATAGATGACGTCGTCCATCTTGGAGCCGGTGTCTACAAGGCAGGTCCCGATGATCGTGAGTGAGCCACCCTCCTCCAACTTGCGGGCTGCGCCGAAGAAGCGCTTCGGTGGGTAGAGCGCAATCGGATCAATACCGCCGGAGAGGGTTCGCCCTGACGGCGGGAGTGCCAAGTTGTATGCGCGTGCG
>CAJARA010000096.1 GCA_903944295.1 uncultured Chloroflexota bacterium
ATTGGCGAGCGCATCTACTGCCGCAAGGGTGAAGGCTTTGAACTCGTTGAGCCGTCGAAGGTGGAGTTCATGGACGTCTCACCAAAGCAGGTCGTCTCCGTTGCTACGGCGCTGATTCCGTTCCTTGAGCATGACGACGCAAACCGCGCGCTGATGGGTTCGAACATGATGCGTCAGGCGGTGCCGCTCCTCGAGCCGCACGCCCCAGTCGTTGGCACTGGCGTTGAGGGTCGCGCGGCGCGCGACTCCGGCCAGGTGGTCATTGCTCGACGTGCGGGTGTGGTTACCTCCGTTGCCGCAGACTTGATCGTTGTTGAGCCAGATGAGGCGGCCAGCAAGAAGGATTTGGACCGCTACGTCCTGCTGAAGTTCGTTCGCTCGAACCAGGGGACCTGCCTCAACCACCGCCCGTCGGTGGTGGTGGGCGACCGCGTCACACCTGGCCAGGTGATTGCCGACTCCATGTCCACCGATCAGGGCGAGCTCGCGCTCGGCCAGAACGTGGTCGTGGCCTACATGTCGTGGGAGGGTTACAACTACGAAGACGCGATCATCATCAGCGAGCGACTCGTTCGCGAGGATGTCTTCACCTCCGTCCACATTGAGAAGCACGAGACAGAGGCGCGCGACACGAAGCTCGGACCTGAAGAGATTACGCGCGACATCGCCAACGTTCCAGAAGAGCTGCTCGCGAATCTTGACGAGAAGGGTGTGATCTACGTTGGCGCCGCGGTGCGCCCAGGCGACATCCTCGTCGGGAAGATCACGCCGAAGGGCGAGACCGAAGTGACCGCGGAAGAGCGACTCTTGCGCGCAATCTTCGGTGAGAAGGCGCGCGAAGTGAAGGACTCATCGCTGCGACTCCCGCACGGCGAGCGCGGCACTGTAGTGGAGGTACGCGAGTTCCTCCGCGAAGATGCCGACCTCTCCGCTGGTGTGAACCAGTTGGTGCGCGTCTCCGTTGCCCAGAAGCGAAAGATCTCCGTGGGCGACAAGATGGCCGGCCGACACGGCAATAAGGGCGTCGTCTCGCGCATCCTCCCTGTTGAGGACATGCCGTACCTCCCAGACGGCACCCCAGTTGACGTCATCTTGAATCCGCTCGGCGTGCCGAGCCGCATGAACATCGGCCAGCTCCTTGAGACGCACCTTGGATGGGCGCTCGCAAAGCAGGGGCTGAAGGGGGCAACGCCAGTCTTCGACGGCGCAACGGAAGAGAAGATCATCGCCGAGCTCGAGGCGGCCGGCCTCCCAGCCGACGGGAAGATCACGCTGCGCGACGGGAAGAGCGGCAAGGAGTTCGACCGACCGATCACCGTTGGTGTCACCTACATGTTGAAGCTGCACCACCTTGTTGAAGACAAGATCCATGCGCGCTCAACCGGGCCATACAGCCTCATCACCCAGCAGCCGCTCGGTGGTAAGGCGCAGTTCGGCGGACAGCGATTCGGCGAGATGGAAGTCTGGGCGTTGCAGGCGTACGGCGCCGCAAACATTCTCCAAGAGATCCTCACCGTCAAGTCAGACGACGTGGTTGGACGCGTGCAGGCGTACGAGGCGATCGTCAAGGGGGAGCGCATCCAGGCGCCAGGCGTGCCGGAGTCGTTCAAGGTGCTCGTCAAGGAGCTCCAGAGCCTCGGCATCAACGTGGAGATCCTCAACGCAAACGACGAGCAGATCGAGCTGCTTGAGGACCCAGGTGGATATGCAACGCCAAACCTCGGCATCAATCTGTCGGGCTTTGAGTCCGGCGCAGATTTCTAAGTAGCGGAACACAGGAAAGGAGCGAGAGATGTTGGAAGTCAACAATTTTGACGCGATCCGTGTTGCGCTAGCTAGCCCGGAGCAGATCCGCGGCTGGTCGAAGGGCGAGGTCACCAAGCCTGAGACGATCAACTACCGCACGCTGAAGCCAGAGAAGGACGGCCTCTTCGACGAGCGCATCTTCGGGCCAACGCGCGACTGGGAGTGCTACTGCGGTAAGTACAAGCGCATCCGCTACAAGGGGATCATCTGCGACAAGTGCGGCGTTGAGGTCACCCGATCCAAGGTTCGCCGCGAGCGCATGGGCCACATTCAGTTGGCGAGCCCGGTCTCGCACATCTGGTACTTCAAGGGGACCCCGAGCCGACTGGCCACCCTGCTGGAGATCTCACCACGCAACCTTGAGCGCGTCCTCTACTTCGCGCAGTACATCGTCACGAGTGTTGACGAGGTAGCTCGCAAGGAGGCCCTGAAGGGTCTCGACGACGAGCTCGCCGGCCGTGGTGGTGGCGCAACCGCCGAAGAGGAGAGCGAGATCAACGCGCGCCTCAAGCGACAACTTACTGAGTTGGACCGCGAGATTCGCGCCCGCCTTGAGCAGGTTGAATCCGATCGCGCCGAGCGCGCCCAGGCGATGGGCGAGGCGGCGCAGGTCACTGAGAAGGCGATCAACGACCTTGGCGAAGCGGCAGCCGAAGGCGCCATCATCTTTGAGCCAACCGCAGAGATCATCGTTGCCGACCGTGCCGTGGGCGGCAAGGAGGCGAAGGCGCGACTGCGCGCCGTCCTGACGCAGGCATCGCTCGACGCAGAGGAAGAGTTCACCGCACTGAAGGAGTCGATCGCCAAGGAGGGCGAGCAGAAGCGCGCCGACCTGAAGGCGCTCGCCGAAGGTGAGATCGCCGGCCTGCGCGCCAACGCGAAGACCTCCGCACAGAGCCGCAAGGAGGAGATCGCCAAGGAGAAGAAGGCGCTCCTCGGCTTGAAGCCATATCAGCTGCTTCCTGAAATTGGCCGTGACGACGAACTCGACAGCTTCCGCACCCTTGATGCGAAGTTCGGCAGCGAGCGCCCACGTGGCGCACGCATCTTCCGCGCCGGAATGGGCGCCGAGGCGGTGCGCGAACTAATCGAGCATATGGACCTCGACGCAGAGTCGAAGGATCTCGCCGTTGAGGTGCGCAACACCGCCGGCATGCGCCGCAAGAAGGCGATCAAGCGTCTCCGACTCATTGAGGCCTTCCGCCGCTCTGGCGCGCGACCAGAGTGGATGATCCTCTCCGTCCTCCCAGTGATCCCACCAGACCTACGCCCAATGGTGCAGCTCGACGGTGGTCGATTCGCCACCTCAGACCTGAACGACCTCTATCGCCGCGTCATCAATCGCAACAACCGACTCAAGCGCCTGATCGAACTCGGCGCGCCGGAGATCATCGTGCGCAACGAGAAGCGCATGCTCCAAGAGGCGGTCGACGCCCTCATTGATAACGGCCGACGTGGTCGTGCCATCTCTGGCACGGGCAACCACCGCCTGAAGTCGCTCAGCGACATGCTGAAGGGGAAGCAGGGTCGCTTCCGTCAGAACCTGCTCGGCAAGCGCGTTGACTATTCCGGCCGCTCCGTGATCGTGGTTGGGCCAGAGCTGAAGCTGCACGAGTGCGGTATCCCGAAGAAGATGGCGCTCGAACTCTTCAAGCCGTTCGTGATGCGACAACTTGTTGAGCTTGGCCACGCCCACAACATCAAGAGCGCCAAGCGCCTCACCGAGCGCGCAACGGACGCCGTCTGGGATGTGCTCGCCGACGTGATCAAGGACCATCCGGTCCTTCTGAACCGCGCCCCAACACTGCACCGACTCGGCATCCAGGCCTTCATGCCAGTGCTCGTTGAGGGCTCCGCCATCCGCATCCATCCGCTCGTCTGTACGGCGTTCAACGCCGACTTCGACGGCGACCAGATGGCGGTGCACGTGCCACTCTCAGAGGCGGCACAGCAGGAGGCGCGCGAGCTGATGCTCTCCTCTAACAATCTTCTTTCGCCAGCGGACGGCACGCCGATCGTCACCCCAACACAGGACATGGTGCTCGGCTGCTTCTATCTGACGCAGGAGCGCGCCCTTGAGGCGAGCGAGAAGCGACGCCGCTTCTCCGACGAGACCGAGGCCCTGCTCGCCTACGAGCTCGGCCAGGTGAAGATGCACGCCCCAATCGACGTGGTTGCCCGCGTCTGGGATGAGGCTGCGGACGCCATTGTTGAACAGCGCGTGGAGACCACCGTTGGTCGCGTCAAGTTCAATCAGATCCTTCCAGACCGCCTCCGCTTCGTGAACAAGGAGATGGCACGCGCCGACCTGCGCAAGCTGATCAGCCGATCCTTTGAACTGCTCGGCAAGGTCGAGACGGCAATCCTCGCCGACGGCATCAAGCGTGTCGGCTTCGAGGCGGCAACTCGCGGTGGCATGACGATCTCCGTCTTCGACATTGCGATGGCGCAGGGGAAGAAGGCGATCATCGCCGAGGCGGACAAGGATGTCGCCAAGGTTGACGGCCAGTACACCCAGGGCCTCATCACTGAAGACGAGCGCTACAAGAACGTGATTCGACTCTGGCAGAAGGCGACCGGCGAGATCGGCAACGCCATGATGACGGAGCTCAACACGAAGAAGGGCGACAAGGATCCGCAGTTCCACCCGCTCTTGATGATGACGAACTCTGGCGCACGCGGAAACAAGGGAAACATCGGCCAGCTTGGCGCCATGCGCGGACTGATGGCCGATCCGTCTGGTCGCATCATTGACGTCCCAGTGAAGTCAAACTTCCGCGAAGGGATGACCGTGCTCGAGTACTTCATCTCCACGCACGGCGCGCGCAAGGGCTTGGCCGACACGGCGCTCCGTACCGCAGACTCCGGTTACCTGACGCGACGCCTCGTTGACGTTGCACAGGACGTGATCGTGCGCATCGCCGATTGTGGAACCGTTGATGCGACCGAGATCACACTGATCGACACCGCTGAGGTGATCGGTACTGAGTGGCCAATCACTGAAGATCATCAGGACATGCCAGAGCTGCGCGCCGCGTTTGCGCGTCGCATGGTTGGCCGACTCACCGCTGCCGATACAAAGATCGGTGGCGAGAAGATCGCGCGCGGCACCGAGTTGACCGATCTGCTTGCTGCGGCTGTTGCTGCATCTGGCGCGCAGTCAATCGCCGTTCGCTCACCACTCAGCTGCATCGCACCTGCTGGTGTCTGCCAGGTCTGCTACGGGCGCAACCTCGCCACGGGCGAGCTGATTGCGCTTGGCGAATCAGTCGGCATCATGGCGGCGCAGTCCATTGGTGAGCCAGGAACACAGCTCACGATGCGAACCTTCCACACCGGCGGCGTCGCTGGCGTTGACATCACCGCTGGTCTGCCGCGCGTTGAAGAGCTCTTCGAGGCACGCAAGCCGAAGGGGAAGGCCGAGATCAGCCGCATCGACGGCGTGGTTGAAGTCATCCGCAGCGAAGCGGGGACCGTTGTTGAGGTCACGCATCGCGAAGTCTATGAAGTTGAGCTTGATCTTCCTATTGACGCATCAGTTACCGCGCGCGAAGGCGACCTGCTTGAGGCGGGTCAGCTGATCGGTACCTCTGCAACGCAGGGCGACCTCACCGCGAGCGTGAAGGGGCTCCTCGTTAAGTCGAAGGAGGGTCTCGTCATCCGCGCCGAGGATGTGGTCCCAGCCTCCAAGTATCCAATCCCGCACAACGCCAAACTGCTCGTGAAGAGCGGCGACAAGGTGCGTGCTGGTGACCCACTCACGGATGGTCCACTTGACCCACAGGAGTTGCTGGAGGTCCGCGGCCGTGCCGAGGTCCAGAACTACCTGGTCAAGGAGGTTCAGAAGGTCTACCGAAGCCAGGGTGTAACAATCTCAGATAAGCACATCGAGATCATCGTCCGCCAGCTCCTCCGTAAGGTGCGCGTGGATAACCCAGGCGACACCCGCCTCCTCCCAACGGAGCTTGCTGACCGCCTCGCCTTCGAGCGTGAGAACGCCCGCGTCTTGGCCGAGGGTGGCGAGCCGGCCACCGCCCAGCCACAGCTGTTGGGTGTAACAAAGGCCTCGCTGAACACGGAGAGCTTCCTTGCCGCCGCCTCCTTCCAGGAGACGACCCGCGTGCTCACTGAGGCGGCGATCACGGGAGCCCGCGACCGCCTAGTCGGCCTCAAGGAGAATGTCATCATCGGCAAGCTGATCCCAGCCGGTACGGGTGCCCCAGACGCCGTTGCCAAGCGCAAGGCGGAGGAGAAGCTCCGGGCCGCCGCCGCCCTCGCAGGCGGGGAGCTCCCAGCCGACTTCGGCCAGGACGACTTCAACGTCTTCCTCCAGACCGAGGAGGCGGCGGGTCCTCAGGACGACGTCTCCCAGCTGGTCGCCCTCCTCACCGAGGAGAAGCCGGCACCCGAGGGGGAGGAGATCAATCCATTCGCCGCCGACGCCGCAGCCGCCAAAGAGGCGGATGGGGGGTCGAAAGAGTAACGAGCCGATCAGCCGCTGAGCATGGTGCTTTGACACCCTGAGCACGAGGCTGCTACGCTCCACCGTCCGTGCCACTGTGGCTCTGCCACCAGCGGCGATCAGCAGGGAAGCAAGAAGAGAGAAGGAGCGCGCGCGAATCGTGCCGACAATTAATCAGCTCGTACGAAAGGGACGCAAGACCAAGGTCAGCAAGGTCAAGGCGTCCGCGTTCCGAAAGAATTGGAACGGCATTAAGCAGCGGCAGGAGCCGGCTCAGGGCGCCCCAATGAAGCGCGGCGTCTGCCTGATCGTGCGCACCATGACGCCGAAGAAGCCAAACTCCGCACTTCGGAAGATCGCGCGCGTGAAGCTCACCAACCAGATGGAAGTCACCGCCTACATCCCAGGCATCGGCCACAACCTGCAAGAGCACAGCGTTGTGTTGGTGCGCGGTGGCCGAGTGAAGGACCTTCCGTCAGTGAAGTATCACATCGTGCGCGGCGCCCTCGACGCATCGGGCGTGAAGGATCGCATGCAGAGCCGCTCCAAGTACGGCGCGAAGTCCGCTGTTGAAGCGAAGAAGAAGTAAGCGATGCCACGTCGTACAACGGTCCCACGAAAGCTCAAGTACGAAGTTGTACCTGAGAACAAGACGATCGACCGATTCGTCGTCAAGGTGATGCTCAGCGGCAAGCGCGGGCTCGCCGAGCGCATCCTGCGCGAGACCCTTGTCCGACTTGAGACGCAGGCGAATCGCCCGGGCCTTGAAGTGCTCGACCTCGCACTGCGAAACGCAACACCACTCATTGAAGTGAAGCCGCGCCGCGTTGGTGGCGCCACATATCAGGTGCCGGTTGAGATTCGCGGTGAGCGCCGCCTCAGCCTAGGCGTCCGCTGGCTCGTCCAGGCGGCACGCAAGCGTTCAGGGAAGAGCATGGTCGACAAGCTCGCCGCTGAGTTCATGGATGCATCCAACAACCTTGGCGCCGCAGTGAAGCGTCGCGAAGAGACCCACAAGATGGCGGAGGCGAATAAGGCCTTCAGCCACTTTAGGTTCTAGGAGGCAGCGGACATGGCACGAACAACTCCACTCGGTCGGGTCCGCAACATCGGCATCATCGCGCACATCGACGCCGGTAAGACCACCGTCACCGAGCGCATCCTCTTCTACACCAAGAAGATCCACAAGATCGGTGAGGTGCATGAGGGCGCCGCAACGATGGACTGGATGGAGCAGGAGCAGGAGCGCGGCATCACCATCACCGCCGCGGCCACAACCTGCGCCTGGAAGGACCACACGATCAACATCATCGATACGCCCGGGCACGTGGACTTCACCGTTGAGGTGGAGCGCTCCCTGCGCGTCCTTGACGGCGCCGTGGTCATCTTCGACGGCGTCGCCGGCGTAGAGCCGCAGTCTGAGACCGTCTGGCGCCAGGCCGACCGCCACGCCGTCCCACGCTTCTGCTTCATCAACAAGTTGGACCGCACCGGTGCCGACTTCTGGCGCTGTTTCGACATGATCAAGGATCGACTCGGCGCAAACGCCGTTCCGCTCCAGCTCCCAATCGGACTTGAAGACAAGTTTGAAGGGGTGATCGACCTGATCGCCATGGAAGAGATCGTCTACCTGGATGACAAGGGCGAGAAGAGCGAGCGACGCCCGATCCGCGCCGAGTTGAAGGCAGAGGCCGACAAGTGGCACGCCTTCCTCCTTGAGCAGGCGGCGGGGCAGAGCGACTCGTTGACGGAGATCTACCTTGAGACGGGAACGCTTTCAGAGGAGCAGGTGCGCGAAGGGGTTCGCGCTGGCACCTTGAGCTACAAGTTCGTCCCAGTCCTCACCGGCTCAGCACTGAAGAACAAGGGCGTCCAGCCGATGCTTGACGCTGTCGTTGAGTTCCTCCCAAGCCCACTCGACGTCCCTGGCGTCAAGGGGACCAATCCACGAGACATCACCGACGAGCTCTCACGCCCCGTTGAGGACGAGGCGCCATTTGCGGCGCTCGCCTTCAAGATCGCGGCGGACCCATTCGTTGGAAAGCTCGGCTTCTTCCGCGTCTACTCTGGCGTCCTGAAGGCTGGCTCCTACGTCCTCAACCCTGCGAAGGGGAAGAAGGAGCGCATCGGCCGCCTGATCCGACTCCACGCAAACCATCGTGAAGAGATCGATGAAGTGCGCACCGGCGACATCGCCGCCGCCATCGGCTTGAAGGACACCTTCACCGGCGACACGCTCTGTGATCCTGAGCATCCAATCGTCCTTGAGTCAATGACCTTCCCTGATCCGGTGATTGAGCTCAGCGTTGAGCCGAAGACGAAGGCCGATCAGGAGAAGATGGGTGTTGCCCTCCAGCGACTCGCTGAAGAGGATCCAACCTTCCGCGTGCACACCGACCAAGAGTCAGGCCAGACGCGCATCGCCGGCATGGGCGAGCTCCACTTGGACATCATCGTTGACCGCATGGTGCGCGAATTCAATGTCGCCGCCAACATCGGTCGACCATCCGTCTCCTATCGCGAGACGATCCGCAAGCGCGCCAATGGCGAGGGTCGTTTCGTCCGCCAGTCCGGCGGTAAGGGCCAGTACGGTCACGCCGTGATCGTTGCCGAGCCTGGCGAGAAGGGGACCGGCTACGTCTTCGTTGACAAGATCGTCGGCGGCTCCGTCCCACGCGAATTCATCAAGCCGATCAACGAGGGGATCCGCGAGGCCCTCCAGACCGGCATCTATGCGGGCTTCCCGGGCGTTGACGTCACCGTCACCCTGGTCGACGGCTCGTACCACGATGTTGACTCGTCGGAAATGGCCTTCAAGATCGCCGGCTCCATGGCCCTCAAGGACGCCTTCCCGAAGGCGGATCCGTGCGTGCTTGAGCCGATCATGGGCGTTGAAGTGACCATGCCGGAGCAGTTCATGGGCGACGTCATGGGCGACCTCAACAGCCGTCGTGGCCAGGTCCTCGGGATGGAGAACCGTGGCACCACACAGGTGGTCAAGGCGAACGTCCCGCTCGCGACGATGTTCGGCTACGCTACGGATCTTCGATCGATGACCCAGGGACGAGCAGCCTTCTCAATGGAGCTCTCCCACTACGCCGAGGTCCCAGCGCACATTGCGCAGGAGCTCGTGGCGAAGAACAAGTCCGCGGCGCAGGCATAGTAGCGTCGCCCTGTCGGCTGTAACAAAGCAGTAGTAGAGAAGAAGGAAGGAGTTCGAGATGGCAAAGGCAAAGTTCGAGCGGTCCAAGCCGCATGTGAATATCGGAACGATCGGGCACATCGACCACGGCAAGACGAGCCTGACCGCCGCGATCTCGAAGTACCTCGCCCTGAAGGGGAACGCGGAGTACCGCGCCTTCGACTCGATCGACAACGCCCCAGAAGAGCGTGAGCGCGGCATCACGATCTCGATCTCGCACGTGGAGTACGAGACCGAGGCCCGGCACTACGCGCACGTCGACTGCCCAGGGCATGCCGACTACATCAAGAACATGATCACCGGTGCCGCCCAGATGGACGGCGCCATCTTGGTCGTTGCCGCTACGGACGGCCCAATGCCCCAGACCAAGGAGCACGTGCTCTTGGCCAAGCAGGTCGAGGTGCCGTTCATCGTCGTCTTCCTGAACAAGTGCGACATGGTCGATGACCCGGAGCTCTTGGACTTGGTCGAACTTGAGGTGCGCGAGCTCCTCACCAAGTACGACTTCCCAGGCGACAAGATCCCCGTGGTCCGCGGTTCCGCCCTGAAGGCCCTGGAGGCAAAGGATGATCCAACCGATCCTGCCTACGCTCCAATCCAGGCGCTGATGGATGCCGTTGACGCGTACATCCCAACGCCAACCCGCGAAGTTGACAAGCCGTTCCTGATGCCTGTGGAAGACGTCTTCGGCATCAAGGGTCGCGGCACCGTCGCCACCGGCCGCATCGAGCGCGGCATCGTCAAGGTTGGCGATGAAGTGGAGCTCGTCGGCATCACGGCAACCCGCAAGATCGTCGTCACGGGCGTCGAGATGTTCAAGAAGCTCTTGGACGAAGGACGCGCCGGCGATAACACGGGGCTGCTGCTCCGCGGCATCGAGCGCGAGGAGATCCAGCGCGGCCAGGTCCTGGCCAAGTCGGGCTCCGTCACCCCGCACACCAAGTTCAACGCTGAGGTCTACGTCCTCACCAAGGACGAAGGCGGACGTCATACGCCGTTCTATAACGGCTACCGACCGCAGTTCTACCTCCGCACGACCGACGTCACGGGCTCGATCGGCCTCCCAGCGGGCGCCGAGATGATCATGCCGGGCGACAACGTCGAGATGACGGTTGAGTTGATCACCCCGATCGCGATCGAGGTTGGTCAGCGCTTCGCCATTCGCGAAGGCGGCCGCACCGTTGGTGCCGGCTCCATCACGAAGATCACCGAGTAGCAGATGGCGAAG
>CAJARA010000097.1 GCA_903944295.1 uncultured Chloroflexota bacterium
CGAGCAGCTAGATCACATGCATCAGAATCGCGGGCAGTTGATGGGTCTGCGCACTGGCTACTCCGACATCGACAAGATCATGCAGGGGCTGCAGAACTCTGACCTGATCGTCCTTGCCGCGCGACCATCAGTTGGTAAGACATCGCTCGCGCTGAACATTGCGGAGAACGTTTCGGTGCGCGAAGGGAAGTCGGTCGGCATCTTCTCGCTGGAAATGAGCAAGGAGCAGCTCGTGCTGCGACTCCTCTCCAGCGTCACGAAGATCAACTCGTTCAACCTGCGTAGCGGCCATGTCACAGACATGGACTTCCCAAAGATTGCCAACGCCATGGGCACGCTCTCTAACGCGAAGATGTTCATTGACGACACGGCGAGCATCTCCGTGATGGAGCTGCGCACAAAGGCGCGTCGGCTGAAGATGGAGCAGGGGCTTGACCTTCTGATCGTGGACTACCTGCAGCTGATGCAGCCCGGCCAGCAGGGCCGCGAAGGCAACCGCGTGCAGGAGGTCTCAGAGATCTCGCGAGGCCTGAAGGCGCTGGCGCGCGAGCTCTCCATCCCTCTCATCGCGATCAGCCAGCTCTCCCGACAGACGGAGATGCGCGAGAAGGGGGAGCCACGCCTCTCAGATCTCCGCGAGTCCGGCGCGATCGAGCAGGATGCCGACGTGGTGATCTTCCTCTACCGCGACGGTGAGCGAAACGACGACCTCTCAGTTGGCGGCGAGGCGATCAACTTCAGTGTGGCGAAGCACCGCAACGGGCCAACAGGGAGCGGCCAGCTCTGGTTCCGTAAGGAGGAGACGCGCTTCATGAATCTTGTGCGCGAGCGCGCGCCAGAGCTCCCAGCACCAGGGATGGAGGGCGACCCGTTAATGTGAGGGCATGACCCTCATGCTGACGCGCCCAGAGATGCGGCGCGCCTCCTCTCTCTACTTCGTCATTGGCCTCATGCAGGCTACCTACCTCCCCTTCTCAGGCATCGTCTTCCGTGATCGCGGCATCTCCTTTGAAGCGATCGGTTTGATCGGCGCCGTCAACTCGATCATCGCCCTCGCCGCAGCTCCCGTCTGGGGCCACCTTGGCGACGCGGTACTCGGGCGCGCCGCCGCCTTCCGCCTCGCGCTACTCCTGGCCGCAGTTGGCGTTGCCATCTTTGCCGTTGGCCCACTCGCCGGAATCCCTGGCGCGGCGCTCGCCGCATTTGCTGGCGCTGGCCTGGTCCCACTTCTTGACTCAATCGGCATGGAGCAACTTGCAAAAGTGGGTGGGCAGTGGGGTCCACTGCGCGCGATCACAAGCTTCAGTTATGCCGCCATGTGTGTGCTGAGCGGCGCCCTTGTTGCGCTTGGTGGCGCGATTGTGATTGGACCGATGTATGGACTTGCGGCACTTGTTGTCATCGCTGGAACGATCGGACTCCAAACGGCACCTGCACTCCACCACACCTCGCGCCCTGCGCCGAGTGAGGCCGTTGCAGAGATTGAGCGCACAGAGATTGCTGGAACCAACGCAGAGATTGCTGTAGCCGGCGATTGGCGTGATCGATTCGGCACCGTCAACCTCGCCTTCCAGCAGTCGCCGGGACTCTTCGCGTTTCTCGCGTTGAGCCTCTTAGTGAATCTTGGCGCGGGTCTCTTCTACGCGTATGGCTCCTTCCGCATTCAAGAGGTGGGCGGCAACGCCGCCGCAGTGGCCTTTGGTGGCAC
>CAJARA010000098.1 GCA_903944295.1 uncultured Chloroflexota bacterium
CCTGCGGCGATCGCCTCTTCAATGGCGTACTGGATTGCCGGGCGATCAACGATTGGGAGGAGCTCCTTCGGCACCGCCTTCGTTGCGGGGAGGAAGCGTGTCCCCCAGCCGGCAACGGGGAGGACTGCGGTGCGGATGTTCATGTCTGCCTCCGTGTGGGCCTCTCGGTGGGGTTGGATCTCAGGATAGCAGCCACCCCTACGCCCCCTCTTCTCCTCGCACTCGGCGCAGGGAGGCGCGCAGCGGTGCGCCAACGAGCGGCAGGGTGATCTCGTCTGGATCGTCAACGCTGGCGAGGAATCCGATCAGCAGGAGGAGTGCGCCGAGCGCCTTCCCGAGTTCATACACCTCGGTAGATCCGGTTCGACTCAGCGTGTCGGTGAGACTCGGAAAGAAGGCGCCGAGCGCAATGAGCAGCGTTGCGGGGACGCGACGATTCAGCGTGCCGTTACGCCACGCCAAAGCTGCGAGCGGGAGACTCTTTACAAAGTTCACGGCAATAGCGAACGGCGCAATCGCTAAGTTAAAGAGGAGCTCATCGCCGCGCTGTCGCGGATCGCTCGAGTACGGAAGTGCGCGAACTTTTGGCATGAAGACGTACGCGGAGAAGAGCGCACCGGTGAGAAGCGCAAACGCCCCACTGATATTCAAGAGTGGCGTGAGGAGCCGAAGTGCTGGCGGCAAGAGGAGTGCAATCGGTGCACCAGTTTGCGGATCTGTTGCCCAGCCTGGTGCTGGCAGTTGCGCTGTAGCAACGAGTGGGAGTGCAACGGCACTGAGAAGTAGGACGAGCCCAACGGCGATGCGGCCCCACCGCGCACTGCCGAGATACGCCAGCCATGCAATAGAGACTGCCGCAGACCAGGCGAGAAGTGCGTAGACGAGCGCCGTTGGTCCAGCAGCTGGATCTTCAAGGCGTCGCGCAACGAGGATCGTGAAGAGGCCGGCGAGCCCGAGACATGCCGAATACCAGTAGCCGAATCGCGTCTTTGAGAGCAGCAAGACGGTTCCGGTGCCGAGCCATCCAGCGGTCCAGACGGCGCCAGTGAGATACCAGACGCGATACAACGGTTCGCTCCACCCGATAAAACCTGCGAGTGTTTCGGCGGCTGCGGCGGCTGCGAAAGCGGTTGCACCAATTGCCCATGCGAGTTGATACGGAGCACGGCGGAACCGATACTGGTTAAAGAGGAGTGCCGCAAAGAGTGCGGCGGTGAGCGTGGTGAGTAGGGAGATCACGCTCGGTCCGGCCTACGCCGGAAGAAACTCGTGGTCACTCTGGTGAAGCCCGTCGCAGAGTCCAAGGGCAGCTCCTGCTTCAGCGCTCGTTAGCTGCACGGGTCGCATGATCTCGCGAACTGAACTCTGCGCGCAGAAGTACCAGCCGTTCGCCGCCATCCACTGAGATGGGCATGCTGGCTTTGCGCAGAATTGGAACGGGCCGGGGTTGATCGGCGAGGCGCTCTCAAATGAGGGGGCAACCTCCGTGGCGATGATGTCCAACACGCTGACGCGGAACGGCGTGCCGCTGATCGGTTGACGACAGCCCTCACAGCGAATGCCGCTGTTCTCCGTCACGATCGTTGGAATCTTGATGCCCATGATCTCCATGCCTGAATCGTACCCGAGCAGGGGCGGGGTGTCGGCGCCCACAAATAGGCGCAAGGTCGTACCCTACAGAGATGAGCCAGAACCGTGGGCGTCGTATTCGAGGTGTGGTCTCTCTCGGCACGGGGGTGGCCGTGGTCGTGGCGCTCGGCGCCTCGCTCCTCTACTTCCTCTGGGTTGCCAGCATCCGCAACGCGGATCAGATCGGCCAGCTCTCCATCGGTACCTTTGTTGTTGGGATCGCCTGCGCCTTCGCGGCGCTGATGCTCGCCTTCAGCATGATCCGTGCCATCCGACGCGCTGAAGACGGGCGAGCGCTGCTCGCCGCGCTCCTCGCCGGTGGCTTCGCGATCGCCGCAGCGGCCGCCCTCGCCGCCTCGGACGTGCTCGGCAAGCTCGCCAGTTAACCCTTCGCGCCCCCCTCTTTGGGGCCGCCACGGCGGTCGGATGCTACCCTCGCGTTCGCGCGCCCCTATCGTCTAGCGGCCTAGGACGCCACCCTTTCAAGGTGGAGATCACGGGTTCGAATCCCGTTGGGGGCACCACTCCACCCAGGACGAGCGCCGCTCGGCGTGCCATCCTGAGCGCATGCCGATCAGCATCGTTGCCTTCCTCACGTACGCACTCCTCCTCCTCGCTGGGCTCGGCCTCACACTCGGTCGGATCGTTGAGCAGGCGACCAACGCGCCGATCACTCTGCAGGGCGTTGTCTGGATGGCGCTGATCGCCGCCTGCATCTTCACCATCACCCTTGTGATCCAACGAAAGGGGGCGGGGCGAGGATTCGCCATCGGACTCAGCACGATCCTGATCCCAGCTGGCCCGCTGATTGCGCTCACCCTTGGCAATTGGCTCCCAGGCCTCCCGCCGATTCTTCTTGCACTTCTCTTAATCCGAGGGCTTCGTGGCGCCAGAGCACGGAAATGGTTGAACGAGATATGAGTGGCGACGAGCGACCGAAAGAGCTTGCACTGAGCGGCACCTTTGATCTGCCGCTGGATGTGCATCTCCATACGCTCTTGTCGCCAGATTCGTCTGTCCCAGTAGACGTGTATCCAGCACTCGCCATTGCACTTGGGATGCCGCGCATCGCGATCACTGATCACCTTGATTTTGATCCGCGTGAACCGGGCACAACGCTTGCGCCACATGAGCGCCGTGTGGAGGTGATTGAAGATTTACGACGAAGGTTCGGCGACAAGATTGAGATCCTGCTCGGTGTGGAGATCACCTATGAACGCGCGTATGAATCCGACATTCGTGAGCATCTGAAGCGGCGCCAGTACGACCTTACGATTGGGAGCGTGCACCCAGGGATTGATTCGCCATTTAAGCGCTCTCGCACAGAAGTCTTCGCCGGGAGTGATGCGAACGTGACAGCACCGTACTTCGATGAAGTGCTTGGCGCTGTGGAGAGCGGCCTCTTTGACATCCTTGGCCACGCTGATTATGTGCGGAAGTATGTCTTCCCACACATCACCACAGACCGATTTGAAGCGGCACCAGAACTTTACGAACCGTTCTTACAAGCATTGGTAAAGACCGGGACGGCGCTCGAGATCAATAGCTCTGGCTGGCGTCAACGCACCGGCGTCTGCTATCCGCTTCCACAAGCGGTTGCACGCTACAAGGAGCTTGGCGGCAAGTACATCGTCACTGGTTCCGATGCGCATGAGCCCGACTGGTTTGCACTGAACTTCGATCGCGCACGCGACCTGTTGCTTGAGACCGGATTCGATGAGCTGGCAACGAAGCGCTGGAAGAGCGCCGGTGAGCACTGGCCAGTGACGCCGACGAAGGGTTAATCCAGAGCTACGAGATTCAGTCCGGCGGAAGCGTTGGGTCCGCGGTAGAGAATCCTCGCTCGGTTGCAAGCGCAACACCACCGCGCTGATCCACCAAGACGTAGGCGCGAATCACATCGAGCGAATCGCCCGCTGGGATCTCCATCGTTGGGCGAACGTCATCGGTGACGATGAGCCAGTAGACGCCGCTAAGCGCTACGTCGTCAGAACCTGCGCTGGTGAGCGTGATGAGTCGAACGCGCGGCGTTGCTCCGATCGGCGCATTGGCTGAGCGTGCGGCGCGCACCGCGCTCTGCGGGGAGATCCCAGCGAGGACGGTGTCAGCGGTGACCGCCTCCCATCCGGCGGGGAGCGGGAGGTCGAGTGGCCGAATACGGTCCGCCTGCGCGCGGAGGAGGAGTGCGCCAACGATGAAGGCGGTGGCGAGGAGGAGCGCGACGCGAGCGATCTGCCCGCGGCTTACTGGCGTGGCGATCTCTACCCCCGCAGGGGGCGGCGTAGCGGGTGGCTGGGTTACGGGCGACTCGTTCTGGCTCATAGCGCCATCGTGCCAGAGTTTCACGGCTACGATTCAGCCATGACAAAACAAGGGGCCACCCCAGACGGAGCTGAGCGCGCCGCCGCGCTCCCACGCGACCCGCTCCTTGGAACTCCGCTTCGTCACGTCGTGCGCGACGCCATCGGCCGCGCCCTCCGCCGAGCGATCGCCTCAGGAGCGCTCCCTGGCCCAGAAGATGCGGCGGCCCTCGATGCGCTCATCCATGGAATCGAAGTTGAAGTCCCTGCAAGTAGCGACCACGGTGACTACGCCTCAAACATTGCAATGAAATCAAGCAAGCTGCTGAAGCGCGCGCCGGCGCAGATCGCCGCGGCGATCGTTGCAGAGTTGGCTGCGGAGGCGGGAGAGAGGATCCACGGTGGTGATGGTGCGCTCGGACCGATCGCGAGCGCCAGCGTTGCCGGTCCCGGCTTCCTCAACGTACGACTCCGCGCCGGACTGCTCGCCGATCTCCTTGACGCCATGATCGCCGCGCCAAACGCATGGGGCCACCTTGCTCACAACACTAAGGAGAAAGCACTGCGTGTCAATGTGGAGTTTGTCTCGGCGAATCCAACCGGACCGCTCACCGTTGGCAATGCGCGCGGCGCATTTGTTGGCGATCTCCTCTCGCGCGTGCTTGAGGCGGCAGGGCAAGAAGTAACGCGTGAGTATTACTTCAACGACTTTGGTGAGCAGGTGCGCCGACTCGGCGAAAGCGTGATCGCCCTGCGCGATGGAGAAGCGGTAGCGGAAGATGGGTACAAAGGCGACTACGTTGCCGAACTAGCCACCGCAATTCCACCAGATGTTGCAACGCGCGCGTCAGCGGCTCGTGCGTCAGGAACCACGAGCACTGATGACGATGAGGTTGCGGTAATCGGAAAGTGGTCATCAGAACGCATTCGCCTTGGAATTCAGGCGTCACTTGCGGCGCTTGGTGTGGAGTTTGATGTCTGGCGATCAGAAGGTTCGCTCTACACCGAAGGGTTTGTGGATCGCGCCATTGAGAAGCTGCGCGCCGCCGGATGGCTGGAGGAGCGCGATGGCGCACTCTGGTTCAAGAGCACGGCGTTTGGCGATGACAAGGATCGCGTCATCAAGAAGTCGACCGGCGCGTACACCTACTTCGGCTCCGACATTGGGTACGTTGAAGAGAAGTTTGGCCGCGGATTTGACCACCTTGTCTACGTCTGGGGCGCCGACCATCACGGCACTGTTGCGCGCGTGCGCAATGCTGGCGAGGCGCTCGGTTACGCGAAAGAACATATGGAGATGCTGCTCGTTGCTTGGGTGCGCTTTGTGCGTGATGGTGTGGAGATGAGCATGTCAAAGCGCGCCGGAACATTCGTCACGTTGGATGAGTTGCTTGAAGAGATCGGCGTGGATTCGGCGCGCTGGTACTTTGCTTCGCGCAGTGCGAGCACCGCGATCGACTTTGACATCAAGGCTGCCACCGCGCGCAATAGCGAGAACCCTGTCTACTACGCGCAGTACGCACATGCGCGCATGCAGTCAATTCTGCGCAAGGGCGAAGCTGAAGGGATGAAAGCATCGGAGAGCATCGGCGATCTCCTCAACGACGAGGCCACTCCAGATGCAAAGCTTGCGCGCGTGATCGTGCGCCTCCCAGAAGTTGTTGAGGATGCTGCAGCGCATCACGAGACGCAGGGGGTGACCACGTACGCAACAGAGCTCGCCACCGCCTTCTCCGCCTTCTACCGCGACGCAAAGGTGGTGGACGCAAGCGCCGTGACGCTCTCCTCCCAGCGCCTCCGCCTGGTAGCGGCGGCGGCCACCAGCCTCGCCGCCTCCCTCCGCCTCCTCGGGATCTCCGCCCCCGCCGAGATGTAGGCCCGCCCTCGGGGCGAGCCCTGGAGGGGCGTGAAGCATTGAGAAGTCTTTACCTGGCTGCCCAGTGGGGATTCACCCCGGAGGCAGATGATGTGCATCCGGTTCACTGGACCTCCCTCCTGAGAACCGACCTCCCGCCAGGCGGGGGCGATGGGCATTGTCCCTCGCCTGGCATATCCCTCCCTCGTACCCCCAGGACCCCTCATACCCAGAGGCAGACAGCCACGCTTAACTGAGCACGCCACGGCGTACGACGCTGGGGGGTGCCGCGTGGGAGAATAGGGCGATGGAACTCACCTATTACGGACGCAGCTGCGTTCGAATCCGAGGACGCGAGGCGACGATCGCCTATGACCCGTACACCTCCATCGTGGGGCCGACGGGGCGTGGCATCACCGCAGACATCGTCACCCTCAGCCACCCGGACGACGCGCCGCTTGCGCGCGTCAAGGGACGCCTTGCACCACGCGATGGACGCACTCCGATTGCCACCAGCCTGGATAACGCGGTGGTCCTTGAGGGGCCGGGCGAATACGAAGTGAAATCGGTACTGATCACCGGCATCCGTAGCTACCGCGACAACCACCGCGGACCTGCGGCGCGACACAACACCGTCTTCTACGCCGAAATCGATGGCATTCACGTGGTGCACCTCGGCGATCATGCCGAAGGGTTCTCCACCGACCAGATCAAGGAGCTCCCAGGTGCGGACATTGTGCTCGTCCCCGTTGGTGGCGAGTTGAGCGCGGAGGCCGCCTCGGCGCTGATCAGCGAACTTGGCCCAAAGATCGTCATCCCAATGCCGATGACCGATGACGTTGCAAAGGCGAACGCCGCAGTGAAGGCCTTCTGTAAGGAGGAGGGGCTCACCACGCCGCCAACTGCGCAACCGAAGCTCACAATCACCATCTCCGGCCTTCCAGAGGAGACGACCACGATTGTGGTGGAACCACGCGGTGAGGCGTTCGGCGCCGACTAGCTCGCTTTCGCTAGCCTGCGGAACGCGCCACACTGTTGGCACATGCATATGTTCTGATGCACGCATGGGAGATCTGCTGCGCTGCATGACTTGTGGGAACAAGATCCAAGACGGTGCGCCGATCTGGGAAGTGAAAGTCTTCCTTGATCCACGTCCACCGCGCGGCGTTGCCTGCTCAACACGCTGCGCAGATAAGAAGCGGAGCGAGAGTAAGCTTCGCGCGATCTTCTGGTACAACTCACCGGCAAATCCATTCAACAAGGGAGGGAAAGATGACTGACGGAGACTTTGGCG
>CAJARA010000099.1 GCA_903944295.1 uncultured Chloroflexota bacterium
GGGTCGACCCTCAAGGGCGATCTTCACCTTATCGGATGCGAGTGCGAGTGCCTCGATTTCCGCCTCTGTTGCGGTGGCGGCGATGGTGAGCTTGTCGCGCAGCTTCCCGTTGACCTGGATTGGGAGTTCGCGCGTGCTGTCAATGAGGAGTGCGGCGTCAACGGTTGGCCAGCTCGCCTGATGGATTGAGCGCCACTTCGGATCGCTTACGGCGATGCCGCGCTCCGCCTGGAGGCGGCTGTGCATCTCTTCGGCGAGGTGTGGCGCCATCGGGGAGAGTGCGGCCAAGAGGTAGTCGAGCGCCTCCCTCCATGCGGCGCCGCCAGCGACTGGGCTGCCGCGATACGGGAAGAGGGCGTTGGCGAACTCCATCAGTTTCGCTACGGCGGTGTTGAAGCGGAAGGCTTCGATGTCTGCCTCAACGCCAGCGATCGCCTTATGCGCTGCGCGGCGGATGCTGAGCTCTGCGGCGGCCTGGTCTTCACCGTTCGGCAGCGTGCCGGCGTTCGGATCGCCCGGCTCCTTCCCGTGCGGATCGAGTGCTAGGGTCCAGACGCGTCCGAGGAAGCGCACGATGCCGCTGATGCCGCTCCCAGACCACGGGCCACCCTGATCCCACGGTCCCATGAACATCAGGAAGAGGCGCACCGCGTCTGCACCGTGCTTTGCAACAAGCGCGTCGGGATCTTCCACGTTGCCGCGCGACTTGCTCATGCGCTCGCCATCGCTGCCGAGGATCTGTCCCTGATTAAAGAGGCGCGTGAACGGCTCCGATTCACTGATCAGCCCAAGGTCGCGTAGCGCCTTGGTGAAGAAGCGCGAATAGAGAAGGTGCATCACGGCGTGCTCTGCGCCGCCGGTGTACTGATCCACAGGGCACCATGCGTCAACGAGGTTCCTATCAACGGGACCGCCGGTGAATTGTGGTGAGAGGTAGCGGTACCAGTACCAGGATGAGTCAACGAAGGTGTCCATCGTGTCTGTCTCGCGCTGGCCAGGGCCGCCGCACTTCGGGCACGGCACGTTGAGCCACGCCGTTGCGCTCTTGAGCGGCGACTCGCCCGTCTGCTTGAAGTCCACGTCATCTGGAAGCGTGACGGGGAGCTGTTCTACTGGTACGCCGACAGGGCCGCACTTCTCGCAGTGGATGATTGGGATTGGCGTCCCCCAGTAGCGCTGGCGGCTGATCAGCCAGTCGCGCAGCCGATAGGTGGTGGTGCGCTCGCCAGCGCCTGCCTTTTGTACCGAGGCGACCGCCTGCTCAAATGAGGCGGGCCAGGCGGCGCCGCTCCACTCACCGCTGTTTACCGCAACGGCCGCGCCATCACCCTTATCTGCATACGGAAGCTGCACCGCATCGGGTGTGGCGGCGAGTTCGGCTGGGGCGACAACGGTGCGGATTGGAAGGCCGAAGCGCTGCGCAAACTCGTAGTCACGTTCGTCATGGGCGGGAACCGCCATGATCGCGCCAGTGCCGTAGCCGGCAAGGACGTAATCGGCGATCCAGATTGGAATCTCTTCGCCGCTCACTGGATTCACTGCAAACGCGCCAGTGGCAACGCCGCTCTTCTCCTTTGAGATGGTGAGCCGATCAATCTCTGACTTACGCTTTGTCGCCTCGATGTAAGCATCAACGGCGGCGCGTTGCTCTGGCGATGTGAGCTTCTGAACCAATTCGTGCTCTGGTGCGAGCACCATGAAGGTTGCACCGTGCAGCGTGTCTGGTCGTGTGGTGAAGACGCGCAACTTCTCGCCACCAGCATGATGCGCCGCCTTCGCCACGGTGAAGTCCACCTCGGCACCTTCGGACCTGCCGATCCAGTTCGTCTGCATTGTGCGGATGGGCTCTGGCCAGTTGAGCCCCTCAAAAGAGAGAAGCTCATCGGCGTAGTCGGTGATCTTGAAGAACCACTGCGTCAGGTCGCGCTTGGTGACCTGCGTTGAGCAGCGCCAGCAGACGCGATCAACGCCCTCAACCTGTTCGCGCGCAAGCGTCACCTGGCAGGACGGGCACCAGTCAACGGGCGCCTGCTTCCGGTAGGCGACACCCTTCTCGTAGAACTTCAGGAAGATCCACTGGTTCCAACCGAAGTAGGTGGGATCGCAGGTAACCACCTCTTTAGACCAGTCGAATGAGGCGCCCATGCTGCGCAGCTGGCGGCGCATGTTCTCCATGTTCGCCACCGTCCACTCGCGCGGATGAATCTTTCGCTTGATCGCCGCGTTCTCCGCCGGCAGACCGAAGGCGTCAAAGCCAACGGGATAAAAGACGTTGAAGCCCTTCATTCGCTTGTAGCGGGCAAGCGCGTCGGTCGGGTTCATGATGTACCAGTGGCCGATGTGCAGATCGCCAGATGGATACGGCCACATCGTGAGCAGGTAGTAACGCGGCTTGGTTGTGGCGGTGAGGTCGGTGGTGTGGAGTCCGAGGGACTCCCAGTGCGCCTGCCAGCGCGGCTCGATCTCGCGAGGGTCGTATCGCTCCAGCCGTTCGTCTAGATCAGCCACGGTGCGGGACTCCTCTCTTTCGCAAGCGTGCTGTTCGACACGAGTGTGCCGTCTGGCAGCTTGGTGGAGCTAAAGGGATTCGAACCCTTGACCTCTTGCATGCCATGCAAGCGCTCTACCAACTGAGCTATAGCCCCGAGGAGGGCGAGTGTATCAGGAGGCTTCGCGACCTACGGCAGGGAGGAGGAGGAGCGCGAACGCCACGAGCAGCAGGCCGCCCGAGAAGGGGGTGAGGCCAACGATCAGCGTGGTGAGCGTGCCGCCAAGGATGGGGCCGGCGGAGATGCCGATATCAAACGAGAGGTTGAAGGCGCCGTTGGCTCGACCGCGTTCACCCGCCTCTGTTGCAATGGCAACGGCACCAGCGGCGGCGGGGAAGATCAGCCCGTAGCCAACGCCGTAGAGCACCATGGCGACAAGATCCACCTCCAGCGTTGGGCTGATGGCGAGCAGCGTCAGTGCGGCGAGGAGTGATCCGAGTCCAACGAGCGAGATGCCGAACGGGCCACGCTCATCAACGCGCCTCGCGAAGCGGCTCAACATGATCACGATCGCCACAAGGCCGAAGACGCTGAAGAGTCCGCCGCTCGCCCCCGCGGCATAGCGGAGCGCCCCTTCCATGTCGCGACCACTCTCGAGCGCACGCTGGATCAAACCATCCTTAATGAATCCCGTCACCGAACCTACGGCCGCCTCAAGCCCAAAGATGGCGAGCAGCGCAACGCGCAGGTTGCGATTAGAGAGGATGCGACGCCATGCGCCAGGCGTTGTGCTGCGCTTCGCTGTTGGCGTCAGCGTCTCAGGCAGAAGTGGCAACACAGCGAGAAGGCCGACAGCAATCAGCGCGGCAAGTCCGAGGAAGACGGCGGTGGTGCCGGCCAAGTTTGAGACGAGCGCCGCGCTAGCAGGGCCAACCACAGCGGCAACTCCAATGAGGGCACCAGCGCGACCGAGCGTCTTGCCGCGCTCACCTGGCGCGGCAACGTCACCGAGCAACGCGAAGAGCGCGGCGGCGAGGACACCACCTGAAGCACCGTGGATGACGCGTGCCGCCAAGAAAAGTGGGAGCGAATCGGCGAACGCGTAGACCGCAATTGCGGCGGGGCTGATGATCAGCGCGGCAACGACAACGCGACGACGTCCGAGGCGATCGGCAAGTGCGCCGCCGATCGGATCAAAGGCGAGATTCGCCAGCGAGTAGGCGGCGATCGCAACCCCCACAAGGAACGGCGTCCCGCCAAGCTCTTGCGCCCGTGGCCCAATGACCGGAAGGAGGGCGAAGTTATCGATAAAGGCGAGGAAGACGGCAACGTAGATGGCGGTGCGGTTACGTCGGGTGAGCGGTGCGGTGGACATGGTATGAGCATCGCATACCTCTGCTGATCTGGTCGTGCGACACTCTTCTCATGGGGAGAACAGCGAAGCGTGGCGGTGAAGTGACGAGCGGTACGTCAACGGTGCATCCGTACACGCTCATCCGTAGCCCGCGCGCGCGTCGTCTGACGCTACACATTGATCCAGAGCGTGGGCTTGAGGCGGTCGTCCCCGCGCGACTCGGCGAAGAGCGCGCGCGTCGCGAAGTGGAAGCGTTCATTGCCGAACGCTCACGCTGGGTTGATCGATCACTCGCCGAGCTCGCGCAGCGCCGCGAGGCACTCGGGACCGATGGCCGAATCACCCTCGGTGGGCTCATCCCGTACGCCGGCCGCGCGCATCGCATTCGCGCCGCCGAAGTGAGTGCGATCGGCGTTGCCGACGGTGAGATCCTGATTCCCGAGAAGGTTGCGGCAAGTGAGGGACTCCTGCAGACGCGACTCACCACCTGGCTGCGCCGCCGCGCGCGGAGCGTTGCCGAGCAGATGATCGCCGTCTACGCACCAGAGATGCGAGTGCAACCGACGCGCCTACGCATTGCAGATCAGTCGTCGCGCTGGGGGAGTGCCTCTGCCGACGGAACGATCTCCCTCTCTTGGCGCCTTGTGATGGCGCCACCATCCTGCTTTGAGGCGGTGATCGTCCATGAGCTGGCACACCTTCGGGCTCGTGGCCACGGTGTGCGATTTCGGCAGATCGTTGAGCGGCACCTCCCTGATGAGGCGGCGCGGATGCGCGAGCTGCAGCGCCTCGCACCAGCGCTTGGCGCGGTGCGCTAGCGGCGCTTCTTCTTCGCTCGCGCCGCGGCACGCTCGTCGGCGTTTGTGATGATCGCTTTAGTAATGCGCTTGATCAGCGCGATCGGCAGTTCGCGGTCAGAGGTGAAGTGGATCGTGGTCCCAGCGATCTTGAAGTCCTCAAGCTCGGATGCAAACTCTTGACCAGCGTGACCCGGGTAGAGGCTGAGACCGCCACGTCGAGCGCCGCAATGGATGCGCGCACCATTGGGAAAAACAACCCCAATCACCCCGTAGGAGATTGACGCCTTTCCGCCTGGTGCGGCGGCAAGGGCTGCATCGCGAACCCTTCGAAGACTCTTCGCATCCTTGGCAGGTAGCGCATCAAGATATTCGCGCACGGTTGCCACGAAACCTCCTAAGAGTTGGTGGTGGAGCTGAGGGGATTCGAACCCCTTGCCTCTACAATGCGAATGTAGCGCTCTACCAACTGAGCTACAGCCCCACGGAAGCGGCAGAATAGCACGCGGGCGTCTAGCATCTGGAGATGAGCCCCCTCGCCCTCGGCCTCCTCTCTGCCGCCCTTTGGGGGGGCACCGACCTCATCACAACCTACGTTGGTCGGCGCATCGGCTCACTCCGCGTGGTGGTGATCGCCGTCAGCACCTCGCTCGTCTTGGCGGGTGGTGTGGCGATCGCGCGCGGGCTGCTCACCCAAGATCTCGATCCACTGATCGTGGTGGCAACGCTCGCAATGGGAGTGGGCGCTGGGATTTCGTACATCGCCGTCTTTACCGCCTTTAGGCTCGGCCCGCTCAGCGTGGTCTCCCCAACGATCTCCGCATACGGTGCGCTCTCCGCCTTCATCGCCGCCCTCTTCCTCGGTGAGCAGCTCACCCCAGCGAATATTGGCGGCGTGGTCGCCGTGGGGACAGGGATCGCCCTCCTCGGCTTGCGCACCACGGGGAGCGGGCGCGATCGACGCGCGTCGCTCGCCAGCCCGGGCGTTGCTTTTGCCCTGGTCGGCCTGATCTTCTTCGCTGTGATCACGGTGCTGCTCACGATTCCGATCAAGGCCTTTGGCTGGAGCACGGCGATCACGCTGTCGCGGATCGGCAACTTCGCCACGGTCTGGACGATCCTGCTGATCGTTCGTGCCAAGCGCACCTCGCTCCCGAAGTGGGGCCGTACCGATCTCCTCGGCGAGGGGCACCGGCTGACACGTGGCGGCATCCTCCTGGCGGCGCTCGTTGGCCTGGGAGACACCGTCGCCTTCTTCGTCTTCGCCGCCGCCCTCGAGGTCGGCCCTACCTGGGCCGTCTCACTCCTCAGCTCGCTCGGCCCGATCATCGTGGTGCTGGGGGGATACCTCGTCTACAAGGAGCGCCTGCGTGCCCCGCAGCTCCTCGGCCTCGGGGCGATCCTTCTCGGCATCATCCTTGCAACCCTCCCGGCGTAGTTCTGCTTTGGTAGCCTCGCCGCATGATTGAACGCGCGCTGCAGCGTCACGCAACGCTGCTCTTTGGCGTCTCCGCACTGCTTCTTGTTGCCATTTACCTCATCGTTGGAGGGATCTACCGCCCACAAAATCTTGATGATGGCTGGACGCTCTCAGCTCTCTATGAGTATTACGTGCATGGAGCTCAGCAAGACAAAATCTTTGGCGCCACACTCGCTTCTGGGGGGCAAGATGGCGTGTACCATTTTGCAAAAATTCAGGCGATTATCTATGGAGCCATCCTAGACATAGTGGGGTGGACTCGATCTGCAGGTCACGCAGTCTCTACCCTTTTCGTGGGCCTCGGAGCTGCGACATGGGGACTGATCACCAAGCGCCTGACTGGCCGCAGCCACCTCGCAGTTGCAACGGTAATCCTCCTCCTTCTTTCCGAACCCTTCTTTGGCCCCGCAAATCAGAGCAGACCAGAAGCACTAACGTTTTTCTTTGCCTCAGTGGCGTTTGCGCTCTACCTTTATGATCGCCCGTTCCTCTCTGGTCTCTTTATTGGGTTGGCATTTGAGGTTCATCCCGCTGGGCTCTTTGCTGGCCTTTATGTAACCTCTGCGTTTTTTGCAAAAGCTATGAAGACGGGGTTAAAAGAGCTTCTGTTTAGTCGGCAAACAGCACTACTCTTTCTTGGCTCACTTTTTGGGCTTAGCGCGTATCTGCTACTTCATGCCGAAGCGCTTTCAACTCTCCTACAATCGTTGTCCGAGAGCAACACTGGAATAAGTAACTTCCTGGTCTACTATTTCTTGAGGGCCAAATATCTTCGGCACATCCCAGAGTTAATCTTTTTTGTCATCATGTTGGGAGTGTTTGTTCGCGGGCGGCACTGGGCAGATGCGCAACCTCTTGTTTGGCTATGCGTTGTTGCTGGATCATCGTTACTCGTCCTGCATCGAGGAAACATTCACTATGTGCTTTACCTCTACGCACCGCTCATGCTGATCTCGCTATGGGTTGCAGATAGGTACAAGAAGCTGTATCTAACCTTCGCTCTCTGCTTAGCCTTCTTTGCTGCACAGTATGGAGTGGTGTATTACCTCAATCGCTCGTACTCGTTTGATGCATATTCCGAGGCAGTGAAGGAGGCGGTGCCTAATGACGATTTGGCTGTCGTGGGCACGTCAAATGATTGGTTCATTTTTCAGGAGCGAAGCTTTTACGCCTATACATATGGATCGGCGGCATTCAATGCCGTAGCGCCGAGCGCCTTTTACCTGATTCGGAATGACTCGCCGTACGCAAGCTTCCCGAAGGACCGCTTTTACGAGAATATCGATCGCACCTTCAGGTGCAGCAAGCTCTCTGCGTTTGCCCTTGGCGAGGAGAACGTTCAAATCGACCGCTGCGAGCGGTAGACCGGCCATCGGTCCAGTCATAAGCCCGGGCCACTTTTGGTGCTTTGACGGATAAGAACATCTGTTCTATATTCTTGCTGGGCGGGGGCGCTATCCTCACAAGGTGTTGCCCCATCTTGGCCTCCGCCCTACTCCACCCCTCCTGAGCCTCCTCGCCGCGAGCCTGCTCCTGCTGGCTGCGTGTGGTGGCGGTGCAGCGAGCCCAACTCCGAGCGGCAGCCTCGCTCCCGCAACGGTGATCAGCAGCGAGTACGGACGCATCTGGGGACGCCTTCCGGCCGACTTCCCACTCCTTGCGGAGGGGAGTGCTGAGACGCGTCTCGACCTACTCGCAAGCGGATCAATCTTCAGCCGCATGGGCGTTGAGGAGGCGACGCGCGCCGCTGTTGATGAGCTGCGCCGACTCGCCTGGGAGGTTGCTGAGCCCGCACCAAAAGGAACGCGCTTTAAGATCAGCGCAACACGTGATCAGGGTGCCTGCACGGCAACGATGATCGTCGAGCCCCTCGGCTCACGGACATCAATCGTGGTTTATCTTGGTGAGGGTTGCCCCGCACCGTAGACGTTGGATCAAGTTAAGGAGGTTGTCATGGCACCAAAGTTGAAGCGCAACGAGAAGTTGATGCCGCTGCTCCTCGTCGTTGGGCTCTTCTCGCTCTCGCTACTCCTGATCGGCGTGCAGGTGGCGCAGAAGTAGTCTCTGAAACTAGCGGCGACCGCCGCCCTTACGCTGCGCGGCGTCTCGCCTGCGCAGATCGCGTGACGATGGACGCGCTGGTGACATTGATCGAAGGAAGCGTCCATACCATCCGGCGAATGCGCCAGCAAAGATGCCTGAGACCGCAACCCCGTAAAGATCGCCGGCCAGTGCACCACCATCTTTAGCGTGTGCAACGTTCTGTTCAAGGAAGGCACGGACCGGATTCGTTGCATCAAGCACTGAGAGATCCGCCACGCTCCCAACCAGAAGTGCGCCGCCATAGGTGATCACTCCGAAGAGTCCACCGAGAAGCCATGATCCGCGCCGCGTCAACATTCCGGCGAGGAAGGCGATAACGAATGCTGGTGGCAAGAGGATCGACTGAACAGCAAGTTGGGCGACGCTTGTTGAGAGCACTCCCTGCTGCGTGGCAGCGAACGTCGTGACAGCTATTGCCGCGAGTGGAACAAAGAAGGCGCGCGTTCGCAGTAGGCGAGGAAGCTGGCGAAGGTCGTCGCGAATCGGCGCGACGCCAAATGAGCCACGGAAGGCGGCGCGAAAGCCGAGGCTGCTCTGAGCAGACTGGCCAGTTGCGGTCTGTGCTGCAGGCGCGGTCGCTGCCTCTAGAGGCTCATCGCCGCGCACGGCACGCTCCTTTGCGGCGATGCGACTGCGTCGGCGCGCCTCTGCTCGAGCCTCTGCGTTGGTTGACTTTGACATCTCTCCTCCTCCGACTCCACCGTTTGGCGTAGAGACATCCTAGACGCACCGCCGCGCAGTTACACATCAGATACGGAACACCCCAGTACGTACCGTGTGCAAAGATCCCGCTCTA
>CAJARA010000100.1 GCA_903944295.1 uncultured Chloroflexota bacterium
GAGGGCAGCATCACGCGCATGAATGCGTGGCATCCGTTCCGACTTGTACGCCGACTCATGCTCCTCATCAACAACGATCAGCCCCACTTCGTGGCTCAGCGCACCGATCGCCGTTCGGGTACCGACAACAAGGTGCGGTCCCGGCAGTGTGAGTCGCGCGTGCGCATCGAGCCGCTCGCCTTGGCTCGCTCCAGCGTGGATCAGTTCGGCGTCAACCCCGGTTGCAGCCAAGAGTGCATCAGCGGCTACCGCAACCTGTGTTGTCTCTGGGACGAGCCAGAGCACCGATCGTCCTGCGCGCAGTGTGCGTGCCACGATCTCTGCCGCAACACGACTCTTGCCAGACCCTGGTGGCCCATCAAGCAGCGTCACGCCCACGCCAAGGTCCGCAGCGAGGAGCGACTCCTGTCCCCTACTCCACGCCGGCGTACCCGCCTCGTACTGAGTGTCGCTCGTCCGCCGATCTGCATGGCGCCGTTGACGGCGGCGCAGCTCA
Source organism: uncultured Chloroflexota bacterium (assembly GCA_903944295.1). Lineage (GTDB taxonomy): Bacteria > Chloroflexota > Limnocylindria > Limnocylindrales > Limnocylindraceae > Limnocylindrus. The sequence goes on from CAJARA010000100.1 coordinate 497, forward strand.
ACGTTCACAAGGCCGAGTACTTCAAGTCGCCGCACGGCACTTAGGCCACCAGGAAGATCCGCGGCTCGCACAAAAGGTTCGTCTGTTGCAGCCGCAGCTTCAAGGCGAGCAAGGATCTCCTGTTGACGAGCACCACGCGGCGCAGGCTGCGCCGCCGCTGCGGCAGATCGCCCCTGCAGCGGAACAAGACTCGCGTACGGCTCTTGAATGACGCGCCCGCTGACTGCGCTCAGCTGCCATCTTCGTTCGATTCGTCCTTCGCGCTCCCCTGTTCGCAGCAGCGTGAGCAGTGCGGTGCGAGCACGGCCGCGTGCACCGCTCAGCCGATCAACTGGAGACCACTCCGCGGTGATGCCGGCGCGACGCTCAGCCTCACTCGGTACCCCAATGAAGCGCACTACCGCCTCGACTTTGTCGAGAAGTCCTGGTGGCAGCAGCGAGCGAAGGGTGAGGCCTGGCGGCGCACACCAGTGCTCTGCAGCGCGGAGTGCCAACTGCATGCCGAGCGGACCGATCAGGACGCTCTCGCCGAGTCTCGCCTCAACGCGCTTGAGCTGGAAACCATCTGGCGCCGCGTATTCGCCAGGGGCTCCTACAACGATGCCAACGGCGCGCCGGCTGCCGAATGGCACAACGACGCCATCGCCAACAGTAAGTTCATCGCGCTCTGGCGGGAGGTAGTCGTAGAGTCGCTCGCCTTGTGCACCAGGGAGGTCAACGGCAACACGCACCGTTGCGGACGAACCCGCGCGCTGATGAGCTGGGGGCGTTTCGGCCCCGCTCACACCGTGATCCGGCGCTCCGGATGCTTGGCGCGTTCAGCAAGGACGATCTTCTCGACCTGCGCCGCCGCCTCTTCCGGGTAACCAGTCTCATTCAGGACGAGATAGTCGTACTCCTTCGCGCGGTCCATCTCTACGATGGCACTCTTCGCTCGCGTCACGAGCTCCTCCGCCGTCTCCGTCCCGCGACCAGCGAGCCTGACGGCGAGCGCCTCCGCCGACGGAGGGGCAATGAAGATCAGGATCGCCTCTGGGATTGCGGCGCGGACGCTCCGCGCCCCCTGAACATCGATCTTCAGGATTGCATCTTGGCCACGCTCAAGCGCATCACGCACCTCGCTGCGCGGTGTTCCATAGGAGCGGCCATGAACCGATGCGGACTCAAGGAGCCCAGATGCGGCGTTCAGTGCTGCAAAGGTTTCATCCGTATGGAAGTGATAGTGGACGCCGTTCATTTCGCCGGCGCGTGGCTCACGGGTGGTGCAGGTCACCACATAGTGGAAGGTCTGACCGATCGGACGACGGCGCAACTCATTGATGATGGTGTCTTTCCCCACGCCGCTCGGCCCAGAGATCACGATCACCTGCGCCCCCGCTGCACCTTCACGTCGCTGACCTGGCATCAGCCCTCCGATCTCTCTCCGTGCAACCGTAGCGTATCAAGTGGGAGTTGCAGATCGGCTGGCAGCGGCGCCTCTAAGCGCATCAGCCGCCCATCGCGTGGATGCGTGAAGGCGATCCTCCAGGCGTGCAGGAAGAGGCGCGTCGTCCCCTCAGGGCCGCGCCGACTCGTCCCGTTGCCGTAGGTGGGGTCGCCAGCAATCGGATGCCCAATCTCCGTTAAGTGAACACGAATCTGATGGGTTCGCCCAGTGATGAGATCAACCTCAAGCAGCGTCCAGCCGGCAAAGCGCTCCTTCACGCGATACCCGGTCGTTGAGGCGCGACCGCCAGCAACGACCGCCATCCGCTTCCGCTCTGAAGGGTCGCGTCCAATTGGCGCCTCAATGCGCCCAACCTCGGCGGCAACGGGGCCCTGCACCAGTGTGATGTACGTCTTCTTGACGCGGCGCGCCTTGAGCTGCGCCATCAGGCTCGATTGTGCGAGGTCACCCTTCGCAACAACGAGGAGCCCAGAGGTGTCCTTGTCGAGCCGATGCACAAGGCCAGGACGTGCCACACCGGCGATGCCAGGAAGATCTTCCACGTGGTGCAGTAGGGCGTTCACGAGTGTCCCCGTCGCATGGCCAGGCGCCGGATGCACCACAAGGCCGGCCGGCTTGTCCACCACCAGGATGTCTTCATCTTCATAGACCACGCTGATCGGAATCGCCTCAGCCAGTAGCTCTGCATCTGCGATCGGTGGAATGGAGAGATGCAGCGTGCCACCCGGGACGAGCGTGCTGCTGGCACGCACCACAAGACCATTCATCGTCAGTCGACCTTCACTAATCAGTCGCTGCACAAACGAACGAGAGAGACCACAACGATCGGCAACAAAGCGATCGACGCGTTGACGCGCCGCCTCAGGTGGGATCGGCAGGTCAATCTCGCGCGGATCACTCATGGTGCGACGCCGGGGGTCTTGAGCGTCCAGCAAAGAGCGTTTGAACGAGCAAGAGCAGGATGCCGAGCGAGATCGCCATATCAGCAACGTTGAAGGTCCAGAATCGTGTTGCACCTAGACCAAGGTCAATGAAGTCAAACACGAACCCGTTCGCAAGCCGATCAGCAAGGTTGCCGATCGCACCGCCAACAAGGAGTGCTGTTGTCAGCGTCAGGAGCGATGGGCGCCTCCCACCTTCACGCTCGTGAAGGGTGACGAGGAGAAGGATCACGCCAATGCTCAGTAGCGCAAGGAGTGGCGCGCTCCCCTGAAAGAGCCCAAAGAGACCGCCTCGATTCTCGCTCCGAATCAGGCGCACCGAGCTACCCAACAGTTCGATCGGCGTACCTGTCGTCAGCAGGCTCGCCACCCACTCTTTGCTGATTCGATCAACAACGAGAACCGTGAGTGCAGTGAATCCGAAGGCTACCCGTCTCATTCGGTGACACGTCGAATAGCGAGTGTGGCCTCACCCGCCGAGAGTGCAACGCTTCCGCGCTGCCACTCGTCTCCAACTGGTTCGCGGTCAACCTCTTGGATCTTCTGGGCGCCAACAGCGGTGGCGATCGCCGCCGAATGTGTGGCGAGTGGGGCCTGCGCGCCAGTAGCCTGCAACTCAATCCGATCCTCGCGCCGAAGGCCAGCCAGTTTCCGTAGATCCTGCACAGCGCGCATCAGCTCGCGCGCATCGCCTTCACTGATCAGTTCAGGGGTGAGCGCTGTGTCCAGCTCCACGACGAGTCCGTCATCCTCTGCCACATGCTGCCCTTCACGTGGCACCGCCTGCACCTCAATGTCATCCGCGGCAAGGTCAACACCAGCGATCCGCACCGCACCGTCAGCAAGGAACTCCACGACACCGTCGCGTGCCGCCTGCATCACCGCCTGCGTCGATCCGCCCAACCGCTTCCCCACCTTTGGCAGGAGCACCTTTACGCGGCGCTCAAAGAGTCCTGATGCATCGCCAACCGCCTCCACGCTCTTCACATTGAGTTCGTCGGCCAGGATCTCGCGAAGTTCGGCCTCGTCGCTACCGCTGACGCCAAGGACGACGCGCGCTCGAGCGAGCGGCTGACGTGTGCGAATGTTCGCTGCACTGCGAACGGAGCGACCGAGTTCTGCAGCACGGATGATGCGATCCATTGACGATTCGAGCGCCTCATCTCGCCACGGCGCGCTCTCAGCGCTCGGCCAGTGCAGCAGATGAATGCTCCCTGGCGCCTCCCCCGCGCGAATCGCCGCAGCGAGCGGACGCTCAGCGCCACCAACCACCTGCGAGGTGCCCGTTGAATCGGCGAGCCCTGCGCTCGCAAGGTTGCGGTAGATCGCGTCCGTAAGGAATGGCGCGATTGGGGCGGCGACACGTAGCAGTGTCAGCAGCGCCTGGTGCAGCGTGTCAAATGCGGCATCACGATCTTCAGCCGGTGCATCGGGGGCGAACCGCTCACGGGTGCGGCGGAGATACCAGGTAGAGAGCTCATCAATCCCCTGCTCAAGGCGTCGCACCGCGCTGTAGGCGTCATAGGCGGTGAACGATCGCTCAGCTGAAGCGGCGAGCTCCGCCGACCGACTGAGGATCCAGCGATCCATCACGCTTCGACCCTTCGCCGTTGCGCTGCTCTCCTTCGGCGTCCAGCCGGCGGAGGCGGCCTGTCCCACGAGGAAGGCGTACACGTTCCAGAGGACGAGGAGCCGGCGGCGCGTCTCATCCGCCGCCTCCCAACCGAAGTGCACGTTCTCCTCTGGCCGTGAGCCAACAAAGAGCCAGCGCATCACGTCGGCCCCCATGCGGTCCGCCGCCTCATCAAACTCGATCGAATTCCCCCAGCTCTTATGCATCGCTCGCCCATCGGCACCAACCACAAGTCCGTAGCCGAAGACCGTCTTCGTTGGTTCGCTTGAAGCCATCACCGTGGACATGGCGAGGAGCGAGTAGAACCAGTTACGGAACTGGCCGGGGAAGCTCTCCGTGATGAAGTCGGCGGGGAACCAGCGCTTCCAGTACTCAGGGTCCTCGCGGTAGCGCATCGTGGAGAAGGAGACGATCCCCGCGTCAAGCCACGGATTCCCTACGTCAGGAACACGCGTCACCTTCGCCCCGCATCCGCTGCAGTCGATCTGTACTTCGTCAATGTAAGGACGGTGCGCCGTATGCCCCTCAAGCGCGGCTGCGCCAGCGGTTGCGCGTCCCTCGAGATCCTTGCGCGAGCTCAGCACCTCAACCTTGCCGCACGCGGTGCATTCGTAGATCGGAAGGGCGAGACCCCAGTAGCGCTTCTTGGAGATCATCCAGTCGCTCATGTTGCGTAGCCAATCGAGCTCGCGTTCGTAACCAAACTCTGGAAGCCAGCTGATGCGATCAACCACCGCCATGATCTGGTATCTCAGGCTCGCGTCAACCTCCGCCTTGGTCAACTGATCGCGCGGCTTCTCGTAGAGCGGCCCCATGCTGATGAACCACTCATCAACGAGCCGGAAGACGAGCGGTGTTGCGCAGCGCCAGCAGTGTGGGTATCGGTGCGTGATCTTCTCGCGGCGCAGCAGGCTCTTTGCGGCGGTGAGGTGCGTAAAGACGTCCTCCGTCACCTCATGCCACTCGCGACCACTCAGGTTGCCAAAGCCATCAAGGTAGATACCGGATTCATCAATCGGTGCGATCGCGGGGAGCCCTTCAGCAACGCCGAGCTTATGGTCGTCACTCCCGCATCCGGGCGCAATGTGCACGATGCAGGTTCCCTCTTCAGAGCCAACCTCGTCCCATGCGATCACGCGGTGTCCCGCTCCGTCTGGGCCGAGCGCCTCACTCACCGCTGGGAGCGCATCAAATGGCGCGCGGTACTTCCAACCGATCAGTTCTGATCCCTTCCGTGTCTCAAGCAGCTTCGCGCGCGGAGCGCCGCCGCCGAGTGCTGCGGCTCGGCGCGAAGCACCAATCCAGAGCTTGCGGCCGTCAAACTCCACAAGTTCGTAGTCGAGCGTGGGCTGGACTGCGGCGGCAACATTCGCCGCAACGGTCCACGGCGTCGTGGTCCATGCGATGAGCTCCTCGCCTGGACGATCCACAAGTGCCAGGCCGAAGTAGAGCGACTGGTCTTCACGATCCGCATATCCCTCAGTCATCTCGTGCTGGCTGATACCGGTGCCGCAACGGGCACACCAGGGCATGCTGTCGCTCCCCTTGTAGAGCCAGCCACGCTCATGGCACTTCGCAAGGAAGGTCCAGATCAGATCGTTATTCTCATCAGAGAAGGTGAAGTACGATCCACCAACCTCTGGCGTGCCGAGTCGTCCGATCAGCTGCTCTGCTGGGCCACTGACTGGGCCGTTCGCCCCGTTGATCGTGACCGGCGTCGCCGGATCCTTTGCGAGCGCGTCGCGCAGCTTCAGCAGGTCAGCGGGATCGTTCCAGTCCATCCACATCCCGAGTCGAATCGACTGTTCCGTCTGTCGCGCTGCGTAGGTAAGGACGCGCTGCTTGCAGAGGCTGATGAATGCGGCCAGTCCCTGCTCCTCAATCTGGCGTTTGGAGGTGTAGCCGAGCTCGCGCTCAACATTCACCTCAACCCAGAGTCCCTGACAATCGAATCCCTGCTGCCAACGCAACTCGTGGCCGAGTGAGGCACGAAAACGCTGGAAGAGATCCTTGTACGTACGCCCCCAGGCGTGGTGGACTCCCATCGGATTGTTCGCGGTGATTGGACCATCCAGGAATGACCAGGCTGGACCTCCCGTCGTCTGTGCGCGCAGACGCTCAAAGACGCCCTCCTCCCGCCAGCGACGGAGCACCTCGTGCTCAATGCTGATGAGATCTGGACGGGCATCCACAGGGTTGAACATGCTACGGAGCGTGCCACGCGCGTCCCTGCATGGCAAACGGAGCAGCGACTCTTCCCCTGCCGAGGCGCTATCGTGCTGGTGTGAGCAGTACGACAGTCTCCCCTCGCTTCTCCGCCTTTACCGCCGCCCTCCTCTCCGCCCTCGTCCCAGGGCTCGGCCAGGCCTACCAACGGCGCTGGCGCGCCGCACTCACCCTCTTCGCTCCGCCCTTCCTCCTCCTCGCGGCGGTTGGCGGCCTCTTCACCGCGGACGGCCCCGCTGGTCTGCTCGGCCTCCTCCTCTCACCGATCGGACTGAGCGCCGCAGGGATCCTCAACCTGCTTGCCGCAGCCTGGCGCGTTACGGCGGCCGTTGACGCATGGCGGAGCGCACTAACGCGTGGCGCAGGTGTGCGCCCACTCCTCCTCTCTAGTGCTGGCCTCGCGACCACACTCGCGGTCAGCCTATGGATTCACCTCCTCGCTGGTGGTTACGTTGCAACCGCATCGGCCCTGGTCGGCGGCATCTTCAGCGGAACGGGCGATGACGGC
>CAJARA010000101.1 GCA_903944295.1 uncultured Chloroflexota bacterium
ACCGCTTCGCACGCGCGCAGTGTCGCCTCCCAGTTGCCCGTGTGTCCGACCATGTCTGGATTCGCAAAGTTCGCAACGATGAACTGCTCTTCGCCGCCTTCAATAGAAGCGACCACCGCGTCGGCAATCTCGGCGGCCCGCATCTGCGGAGCGAGATCGTAGGTCGCAACGCTCGGGCTCGGGATGAGGAGGCGACGCTCGCCCGGGAATGCCTCCTCCCTCCCTCCGTTCAGAAAGTAGGTGACATGAGCGTACTTCTCCGTCTCTGCAACGTGAAACTGCCGCAGCCCAGCGTTAGCAACACTCTCGGCGAGCGACGGCACCGCCGTAGGGCCGAAGATCGCAGGACTCCCCGCCTCTTCGCCGTACGAGCTCATCCCGAAGAGCGTTACGGGGAGCTGCGCTGGCCGCGCCGAAGCGGTGAAGACGTTGGCGCTTAGCGCTGCAACGAGTTGGCGGGCGCGGTCAGCACGGAAGTTCGCGTGGATCACCGTGTCGCTCGACCGCATCACGGGATCCTCTCCCTCCGCGGCAAGGAGGACGGTTGGCGTCACGAACTCATCACTCTCTCCTCGCGCATAGGCCTCCTCAATGGCGGCTGCAGCACTTGATGCGTGGGCCCCCTCCCCTGCGACGATCGCCGCGACGGCCGCCGCCGTGCGCTCCCAGCGGTGATCCCGATCCATGGCGAAGTAGCGGCCGGAGATGGTTGCAATGCGTGCAGTGGGGGCGGCGGCGGAGAGGCGCTGCTCGAGATCTGCGAGGTACGCAGGCGCCGATCGTGGCGGCGTGTCGCGACCGTCAAGGAAGAGGTGAACGAAGATGGAGTGCACCCCTGATCGCTGCGCCGCCTCCGCAAGGGCGATGAGGTGCTGGTCACTGGCGTGTACGCCACCCGGGCCGAGGAGGCTCATCAGATGCAGCCGCCCACCGTGCGCCAACTTCAGCGCGCGCTGAAGCTCCGGTCGCTGGGAGAAGCTACCGTCGGCGAGTGCTGCGTTGATCCGTGGCAACTCTTGCGGCACGCGCTGCCCAGCGCCAATGTTGAGATGCCCAACCTCACTATTGCCCATCTGACCTTCAGGGAGGCCAACGGCTACACCGCTCGCCTCAAGCGCTGTGTGTGGCCAACGCTCGAGCAGTGCGCGCCAAACTGGCATCTTCGCCTGTGCGATCGCGTCCACCGCTGGATCGTTACCGATCCCAAAGCCATCAATGATCAGCAGGATGAGCGGATTTACCTTCAGTGATGTCATGACGCCACACCAACGGCGGTGGCAATCTCAAGGAGTCGCTCGGCCTGGAGTGAGGCGCCACCGATCAACAACCCGTTGAGGCTCCCCTCTCCTGTTGGGCTCAGGAAGCCCGCAGCACTTTTTCCGTCGACGCTCCCTCCATAAAGAATGCGTAACGATGATGAGGAGGTCTCCGATCGAAGTGCACGAGCCACTGCCGCTGCAACGTCTGGGCTCGCCGCCTGGCCGCTACCGATCGCCCAGACTGGTTCATAGGCAATCGTGACGCCGCTACCTAGCACCATGGCGACATCACATCCGAGTGTGGCGGCACCAGCGAGGACCTCGCGCCACTGACGCACCACCAGCGCGCATCGCTCGCTCTCTGTCGCCTTTGGGTCGGCATCGCCGAAACAGAGGATTGGTCTGATGCCAGCGGCAACGCAGCGAGCAAGCTTTGCGCCAATCAAGCTTCCACTCTCACCACGAGCGCGACGCTCTGAGTGACCGAGGATCACCGCGTCAGCAGCGCCGAGAAGATGCGATGCAGGGATCTCTCCCGTTGCGGCTCCGGCAAGGTCGCTGGAGCAGTCTTGTGCGGCGATCCCGAGCTTAAGCGCGTCATGCTCACGGCGAAGGAGCGAGGCGACCGCAACGAGTCCCACCATGCTCGGCGCGATCATCAGCGAGCCTGGAGAGAGTCGCCGCGTGGCACCGAGCGTTGCAATCTGCGCGGCAAGTGCCACCTCCTCACCGGGTGCGAGGTTCGCCTTCCAATTGGCGATCAGGAGTGGCTGGGCTGCGTCGTTCATCGGTAGATCATGGCAGAGCCGCCTCGCTCCGTAAGGCTGCCGCCTGGCGCTCGATCGTTGCGAGCGCACGCTGCACCACGCTGCGCGAGAGGCTGAGTGTCTCGCCAAGCTCTGCGATCGTCGCCTCAGGGTGCGCCAGACGAGCGGAGCTCACGCGTTGCAGCAGGCCAGCGGGCGGTAGGACGCCCTCCTCGATCAACTCTGCCGCCGCGCGCGCCTGGCGCATCCCGGCGAGCACGGCGCGCTGTATATTCGCCGTCTCGGCATTCACACTGCGATTCAGTTCGCCACGAATCTGCCGCACCACACCACGAGCCTCAATCTCAGCGATGGAGCTGCCCGCACCGAGACGTCGCAGCAGGTCCAAGATCTGCGTTCGATCCTTCCAGACGATGACGCCTCGGCCGCGTCGCACGCGATAAAGACCTGATACCCCCTCCGCTTCGAGCGCCGTCACCACGTGACGCGCTTCAACTTGCGTGAGCACGAGCTCCAGATGGATGCGGCCAGAGGCGAGCGAGAGTGACCCGCGACTCAGGATGCGTCCCCGTAGGAAGGCGCTGCGACAGTGTGCTGTTGCATCTGCATCAGCCAGTGCTCGCGCGCGCTTCAGCGCACGGCCACCCGGCGACGCCTCAACGTCGTGAGAGGCCGAAGCGGAGCTGAGTCGATGCACGGTCCTGGCGATTGCAACGTCCGAACGTCGCCCTGGGTCTGCCAGTGCATCAAGTTCAGTGGCGCGACAACACTTCCGCTGCGGAGTAATCGCCGCGAGCTCATGTCGTATTGCACTCACTAGATCGCGCTCGTTTCGGCTCATCAATCAACCTTATGCAAGAGAGGCTTCAGTTTCAGCAATGCGTGCGCAAGAAGGAGTGAATCGTGGAGGTGCGGACGCACCTTTGAGGCGATAGAGCGAACCAGAATTGGCGGGCGAGGCTCGGCGCTCGGGCTAGCTGCGCGGGTGAAGCGTGGTTGCAGTTGTAGGCCGGGATCAGCAGCCCCCCTCCGCGAGATCGCCGCCGCAAGGACGAGATCAATCAGCCCCGCCCCCCCATGCGCGACGAGCGCATCCATGTGCGCGTCGAGGTTCATCCCCTCGGTCTCCCCCTCTTGCTCATCGACATTCGCCACCCAGATCAACGGGGCGCGACGTGCTGCAAGCGCACTCCGAATCTCTGGCACCAAGAGGTGCGGGATGAGGCTCGTATAGAGACTGCCGGGTCCAAGGACGAGCAAGTCCGCCTGCGAGATTGCAGCCAGCGCACTTCGCGTTGCACGCACGGAGGTTGAGTCGAGCGAAACAGAGTCAATACCTCTGGTGCGAGCAAGGCGCGCCTGCCCTATGACGCTGAGGCCTGCGCGGGTGTGGCCGCGGAGACGGAGCGCCTCCGTCGTTGCTGGGATGACGCGCCCGCGCACGTTGAGAATTCGATGCACGCGTTCAATGCCGCGCTCAAGATCACCGCCCTCCTCGGCGATCGCCGCCGCGAGGAGGAGATTCCCCACAGGGTGCCCGCGCGTTGCGCCACGCTCTGCGGGAAGTCGATGCTGCAACAGCGCGCCAGCGGTTGACTCGGCATCTGCAAGTGCGATGAGGCAGTTGCGCAGATCGCCAACTGGAGGGATGCCAAGCCGCGCACGGAGGATGCCAGAGGACCCGCCGTCATCGGCCATGGAGACGATGGCGGTGAGATCAACCCCTTGCCCCTTCAGCCCGCGGAGGATCGTTGCCATCCCCGTGCCCCCGCCAAGCACCACCATGCGTCGCTGACGACGCTGAACCTTCCGAGCGAGTGAACCGCCGCGGATCCAAGAGCGGAGCCCCACGACCGTTAGCTCCTGAGGATGTCGCGGTGCTCCACCACGATCGGCGCCCCATCAGCAACCGGCGCAAGGGCCTTCGCGAGCGCCTCCACGATGGCAACGGATCGGTGGCGACCGCCGGTACATCCGATCGCAATGCTCAACCTGCCACGCCCATCGGCAAGGTATGCGGCGAGCGTCTCCCGCAGATAGGCGAGAATTGACGCGGTGAGCTCCGCACCGACCGGATCGCCCAGCACGTACTCACTGATCTCCTTTGATCGCCCATCAAGTGGTCGAAGTTCTGGCACCCAGTGTGGATTCGCCGCGGAGCGGACGTCAAAGACGAGATCCGCTTCAAGCGGGATGCCGTGCTTATATCCGAAACTGGTGAGGCGAACGCCAACGCGCTCCTCGCTCTCTAGTGCCTCGCTGACCAGCCGATCACGCAGCTCGCGCCCAGTGAGGTCGCTCGTATCAATCACGGCATCGGCTGCCTCACGGGTGGCGCTCAACAGGGCACGCTCCGCAGCAATCGCCTCGGCAACTGAGCGCGGAGCGTCCACAGCGCCCCCGAGTGGATGGCGGTGTCGCGTTTCGCTAAATCTACGGATCAGCACATCGTCCCGAGCATCTAAGAAGATAATCCGCGCCGTCACGCCAATTGAGGCCGCGCCACTTCGAACCGATTCAATCGTATGGCTCGGATCTCCATCGCGTGCATCAAGGACTAGGCAGACGCGCGCGAAGCGCTCAGGATCTTGTCCAATCTTCTCAACAAGTGCGGGGAGGAGCTCGAATGGGAGGTTATCAATCGTGCGGAAGCCGATATCTTCGAGTGACTTCGTTGCCGTGGTCTTCCCCGCTCCTGAGAGCCCCGTCAGCAGGATGATGCGGCGATCGCGACTCACTTCCCGCCCGCCTTCACCAGAATGATTGAGAACTCATACAGGATCAGCAGCGTCACGGCGAGGATTAATGGGCTGACGATGTCTGTCCCTGGCGTAGCGATCGTGCTCAAGATCACGATCGCAACAACCGCCCCGCGGCGCCACGTGCGCAACTTTGCCGAGGTGATGATCCCCACACGGGAGAGGAAGACGAGAAGGATCGGGTACTCGGCGGCGAGCGCAAACACTAGGATGAGGCCGCCAACGAATCCAAAATATCGATCTGCCGCAATCATCGGGAGAAGGTCGGCGCTCGCGAACGAGAGGAGGAAGCCAACCGCGAACGGGAGCACACTCCAGGCCACAGCGGCGCCGATGAGGAAGAGGAGGAGGGCGAGCGGGAGCCACGGTCGCGCGCTGCGTCGCTCTGATTTCGTTAAGCCGGGACTGATGAAGGCCCACGCCTGCCAGAGGAGAATCGGCATCGCCAACGCGATCCCGCCGATCAGACTCAGCTGCATTCGAATGCCAAATGCATCACCGACGCCCGTAAAGTAGAGGTTCACCGCGCCGAGTGGCGAACGGAGCAGCGTAATCAGCCCGTCTGCGAGCGCGAAGGTCGTAGCCGCCCCAGCGGCCACCGCAAGAAGCGAAATTACGATCCGACGTCGGAGTTCACGGAGATGGTCAACAAGTGGTGCGGTCGTTGACGCACCATCTGCGTCACGCACGAGTGCCTTCGCCGTCATACGGGTCGCTCCCCGCGCCGCTTAGCGACTCAGCCCTTCCTCTTTGGGCGACGCGCTGGGCTCTTGCGCGCTGGGCGGCTCTCCTGCGAATCACCCGCATCTGAGGTCGCCTTGCGGAATTCACGGAAGGAGCGTCCAACCGCGGCGCCAATCTCTGGGAGCTTCCCAGGACCAAAGACGACGAGGATGACGGCAAGGATGAGGATGAGTTCGCCAGGTCCAATGTTGGGCATGTTCGGTTCTCCTTACGCTGCTACGTCCTGAAGGACGACCTATTGGGCGAGTATAGCGAGACGCCTCCCCCACTCCGCCGCCCGTGCGTGAATCGCCTCTTCCAGCGCGCCACCAGAGAGGCGCGCCTCCCCGGCGCCGCTCGCCTCTCCCGAGATGCCACGCCCCACATTCACAAGTAGGCCGCCACCGAACCGACCCGCCGCGGCCCCTGCAGTCGCTCCGCCGTGCTGCGTCACCATCGTCAGGTCTCCCCCTTGCGCGCCAATGCCAGGGACGAGGAGTGGGAGTGAGGGGGCCGTCTCGCGGAGTTTGACAAACGCGCCACCCGCCGTAGCGCCAGCAACAAGGCCGATCCGCCCCGCCAGCGCCTCAGGTCGTACAGCGGCGAGACGCGCAACACGAAGGTAGAGCTCCTCTTCTGGCGCATCCCCCGTTGCGGTAAGGCGCAACTCTTGCAGCTCCGCCGACTCTGGGTTCGACGTCCGGCAGAGGAGATAGACGAATCGATCGTCGCGTTCAAGGAGTGGTGCAAGTGCCCCAATGCCAAGGTATGGACTCGCTGTCACCGCGTCTGCACCGAGAGCATCAAATAGTGCACGCGCCTGTGCCTTCACCGTATTCCCAATATCACCCCGCTTCACATCCATGATAATCGGGGTCTCGGCAGGGGTGAGCGCGCGGATCTCTTCGGCGAGTGCAACACCTTCAGCGCCGTACGCCTCAAAGAAGGCGAGGTTCACCTTGTATGCGGCAGCATACTGCGCCGTTGCCGCAACGAGTAGACGCACCCATTCGCGTAGCCCGGCAACAGATGCTGCGTGTTCTGGCGAAAGGTGCGCAGGATCGGGATCAATTCCAACGCAGAGGCTGCTGCCAACGCGTTGCGATGATGCGGCGAGGAGTTCAAGGTAGCGACTCATGGAGTTGCGCCTCCCTGTAAATCGCTGCGCAGTCTCCCCCACGCAGGCCGAACACCTGCGTCAACAAGATCGCGAAGTAGCTGCAGGCTAGAGATGACCGTCGGCGGGCCTGAAGCCGGCGAGCTGATCACCACCTGCTGCAGCGATGCCTGACTCCCACTCGCCGCCAAGAAGATGAGCGAGCCTCCGTCGGGAGACCAGGCTGGCGACCACGAGCGACCAGTACGGGTCACCTCCAGAAGCACCTCGCCAGTCGCCGCGCTCATGATCACCACGTCGCTCCCCTTCTTCTTATCAATGCGCGTTGCCGCGATCCAGCGGCCATCTGGACTCACTGCGGGTTCAATAAAGCCGCTCGCGCCGAAGCGCACCACACTCTCTGCGGCGAGATCGAAATAGATGATCCGTGAAGCGGACTCACCCTGCGCAGAGCCGTTCTGTACGTAGTAAATCCCAGAACCGTCGTAACTCCACGCTGGATCCTGGTGTCCGAATGGCGCCTCGTCCGGTAGATCCGGTGTAATCATCCGGCCGCCCTCTTGCAGAAGGCGAATAATCACGTCACCGCCAAGGAGTGATGGACCCTTATAATCCGTTGCCAGCGCGATACGGCCATCTACTCCGATCGCCGGATCAAAGATGAACGATGAGAAGTTCAGTTTCGGGTTCTGGTCTTCAAGGAGCCCGTCAAGGATCTCCTCTTCGCCGTCACCGCGTGCGCCGATCCGCATCAGCGTTGGCACCCTGAGACGGTACGGCGTGATCCCTCCCGCAGCGTTGAGTCGACCACCGATCTCGTTGCGCTGACGGACAAAGTAGAGCCAGGTGCCGTCGGGGTTCCACGCCGGCTCACCATCCGAAGTGCTCACTGTAAGTTGCGTCAGTGTGGAGCCGCTCAGGGACCAGAGCGCACCGTCACGCGCGAAGGTGATCGTCCCGTCAATCGCAACCCCGTCCGTCACCTCGGCTCCGTCACCTCCTGGAGTTGCGCTCGAGCCAGACGAGAGTGAGGCGAGCTGCCACGTGCCGAGCGCTGCAACGAGGAGGAGTGCAAGGGCAAACGCTGGCGCAGCTTTTGGACCAAGGCCGAACCATCCTGGTCCCTTCGTTCCCGCTGCAGTTGGTGGGCGTAGTCCGTGGAAGGGGCGCGATGGGGCGGTACGGTCGCTTCGTAGGCGTGGCTTTGGGCGAAGTGATCTGTTGCCGCTCATCCTCTCTCCTCTGCGCTCTGAAGATCCACCACGTGCAGCTCCGTCTTTGCGGTCCCACGATAGGTTCGCTGCACGATGCGTGCGACAAGGTCAACGCTACCCCCTGCATGACCATCTGCGTCTGCGCGACCGAATGCGATCGCCTCCGTTCGGCTTCCATCGATGTTCAGCGTCAGGCGTGCGTGACGCCCATCACCAACGAGGCGAACCTGCTCAAGTGCCACTGAGCGGAAGAGGAAGAGCGGATCAGGGTTTCCAATGCCAGTCGGGGCAAGGTAATCGGCGAGGGCTGCAAGGGAGTCGAGCGAGCGAGCCCCCACGGTCGGCTCAAGGTCAACGGAGAGGAGCGGCGCTTGCTGACCCCTCTGGGCTGCGAATTGCGCAGCGAGTCCCGTGGTGACGCTCGACCATCGCGAAAGCGGGAAGGTGCAGCCGCCCGCCCCGTCATGACCGCCGTGACGGATGAGCTGGTCGTCGATCGCGCGCAGCGCTGATGCAACGGAGAAGCCGCGCGGCGCGCGAATAGAGCAGCGCACCAGCGTCTCATCAGCGGCGCCTGAGGCAACACTCCCAACAAGCGCTGGTCGAGCAAACTCCTCAGCGAGTCGGCCGGCAACAAGACCGAGGACGCCGGGCGACCATTCGCCGCGCACGGCGACCAGGCCTTCGGCAACAAGTGCGCGCGTTGAATCTGGTACGGCGAGCCCATCTGCACCGAGCGTGCTGCGCGCAGCCTCAATCGCCTCGCGTGAAAGGTCGCGGCGCTCGTGATTGAGTGCCTCAAGCGTTGCCGCGAGCTCAGCCGCCTCAACCTCATCTTCTGTCGTAAGGAGATCAAGAGCTGGTCGCGCATCGCCGATCCGTCCCGCCGCATTGATCCGCGGTGCCAGGGTGAAACCGACCACTTCAACACGGTGCGGTCCCTCTACGCCCGCGCTCTTCAAGAGCGCGCGAATGCCAACTGGCATCCGTCCAAGGCCGTTCATCACTTTGAGCGCTGAGCGCACGATCACACGGAACTCATCGGCAACGGGGACCATGTCAGCCACGCCACCAATCATTGCGAGGACGGAGAGCTCGCCAAGGATCTCACGTCGATCTGGGTGATCGGCAAGGATCCCCTGGGCAATCTTGAAGGCGAGGCCGCTCCCCGCGAGGTTCGGGAATGGATAACGTGCATCGGGCCGATTTGGATTCACCAGCCAGGCCGCCTTCGCGGGCGCTTCAGGAACGGCGTGGTGGTCAATAATCCCAACAAGGATCCCCGCCTCAAGCGCCTGCGCGACGCGCTCCGTATCCGCAGTACCGCAGTCAACGGCAAGCAGCAGCTCAACGCCGTCCTCTACCGCCGCGTCGAGCGCCCCCTCAGGGATGCCGTGCCCGTCTGTATCGCGATTCGGGATGAACCCCTCAGCAACGGCGCCAATCGCACGAAGCGCCCGAATAATGATCGCCGCGCCGGTGAGTCCATCTGCATCAAAGTCGCCAACGACAAGGACCGGTTCACCATCCGCCCCAGCCGCACGGAGGCGCGCGATCAGACCCGCTGCGTCAGGGAGGAGCTCGGGGTCGTGGAGCGTCCGATCTCGCGGATCAAGGAATCGGCGTACGACATCTGGATCGTGGAGATCACGCTGCGTCAGCAGCACTGCGAGTGAGGGGCGAAGATCGTCACGGACCTGCGCAGAGATCAGCGTTTCGTCCAGCGAGGCAACGCGAGACGCTTCAGCCTGTTCAAGGCGCCAGCTGCGCTGAGCCTTCAGCGGGGTCTCAGAGCGTGCGGGGCTCACCGCGCACCCAGCGGCACGCTACGCGGTACGACGCGCGCTCGGCGAACTCTTCCGCGCCGTCACGCGCTCGTCCCACCAGACCAGCAGAGGACTGGCGTTGAAGATTGAGGAGTAGGTCCCAGAGAGGATCCCGACGAAGAGGGCGAGGACGAAGGTTCGGATCGAACCGCCCGCGAAGACGAGGAGCGAGAGAAGAGTGATCAGCACGGTGGCGGTGGTGTTGAACGACCGCCCGAGGGTCTGCACAATGGAGTGGTTGACAATGTCGGCAAACGGAGCACCCGCGTAGCGTGCGAGATTCTCGCGCACCCTGTCAAAGACGACGATCGTATCGTGCACCGAGAAACCGATGATCGTGAGCATGGCAGTGATGAAGAGAGCATCAATCTCTACCCCGAAGAGTGTTCCCGCAACAGCGAAGAAGCCAACCGTCACGATGACGTCGTGGAGGAGGGCGGCTAGCGCCGCAAGTCCAAATCGAAGATTCCTGAAGCGGTAGGTCATCCAGAGCACGATCCCGATCGAGCCCAACACGATCAAGAGGGCCGCCTGCTGCGTTAGATCCTGGCTAATGACTGGACCAACCGTGGAGAGTGAGCCGGCCTCTGCAATCGGTCCGACCTCGCTCTCAATCGCCGCGCGGATAGCGGCGAGCTCAGCGCCAGCTGGCTGCGACGGGTCGCTCTCGCTCCCCGACTGCAGGTCAAGCGGCTTTGTTCGCATGATCAGGAACCCAGAGCCAGCCTCCGTTACCTGCACCTCAGGATGACCAGCAGCGGCGACCACGTCGCGAACGACGAGCGCGTCAGCTGGCTGCTCCAACTTGAACTCCCAGACGGTGCCGCCGGTGTAGTCAACCGAGAACTTCAGCCCGACGGCTCCACCAGAGAGCGGTGTTGCGATGATAAAGAGGAGGCCAGGAATAGTGACAAGGAGCGAGAAGAGGAAGAACCAGCGCTTGCGCGCGATGATCTTATTCATGCTGCGCACCAGCAGCCTTCAGCGCGGCTGTCTCCGAATCAAGATCCCCTCGCCCAACGCCGTAGAGATATGGCGATGAGAAGCGAGGCTGATGGATCACGGCGCGCAGCATCACGCGTGTGAGGCTGATCGCAGTGAACATGGAGCAGAGCACACCGATGATCAGGACGAGCGCAAAGCCCTTGATGGTGGACGACCCGAAGTAGAAGAGGATGAACGCCGTGATCAAGCTTGAGACGTTTGAGTCAAGGATGGAATTCCAGGCACGGCTGAAACCAGCTTCGACTGCAGGGATAATCCCCTTCCCAATACGCAACTCCTCTTTCGTCCGTTCAAAGATCAGGATGTTGGCGTCAACCGCCATTCCGATCGAGAGGACGAAACCGGCAATGCCGGCAAGCGTCAGGGTGACCGGGATGAGACGGAAGAGGGCGAGGACGATCAGCATGTAGAAGATCAGTGCACCGCTCGCAACAAGACCTGCGAGTCGGTAGTGCATGATCATGAAGAGGAAGACGAGCAGGATGCCCACCGCTCCAGCGAAGAGCGCCTGACCGAGGAAGGCGGCGCCAAGCGTAGCCTTCACCTCCGTCACGCCAATCTCGGCGATCGGGAATGGGAGTGACCCGAACTTAAGAATCGTGACGAGACTGGTTGCCTCTTCTAGTGCAAAGCCGCTTCCGCCGCCTCCGCTGATCTGACCTTCACCGCCCGTGATCGCGCTCTGGATATACGGCGCGGACACGATTGTGCCGTCGAGTGCGATCGCGAAGTACGAGCCAATGTTCTCGCTCGTATAGGTTGAGAAGAGGTCGGCCCCTTCAGACTTCAAGCTAAATGAGACGACGCGCTGACCCGTGTCGTCTGTTGAGACGCTCGAGGTGGAGATCTGGTCGCCAGAGAAGAGTGGCGTCAGTGTGGGGTCATCAAGCAGCGCCCCCTGCCCTGGGACTGGCTTCACGCCTGCTGTTGGCGTTCCCGTCGCAACATCGATCGACCCGTAGGTCTCCGCGGGAAGCGGGATAAAGTCGAGCCGCCCCGTGGTGCCGAGGAGGGCGCGGATTGCATCGGGGTCACTGACGCCTGGAAGCTCCACAATGATGCGGTCGCTCCCCTGGGTCTGAACGAGCGGCTCAGCGACACCGGTGGAGTTAACACGACGCTCAATGATGTCGCGAATGGTTGCAACGTCTGCCGCGGTGGCGATCACGCCGTCTACTGGCTGGACCTGATACTCCACACGGAGGCCGCCGCGAAGGTCAAGGCCGAGCTTCGTCTCAATCGG
Organism: uncultured Chloroflexota bacterium; assembly: GCA_903944295.1. Lineage (GTDB taxonomy): Bacteria > Chloroflexota > Limnocylindria > Limnocylindrales > Limnocylindraceae > Limnocylindrus. The sequence continues at coordinate 11,914 of CAJARA010000101.1, forward strand.
TCGCGTCCCATCTGTTGCTCGGCTATCTGGGAGCTTCAGGTTTGGGAGGAGGTCGATCGCGAGAGCGAGGAGCCCGATGGCGAGGATCATGTAAGGCGTGTACTTCCGCATTTGAGGAATCCTAGCAGGGGTGCCGATCAGCGTCGGTCGGCGGCGAGCGCAGCACTGATGGTGGCGGCGAGGCGCTCCCCCACCCCAGGGACGGCGGCGAGCTCTTCGGGGCTCGCCGCAGCAACCCCTGCGACGGAGCCGAACTGGCGCAGCAGCGCCTTCCGGCGCGTAGCACCGAGGCCAGGGATGCCGTCCAGCCGGCTCTCCGTCGCCGCGCGACTCCTCAGGGTGCGGTGATAACCGATCGCAAAGCGGTGCGCTTCGTCACGAAGTCGCTGCAACAGCCGCAGCCCA
>CAJARA010000102.1 GCA_903944295.1 uncultured Chloroflexota bacterium
AACCATCACAAGCCTCGCACTCGGTGCAGCCGTTGCGCTGACGGGTTCGGGGGTGCAGCCGGCTGCTGCAAGCGCTGGTGCACGCACAGGTGAAGCTGCAGCGCAGCGTGCGCAGGGTGCATACGGCGCGCGCGTGCGCGCCTTCTGGCCACATCGCTTTACGGTGACCGGCACACTCTCTGCAGTTGGTGCCGCTGTGGCATCAGTAGGCGGAACTGTCGGCACGCAGAGTGGCGACGCCGTCTCGATCACACTTGACTACGCAGACGATAAGCAGCTTGCAGAGATCAAGGCTGATTTCGCAGGCCGCGGCCTCGAACTTCATCGAGTGCGCCGCTACACGATTGATGCCTTCAAGCCACAGCCGGATGGCTCGCGCGAAGATTACTGGATCGGCCAGTGGAGCCTCTACGGCCCAAACATGCGCGCTCCGTACAACGTCCCATATGGCTTGGACATGATGAATGCATGGAAGGTGACCAAGGGGAGTGGCGCCGTTGTTGCCGTCTTGGACACAGGCATCTTGCCTGGGCATCCAGACCTTGCAACAACGAAGTTCGTCCCTGGCTACGACTTTGTCTGCTACGGGGATCTCACCGACTGCCTTGATAACGACACGACAGATGGCAGTGACGGGGATCCGTCAGATCCAGGCGACTGGTGCCCAGATGATGGCGAAGCTGCCTCGTCTTCGTGGCACGGCACACACGTCACGGGGACGATTGCGGCGCAGTTGAACCGCATCGGCGTTGCAGGCATTGCGCCTGATGCAAAGATCCTGCCAGTGCGCGTCCTTGGACAGTGCGGTGGCGCGGATGCTGACATCAATGCGGCGATCCGCTGGGCGGCGGGCCTCCCAGTTGGAGCTGGCGCAAATGGTCGCGCCGTCCCAATCAACAAGAATCCGGCAGACGTTATCAACCTCTCCCTCGGTGGATGGGGTGCATGTGACGCCAACACCGCAGCGGCGATCCGCGCCGCACGTGGGGCTGGTGCGCTCGTTGTGGTTGCCGCAGGCAACTCAAACGACGATGCACGCAACTACTCGCCAGCAGGGTGCGTTGATGCCTTTACGGTAGCGGCGCTCGGACCAACGGGGCTCCCGGCGAACTACACAAATGTTGGTCCAGTGGTAGACATCGCAGCCCCGGGCGGGGATGTGTACTACGAGCCCTACTCAACGGATTCATCCGGACCGGACGACCCTAGCCAGATGGGGCCTTCAAACTTCGGCAATTGCCCGTACGGCGAGTCGCGGCTTGGTTGGGATTACGAACACCCAAGCTGGGAAGGCGTAGCGAACGTCTGGTGCAAGGTGTGGACCGACTATTACGTACCGGGTGGCATCGTTTCAACAATTAGCTCCGACACGTTGGACTTTGAGGGTAACTACACATCCGATTGGTACCAAGGGACGAGCATGGCTGCACCTGCGGTAAGCGCAGTAGCCGCCCTGATCGCAGCGAAGTACCCAACGATGAGCCCGACCAAAATCGCGCAGGCAATTACGGAGTCCGCACGCGGCCTCCCAACTCGCGACTCGGTCTATTTCCAGGATCTCGGTCAGGACAACTTCCTTGAGGACTATGTACTCGGTTATGGCGACGTGTATGAAGCCGCCTACGGTTTCCCAGCGATTGACGCTGGCGATGAGGCGTGGACGACATTCTTCGAAGACGAGTACTTTTATTCCCTCACCGGCGGTGACGGGGAGGGCTTCATGGAGTATGTGTTTGGCTGCTCCACGACCAGCGCAGTTGGCGTGATGGGCTTTGAGATCTACACTACGGATCCGTGCGCAACCGATTGGGATGGCGCGGATTTCTGGCAGGTCTTCGGTTGGGCAGCTCAGAACGGGTACAACGGTACCGTTTGGAGCGACCCAATCTTTAATCCGTATTCAGTGAGCGCTGGGGATGACTGCTCTGAGCTCGGCTGCGGTGCCGGATTCATCAGTGCAAACGCGGCACTCATTCGAGCCAAGGGGCTCTCGCGAACACGCTGATCTAGTAACGGAGATCCCCCGCACGGAGCGGGAGCACGAGGCGCCGGGAGACCGGCGCCTCGTGCCGTTTCTGGGGCAATCTCGAGCGAGGGGATAGAATGCCCTGATGAACACCCGCCGGCTTACCGCTCTCTTGGCGACCCTCCTCTTGTTGGTTGGCGCCGCGCCACTGACACAGGTGGCGCGCGCGGTAGACCCTTCCGCCACGACGACGAGTACGACCGCTCTCAACGTGCCGATCCTCCCCGACCTCACGCAGCCGCATGCCGCTAATCGTGTGATCGTTGGCTACCAGCCATCGCTGCCGATTTCTTCGCGCGGCACGCTGCGAACGCTCGCCGGCGCAACACGAAGCGAGCTCATCCTTGGAGGATCACGACCAGCTGAGATTCTCACCCTGCCCGCTGGGCGCAGCGTTGCCGCCGCAATAAAGGATTTATGGGGACAGCCTGGGGTTCGTTATGTTGAGCCGGACTACCACGTAGAGGCGCTCACCGATCCAAACGATCCGCTCTACTCAGACAGTGGGCTGTGGGGGATGCGCTCGCCTACAAGTAGCACTGCAAGCGCGTACGGAAGCAAGGCCGATCTCGCCTGGGCAGACGGTGTGATCGGCTCTCCTGATGTATATGTGGGAATCATTGACGAAGGGGTGAACGTCGCGCACCCAGACCTTGCAGAGAACATCTGGACCAACCCGTTTGATCCAGTCAATGGTCGTGACGATGATGGGAACGGTTTTGTTGACGATATCCACGGCTGGGACTTTTTCAACGATGACAACAGTGTCTATGACGGCGGTGGAGGCGACGAGCACGGCACGCACGTCGCTGGAACCATTGGCGCGCTTGGGGGTAATGGAATTGGTGTTGCTGGGGTGAACTGGGATGTGACCATGATCTCTACAAAATTCCTCGGCCCAGGTGGAGGCTCTGTTTCCGACGCCGTTGACGCGGTGAAGTACCTCACGGACCTCAAGGTGCGTCACGGCATCAATATTGTTGCGAGCAGCAATTCGTGGGGTGGTGGCGGCTTCAGCCAGGCCCTTGAGGATGCCGTCAACGAAGGCGGAGATCGGAACATCCTCTTCATTGCGGCTGCAGGAAACTCCGGAACCGATAACGATGCGTCGGCGAGCTATCCGTCCAACATGACCTGCACGCGGACAAGTGCTGGGGCCGCACGTGGATGGGATTGCATCGTTGCGGTTGCTGCGATTGATGCAAACGGCAACCTTGCGAGCTTCTCGCAATACGGCGCGACCACCGTGGATCTTGGCGCGCCAGGAGTCAACGTTCTCTCAACGCTCCCAGGGGCATCGTACGGTGCGTTTAGCGGCACCTCGATGGCCACTCCTCACGTGACCGGTGCGGTTGCGCTCTGTGCGTCGCAAGACGCGGGAATCAGCGGACAAGAGGCTCGCCAGTTCCTCCTCTCCTCTACCGCAACGACCGCATCCCTCGCTGGCAAGACCACCAGTTCTGGTCGCCTTGACGTTGCCACGATGATGGGGAGTTGCGCTCCAGCGCCAGTGCCAATGACAGGCCTCCCATCGTCTCTCAGCATGGGCGCCCGCTCACGCACGGGGATCACGATCGGGTGGACCGACGGAGTTGCAAATGAGTCTCGCTTTGAGGTCCAGCGTGCGCGATTCACATCCTCCGCATGCCAAGCCTACGCAACCGTTGGCTATGCGGGACGTAACGCCACAACGTTCTCAGACACCGGTCTCACCGCAGAGACCGTCTACTGCTACCGCGTCCGCGCAACGAGCAGGTATGGCGGGGGGAGCGTCACAGATTGGACCGCTCCGGTCCAGTTCACCACCCTTCCTCCACCATCCCCATACACGTGTGAATCCGTCACCTACTCGTGGTCAATCCCTGAAGGTGGGATCACGCTTGACCTGAATGACGATTCAGCCTTCTCGGTAGACCTTCCGTACAACTTCAGCCTGTACGGTGTTGACTACGCCGCCGTGATCGTGAGTTCGAATGGTTTGCTTGGATTCTCTTCCGCTTCTGAGATCGGCGGCTATGCAAATGTTGCAATTCCAACGAGCACGAATCCGAATGGCTTCATTGCTCCGTACTGGGATGACCTCTACCCAGGCTCCACGGCTCAGATTCGGGTTGTGACTACTGGATCGCCAGGATCACGTGTTACGAGCATCTCGTGGATCGGCATCCGCCATTACAACACACGCACCACAGTTGGAAGCGCCATCACCTTCCAGGCGATTCTGGAAGAGGGCCAAGGGACTTTCAGGCTGAACTACCAGGACACGGTGTTTGAATCAAACGCCTCTGGCAGCATCAACAACGGCGGCTCTGCAACCGTTGGCGTGGAATCAGAAGACGGCGCCGCAGGGACGAACGTCTCGTTCAACCAGACCTCAAAGATCCAGAGCTCAACCTCGTACCGCTGCAGCCCTCCACTCCCGCCTGCCGCCCCAGTGAGTGTCACGGCTCCATCTATCGTCGGTGACGTGCGCGTTGGGTCGACACTCTCGGTCGCCCCTGGAACCTTTACTGGAAATCCAGCCCCAACGCAGTCGCATCGATGGTATCGATGCGCAGCGTCGGGCTTAAGTGAGCCAACGGAAGTTCCTGTCGGCTGCACACTCGTCAAGTCGAGCAGCACCTATAAGGTCGTTGCGAATGACTCGGGGAAAGCGATTCGCGTAGGAACACTCGCCAGTAACTCCCTTGGTAGTACGCTGCGACTCTCGGCAGCATTAGAGGTTCCGATCGTCGCCCCTGCTCCAACTTCAAGCGCCTCCGTTTCCGGGTCCCCGGTCACTGGAGGAACACTCACCGGTAGTCGTGGCAACTGGTCGGGAGTTGTTGATCGTTATGATTATCAGTGGTACGCCTGCACCTCTGCGGCGCGAGCGTCAACGCTTCCATCTACCTGTGCGTTGATTGCGGATGCAACGAGCGATACGTTCGTGGTGACCTCCGCTCAACTTGGGAAATACATCCGACTGCTTGTCACGGCAACAAACACAGGTGGGTCTGCGACGTCACTCAGCAGCGCAACCACAGTTGTGACCGTCCCGCCCGTGGCCCCTACCGTGCGTAGCTACCCTTCAATCTCGGGATCGGTTCGAGTAGGACGTTCACTTAGTGGGAGGGCCGGTTCGTGGAACTCAACCGTGAGTGTCACCTACACATACCAGTGGTACCGCTGCCCAACGAGCGCAGGATCCGCGCTCGGACTCCCTCCAGTGGGTTGCAGTGCGATCAGCGGGGCAACCAGCTTGCGCTATACCGTACTGAGCGTTGACCTTAACTCCTACCTACGACTTCTAGTCACCGCCACAAATAGCGGCGGCAGCACTTCTGCGGTTTCCGCTACAACGTCACAGGTCAGCCGTTAGCGTTTCGTTGTAATCATCACCGCGGGTGAACGCGGTGCTGGCCCCGCAGGAATTGAATAGCTTCGTAGCGTCACGCTGTAGCGAACGCCAGGAGTCAGCCCTGCGATTGTGCAGCGATCCGTCGCCGCGTCCACTCTGCAGCTTACCCGTGCCTTACCTGGACCCCGAGCCTCTGCAATCCACCCCGTGGTACCGACCGCAGCATCAGCCACCCATCGAACGTTGATCGTGCGCCGTGTTGCCGTAAGCGACGGTGTTGGGCTGCTCTCGGCCGCTGGGTGAGCCCATGCTGTAATACATCGCGCCCCACTCGTTCCTGGCTCGCCACGCATACGCAGTGCGGCATACGCGAGCGCGTGGGACGAGGAGGTCAGCGCATCCGGCTCTGACGCAATGCCTCCTCCGATTGGGGTCAAGGACAGTGTCGCGGGGCTCCACAGCGCAAGATTCTTGATTGATACGCCCCCAGCGGTACTGAAGGATCCGCCGATCAGCGTGCCGTTAGATGGCGTTGCTGCGAGTGCAGAGATCCACGCCGCTCTACGGGGAAGTGCGACTCCCGGACCGACCCGCTCCCAGCCATAACCGCTGAGTGCGCTCTCGCGAATCAGTGTGGTGCCATACCAGCTCACGCCTGTACCAGCGATGATCCCGCCGCCCGGCTCGAGCGCAAGGGCGCGTGGCGCATCACCGAGTGTCGCGCTCGTTGCGATTGAACGCCACGAGCCCTCTTCCGGAGTCCAGCGTGCAATGTACGTTGTTGATCCACCGAGCGTAAGGTGCCCCGACACGCTGATCGCACCGCGCGACGAGAGCGTTGCTGCTTCAATGGTTCCTGAGATCTGCGGGGCAGAAGAACGATTGATCGCACCCCATCCAGATGCTGGCCTCCAGATCGCCACCGATGGCGTTGCTAATCCACCGGCGCGACGGAAGCTCCCAGTAGCCAGAACTTCACCACTCACTGGATTGAGTGACAGGGTGCGAACAATCGGTGAAGTTCCACTTACGCCGCCCCCGACCGCCGACCAGCGTCCAGTGACTAGGTTGAGTTGCGCGATGCCAACGGCGCTCGTCCGTCTGCTCCCCGAACGGATCGTTGTGAAGTTTCCTCCCACATAGAGTCGCATGAGCGTAGGGTCAACACTGAGCGCGTAAATGTC
>CAJARA010000103.1 GCA_903944295.1 uncultured Chloroflexota bacterium
GCACGGCGCACGCGCTAATCGTTGGCATTGACGGCGGCAACTCCAAGACCGACATCCTCCTCGCAGACACAAGTGGAAAGCTTCTCGCCTGGGTGCGCGTCAGTGGCAGCAACCCACAAGGGATCGGACTCCTCCCTGCGGTAGCGCTGCTGCGCTCTGGCATTGACGCGGCGTTAGCGCGCGCCAAGCGTGGCGGTGAGCGACCCGCAGCGGTTGCCCTCTGTATGGCGGGGATTGATACGCCACGCGACGCGAAGGCGGTGCGCGGCGCGCTCGCCGGTCGCGGATCGACGCGTATTGCGGATCACCTCTCTACGCGAAACGACTCCGAGGCGGGTCTCCGCGTGGCAACCACCGACGGCGTTGGCATCGCGATTGTCGGCGGCGCCGGCGTCAACGCGATCGGCGTGAACGAGAAGGGGAAGACGGCGCGCTTCGCCGCGCTCGGCGATATCTCTGGCGATTTCGGCGGCGGTGGCGGACTGAGTGTTGCCGCACTCGGTGCAGCTGTGCGTGCTGTTGAGGGCCGCGGTCCGCGGACGAGTCTTGGACGCGCCATCTTGCGCACGACCGGCTTCCCATCACTCCGCGCACTTCTTGACGCGGTGCTAGAAGATCGAGTCCCTCACGGTGGGATTGGCACGCTCGGCCGTGTCCTTCTTGAGGAGTCGGAGCGTGGGGATCGAGTGGCGCGCGAGATCGAAACGCTGATGATTGATCACGCCGTTGCCTACGCCGTTGCGGCGCAGCGCCGCGCCCCGTCGCGCCGCAAGCGCATCCCAATCGTGCTGATCGGCAGCACGATCCTCTCGTCGCTCCCCGGGTATCGTTCTCGCCTCTACGCGGCGCTCATCGCCGCAATTCCAAATGCCGAGATGCGACCGCTGCGTGAGCCACCAGCGCTTGGCGCACTGCTCTATGCGCTCGACGAATCTGGCGCTGGACCTGCTGCACGCACGCGCGCCGAAGCGTCACTGCGCGCAGCGATCAAGAAGGCGAAGCCTGTAAAGATCTAGCGCGCGAAGTAGTTAGCGCGCGAAGCGTGGAAGGTTCGCCGCGTGCGCCGCAAGGAGCTCGCCACCGATCACCTCTGCAACGTCGAGGCTCGGCACGAGCGGATTCAGCGCAAGCGCGTCGATCGCCGCCGCGCGGTCGCCAGAGAGTGCCGCTGCAACGGTAGCCTTGCCGAAGGCGCCGAGCTTCAGGATTAGATCGCGGCGCGCGCCACCAAGCGGCGCGATCGGGATCGGCCGCGCACCCGTTGCGTCAACCTCGCTGAGCACCTCAATCACCTGATCATCTGGAAGGTCAGGAATTGCGCCGTCATTGCGGACGTTGACAACGAGTCGGGCCGGCTTTGCGCCGGTGAGCGCCGCGATCAGGTCGAGCGCCGCCGCGGAGTAGAAGGCGCCGCCGCGGCTCTCTAGAAGTTTTGGCTTCTCGGCGAGCGTAGGGTCCTTATACATCTCAAGAAGCTGCGCCTCAATCTTTGCCACTTCAAGTCCGCGCGTTCCAGCGGCGCGCTGTTCAACGAGCACCTTCTCCGGCTCTGCATAGTAGCGCAGGTAGTAACTCGGAATGGCGCGCTCTTCACGCAGCTGTGCTTCGCTCCAGCCGGTCATCTCGGCGAGCTTCGCGCTCTCGGTTGCAATAAGGTCGGCGAGTTTCGGCTGACCATCCACGCGAATCTCTCGATACCATGCGCCGTGATTCAGTCCCGCCGACTCAATCTCCACGCGCTCTGGCGCCACGCCGAAATGTTTCGCCGCGTTGCGCTGCAGTCCGATCGCTGAATTGCAGAGCCCAACCGCGCGATGCCCCGCGCCGATCAGCGCCTGGCTCACCATGGAGACAGGATTTGCAAAGTCGAGGAGCCACGCCTTCGGGCTGCTCTTCGCAAGTGCTTCGGCAATCTCAATCGTTGGCGGCACAGTGCGCAGTGCCTTCGCCCAACCGCCGGGACCAACCGTCTCTTGGCCGAGGACGCCGTGGGGGAGTGGGATCGATTCATCTTTCACGCGCGCCGCAGATCCGCCGATGCGGTACTGCACTAGGCAGGCGTCTGGACCGTCGAGCGCTTCGTCACGCGAAGTGGTGAGTTTCAGTCGTCCGCTCCAGCCGGCCTTGTCGAGCATCCGCTTCGCCAGACCGCCGAGGATCTCAAGGCGCGCAGGGTCAAGGTCCATCAAGACGAGCTCGTCCAGAGGCGTGCCGAGCCGCCCCTCGCCGATCCCCTCAATGAGCTCGGGGGTATAGGTGCTCCCGGCCCCAATGATGCTGACCTTCAAAGACCCCCCTCTGCTGTGGTTCTGCGGCTGATTCTAGGCTCCCCCCACGCTCAGCCCCCCGCATAGGTTGCGCCCACCGCGCCTCTCCCTCCGCCACCCCCTCGTGAGGCGTATTCATACGCACAGCAGGCACCCCCCGTTGGGGGGCGCCCTCGCGAGTAGTAGGAGGGATTCATGAAGCAGAGGAAGTGGCGTCTCAGCGCGATTACCGCGGTGATGATGCTTATTGCTGTCGCTTGCGGCGGCTCGTCATCCTCAACCGAGCCGACTGAAGTCGTTCAGTTGCGCTGGTTCGTTGGTCTTGGAACAGGGACCGACGTAGAGACTCAGGTACCGGTGCAGCAAGAGGTGGTCGACGCCTGGAACGCTGCGCATCCAAACATTCAGGTCACCCTTGAAGTGGTGCCGAATGCGGACGCCAAGAACACGCTGCTCACCCAGAACGCAGCAGGGAACCCACCAGATGTGGTTGGGCCGGCAGGCGTTGCGGGATCGAACGGCTTCTACGGCCAGTGGCTCGACCTTGCGCCGCTGATTGGCGACGCGAACTATGACCTGTCGCAGTTCCCAGCAGCCGCCGTTGAGGCGTTCGCTGTTGGTGGACAGGGGCAGCTCGGCCTTCCGTTCGCTTCATTCCCATCATTCATGTATTTCCGTCCGTCACTCTTTGAAGAGGCGGGCCTCAACCTGCCGCCGTCAACGTACGGCGACCAGTACGAGATGCCAGACGGCACGATGGTCGACTGGAGTTGGGACACGGTTCGCGAGGTTGGCATGCTCTTGACGGTGGACAGCGCCGGCAAGGACGCAACCGAGGCGGGCTTCAATCCTAAGAAGATCGTGCAGTACGGATATGCACAGCCATGGAACGGCGCGCCTGAGTGGGCGAGCTGGTTCAAGCCAGGTCAGTTCCTGCAGTCAGATGGCAAGACCGTTGCCGCTCCTGACGGTTGGGTTGATGCATGGCAGTGGTACAACGACGCAGCGTTCAAGGACTACTTCATGCCGAACGCGGATGTCTCGGCCAAGGAGGAGTGGGGCCAGGGAAACGCCTTCCCAACTGGCAAGATCGCCATGGGACAGTCGTACACCTGGTACACCTGCTGCTTGGGTGACGTGCTTGGTGAGGATTGGAACATTGCTCCAACTCCATCAAATGGCGGCACCATCAGTAACGACATGAATGCGGATACGTTCCGCATCTCTGCCGGAAGCAAGCACCCGAAGGAGGCCTTCGAGTTCATGACGTATCTGCTCGGCGAGGCGTCGGCGAAGCTGCTCGTGATTTACGGCGGCATGCCAGCGCGCGCAGGGGACCAGGATGCATTCTTTGCAACCCTGGATGAGAAGTTCCCACAGGGCGTGAATTGGGACATTGCAAAGGCGAGCTACGCCAATGCTTCAAGCCCAAGCGCTGAGGCGTACATCCCGAATTACCTGAAGGCTCGGGATTACATCTACAGCGACTTCACGCCGCTGTTGACCAAGAAGGCGATGAACGTTTCGGACTATGTGACGAACACGTTCCTCCCGGCTCTGCAAGCGATCGCAGACGAGTCTGAGTAACAGGCCCGGCTAGTTCGTTAGCCAAGGTTCAGGACGGGGCGGATGCGACACGGGCGCATCCGCCCCGAACCTACGATTAAGATCCCAAGCATAAAGAGGGGCGGGTACAAGTGAGCATCTTCCGGAACAAGATGGAGCGACGTGAGGCCCAGTGGGGCTTCCTCTTCATCTCCCCGTGGATTATTGGGCTCGCCGTCTTCTATGCATTCCCCATTGTTGCCAGTCTCCTGCTTACCTTCTTTGACGCCTCGCTAACCGGCGCAGAGCGTAACTTCACCTTCATTGGGCTGGACAACTGGATTCGCTTCTTCAATGATCCGATGGCATGGAAGGCGCTCGGCGTGACCGTTCGCTTCACGCTGCTCACACTCCCAGTTGGTATCTTCGTTCCACTTGCTGTTGCGTTGGTTTTAAACAGCAAGGCGCTCGTTGCACCAGGACTCTTCCGCGTCCTCTGGTTCCTTCCCTACGTGATCCCCTTCGTTGCTGGGATCATCGGTTGGCTCGGCGTCATTGGCCAGAATGGACCGCTCAACACGCTGATTGAGCTCTTCGGCGTTCAAGACGCGCCGCTCTGGACGAACGATCCTGGGCTCATCTACCCGGCACTCGTGCTGATGGGGATCTGGGGGATCGGTTCCGCGATCGTGGTCTACCTATCAGGGCTTGGAGGTGTGCCAACGGAACTCTATGAGGCGGCCATGGTGGACGGTGCCGGATGGTGGGCGAGCTTACGCCACATCACCCTCCCGATGATCACGCCGGTCATCTTCTACAACCTCATCCTTGGGGTGGCGGGGAGCCTGCAGTACTTCCTTGTTCCGCAGGTGCTCAATGGTGGTAACGGAAACCCAGAAGGATCCACCCTCTTCTTCAACATCTATCTCTTTAAGAGCTTCTTCACGTATCAAGATCCTTCGTACGGTGCAACGCTTGCTTGGGTGCTCTTCCTTATCACCCTTGGGCTGAGCCTCATCCTCTTCGGGACGCAGAAGCGCTGGGTCTACTACGCCGGAGGTGATCGATGAGCGCAGCACAAGAGCTGAGCGCAGAAGCGGTCGTTGCCGAGCGGACGGAGTCGCGCCGCAGGATCAGCACGCGTCGCCGCATCTTAGTGACGCTTGGCGTTGCAACGCTGACCTTCCTCTTCTTCGCGCCGCTCTTCAACCTTGCCGCCACAAGCGTTAAGGATCCAGATCAGGTCTACGCCGCTGGCGCCCCGCTGTATCCGGCGCGGCCAAAGCAGGTTGAGGTTGACGGGAAGGATCGCCCGGTCGTGCGCGTGCCACAAGCAGACGGGACGTTTATGGAGATGGTGCTAGTCAAGCCTGGACGCCAAGAGAGCGTGCTGGCGGATCCAGCCGATGTGAGCAAGACGATTGTCTGGCAAGGCTCGTGGCGCACCCTTGAGAACGCTTGGGAGTTCTCCGCCACGCTCAACAACTACGGCGAGGTGTGGAAGTTGCTTGATTATCCGCGCCTGTTGCTGAACACCATCATCATCGCGGTGGTCGGCACCATTGGTACCGTTGTGAGCTGTGTCTTGGTGGCGTACGGGTTTGCGCGACTTAAATTCCCTGGTCGCGGCAAGCTCTTCCAGGTGATGGTCGCCACCATCTTTATCCCCGGCACTGTGACGCTGATCCCCACCTACATGCTCTTCTTGAATCTCGGCTGGGTGAATACGTGGCTGCCACTGCTCGTCCCAACTTTCCTGGCGAACGCCTTTGACGTCTTCTTGATTCGTCAATACATGATGACGATCCCGCGCGAGCATGATGAGGCGGCGCAGATTGAAGGGGCTGGTCCGTGGCAGATCCTTCGCGACGTGATCATCCCGCAGTCGTGGCCGGTGATCATCGCGGTGACGGTCTTCCACTTCGTCTACTCATGGAACGATTACTTCGGACCGCTGATCTACCTCTCCACCAAGCCTGAGCTGCAGACGCTCGGCATTGGACTTTCGCGATTCTCGGATCAGTACAACGCGCGCGTTGGATTCCCTGAGGCGGCAACGATCATGACGCTCGCAATCCCGGTCGTCCTATTCATTCTCTTCCAGCGCTACTTCGTACGCGGCGTGGTGGTGACCGGAGTGGACAAGTAACCTCACTCCGTCTGCTCTGGACTCGGCTCGCCCTACTCACCACCGCCCTTCTTCTGGCCGCAAGCGCGCTCGGCTGTGGGCCGTCACGACCTGCGTCGCACGCCGTAGTGCGCCTTCAGCGCTGGCACTCGGTTGAAGAGGTTGCCTACTTCATGGATGGTGCGAAGGCGGCGGGCATCACCACCGTGCATGTGATCGCAAAGCACGATGAGGACGATGTGTTGCCGAGCGGCACCGCCTTCTATGCGAGCAGTATCGCCCCAGTCTGGTCAGGGGCGGCGAGCTGGGATCCACTCGAGGCGGCGGTAACGGAGGGGCACCGGCGCGGGCTGAAGATTTACGCCTGGGTGCCGCAGTTCCATGACCAGGTGGCGGTAACGGCGCACCCAGAGTGGGAGATGCAGATTGCGGTAGATGGGAAGGCCGTGCCGTTCAGCGAGCAGAGCAGTTCCTATTTTGTGAACCCGATTGACCCAGAGGTGCGCGCATACGAGCAGTCCATCATTGAAGAGATCGTGCGCAACTACAGCGTTGATGGTGTTGACCTTGATTGGGTGCGTTTTGACAACCTCAATATGGATGTTGGCCCAGTGAGTCGCTCACTCGCAGCGAGCGAGGCGGGAATTGACCCACTCACGCTCAACTTCACGCTACCCCCTGATGACCCGCAGCTCGCCGGCTGGCAGGCGTGGCGCACCGCGAAGGTCGCCGATCACGTGCACAGCGTCCGTTCCGCTATTGATGCGATTCGCCCAGGCGTCCACCTCGCCGCCTTCATCCTCCCGCAGTCCTTCACCGAGGTAGGGCAAGATCTTGCACAGTTCGCCGATGCCCTCGATGAGGTTGAACCGATGTGCTACTTCCGAGATTGGGGCTTTGCCCCTTCGTGGGTGGTTGACGAGTGCATGCGTGACGTTGCGGCAAAGATTGAGGCGGCTGGCGCCGAGACGCGTATCGTGCCAACTCTAGGGACGAACGAGGCGGCGGAAGATATCGCCGCCGCAGTTGATGCCCTCAACGCTGAATACCCAGCGCTGACCGCCATCGCCTGGTTTACACACGGGGGCTGGAGCAACGAGGGGATGGCCGAGGCGACAGCGCGACTAGAAGGCTGGCGTTAGCGCGCGAGAGCCTTCTTAATGTCGTCGGCCCAGATCTCGTAGCCTGCGCGACTCAGGTGGAGATAGTCGGGCATCAGTGCACGAATCACGTTCCCTTCTGGGTCAAGAAACGGCGCGCGGAGATCACGCACGATGAGCTTGCGCCGACGCGGGAGGCGCGCAAGGAGCGAGTCGTTCGCCTTGTTCGTGATCTTTCGCATTGCGGAGCTCGGTCGATGGCCGCGCGGAAAGATCGGGTAGAGGATGATCGGCGCGCTCGGTGCTGCGGCGTCAAGGAGTTCAATGATGCGCAGCACCCCATCGGCAATATGCACCGGGTTATCCCTACAGAGCCCTGCGTTGTTCGTTCCGGCCATCAGGATAAAAGCAAGTGGGTTCAGATTCGCTTGCAGTGCGCCCTTCATCAGGCGCCAGATGATCTGTTCGGTGCGATCACCGCTTGTCCCAAGATTGACGGTGCGATACGGCTTCAAGAGCGACGCATGTCCTTCGGTCTGCCACGCCTGAGTGATGGAGTCGCCAACTAAGACCAGCGCGCCGCCGCCGCTGCGCGCCGATCGTTGCGCCGCAGCTACCTGCGCATCGTGACGGGCGAGCCGCCCCTCTGGGACACCCATCTTTCCGCGCGGCGCGGAGGGGGTTGTGGTGCGACCCTTAGGTCGTGCCGTCCGCGCGGGACGGGGCACTACGCGACCCAGAAGTCGCGGCTGAAGAGCATCAGGAGGAGTGCGAGGAGCAGCGTGCAGCCGAGGCTCCAGACACGATCGAACCAGGGTCGGCGGCCGATGCCGGCGAGCCAGATCGGTAGCGCCGGAACGATCGCCATGTAGCGGATCGTGCTTTGGTGGTCTCCACTGAGACCGCTCGCGGCAACGAGTGCCAAGCTAAATGCGGCGATCGCGATCTGTCGCTGTCGCAACAGCGCAAGCGAGGCGATCAGTGCCAAGATGATGGAGATGCGATCAAGCACATACGTGACGAGCGCTTCACGTCCGTACTCCCAGGCATATGCGGCACCTTCAACCCAGGAGGCGAGGCTCTTGGTGATGGAGAGATAGCCGCGACCGAAGTAGAAGTCCTGCAGGCGCGCCCACCCCTCACCGAGTGCCGAGGTGCGCCAGAGAAGGTGCGCAACGATCGGCAGCGCGATGGCGAGCAGTGGAAGCGCGGTGAGCAGGATCGGCTTAATGCCGCGCGTACGCGCGCCGCTTAGTGCGGAGTTGATCGCGGCTCCGCCCCCAGCGTTCCACCAGATGATTGCGAGTGGGATCGCAGTCAGCACGCCGTGCGCGCGCGTCAGCGCCGCCGCAGCCGCAAGCGCGCCGGCGAAGAACCAGCGTTCCCGCATGGCGAGTGCGATCGCGCCGAAGGCGAGGCCGATGAAGAGCCCTTCGGTGTAGATCTGCGCAAAGAAGAGTGCGCCGGGGAAGATCAAGAGATAGGTGGCGGCGCGCGTTGAGAGGCCCGTCGCCTCGTCGCCGCTCTGATCCGCCTTCTTGAAACGTCGTCGGATCAGGTCATCGAGCGCGAAGAGTCCGGCGAGCGTGCCAAGTAGCGTAATGATCAGTCCAGCGAGGGTTGCGGTGGCGATGGCGTTAAGGCCAATAATCGAGAGTGGTATCGCTGCAACGCGAATCAGTGCTGGATAGAAGGGGAAGAAGGAGTAGTTGCGCGGGATCTCTTTGTTCGTGTCCGGATCTGTTGCGGTTCCAGCGATCGGATCGTCATAGCCGCCAACCGCAATCCCAAGGTAGTACTCGCTATCCCACGCCACCTGTTGGTTCAGAAAGTCTTCGTTGAGGTAGTCCTTGAAGAGGTTGTTGCCGAGCTCGGTCTCCCAGGAGCTCCACGAGACGGCATAGTCTGGTCGGACTAGCCGAACACGCTCGGCGCTAATCGCCTGAAAGGAGATCAGTACTACTGCCCAAAGCGCCCAGATGGCGATGAGCGTCTTGCTGTGCCTGCTCACTCGTATTGATGGCAACTTCACGACGAAACCTCCTCGGTCTTTCCACTCGCGGCTGAACGGTACGCAGCCTCCATGATCGCAACAGCTGCAGGACCACAGGTGTCCAGCAGTGATGGCGCACCATTGACCACCGCGACCATGTGCGCGATCTGCGCGGCGTAGATGAGCGGATCACAGTGGTCGCCCTTCTTCACCACAGGGCCAGCGAGTGTCTCGGCCGCCTCGCCTCCGGCCCCTTTCACCACGGCGGTGGGGAAGAGGGTGGCGGTGCCGCGTTCACCGTAGAGGCGCAGGCTCGACTCAAGTCCATCGGCGAATGGCTGCCACCAGCCGGCCTCAACTTCAGACCAGCCACCTGACTCCCAATCAATGCGAATTGATGCGGTGTCTTCTACGTCGCCTTCGATGAAGCGGCGCGCGGTGCGCGCCGAGACGGCGATCGCCTTCGGCTCGCCAAGAACAAAACGCAGCGTGTCGATCGCGTGGATCCCCATGTCGGCAACGGCGCCACCGCCGGCAAGCTTCGCTTCGGTGAACCATCCAGAAGGCCCCCAGCCAACGTGCACGCCGCAGCCACGGCTTCGGTAGACATCGCCGATCGCCCCCGCCGCGATCTGATCGCGCAGCCAGGTCGCCTCTTGGTCTACGCGCCACATGTGCGCCGTTGCGGCGTGCAGCTTGTTGGCGCGCGCGCGATCGGCGAGTGCTGTTGCATCGGCGAAGCTGGTGGTCATCGGCTTCTCGACGAGCAGGTGGACACCAGCGTCGAGGAGTCGCAGCCCAACGGGGGCGTGCATCGTATTCGGCGTGCAGAGGATGGCAACATCAAACTCGCCACGCTTCGCCGCCGCAACGAGACCCTCCTCGCCGTCAAGCCACGGGACACTTGCAAGCTTCGCTAGCTCCGAAGCACTTCCGCTGCGTCCGGCGAGCGCAACGAGTTCAGCGCCAGCGGTATCCGCTACCGCCTGCGCGTGGATCTTTGCGATGTAGCCACCACCGTGGATGGCGAAGCGGACCTTGTTCGGCATGTCCGGCGCGTCAGCCGGCCGCCATTGTGGCGGCGACCTTCTTCAGTACGTCGGGATGGCGCTGCAGCTTCAGCAGCGCTTCGACCGCCTGGTCAATCCCCTCTTTGCCGGCACGGAAGATGTTCTCGTCCAGGTAGATCTGCTCGTGCTTCGCGGCCCGATCGGCCACTGGTGTGTGCCAACTCTTCGGATCCATCTGCTTCGCGTACTGCATCGGCACGGGCATGCGTGAAAGGTGCGGCTGGAAGAGCTCGTAGTCGCTCATCGACTCGTAACCGACCCAGCAGCCGATCCCTTCTGCATCGAGCGCCTCGCAGACGGCGGCATTGCCGACGTTGCCGTACGCCTCTGGATCAATGGCGATGATGAAGCGATAGAAGGAGAGGCGCGTGACGCGGTCGAAGACCTTCAGCGCGCGGACGCCCTTCACCTTGGCGAGTTGCTCCTCCATGTAGCGGCCATTCGCCTCGCGCTCCGCACGCTGTGCTTCGAAACGATCCATCTGCGTGTTCAGGAGCGCCGCGTGGAGCTCACCGAGTCGGAAGTTCGCGCCGAAGGTGAACTCCTTGCCGGCGTCATCCTTTGCGCGACCGCAGTCGATCAGCGAGTGCGCGCGTCGCGCGAGCGTTGCATCCTTCGTCAGGAGCGTGCCGCCCTCGCCTGCGGTGAGGATCTTGGACGACTGGTGACTGAATGAGCCGAAGTCGCCGATGAGGCCAACCCCTTGGCCGCCCCACTCTTTGCCCTGGCTGTGCGCGCAGTCCTCAACAATGGCGAGGCCGTGCTTGCGCGCGATCGCAACGATCGCATCCATATCTGAAACAACCTGGCCGCAGTGCACCGGCATGATCGCCTTAGTGCGCGGCGTGATTGCCGCCTCAACCGCCTTCGGGTCGATCGTCCACGCCTCTGGCTCTACGTCCACCACAACGGGGAGTGCCCCTGCGGCGATCGGTGCGTAGCCGGTAGCGGCGAATGTGAGCGCCGGGATGATCACCTCATCGCCCCAGCCGATGCCGAGCGCCTTCAGCGCCACCTCCATGGTGACGGTGCCATTCACCATCAAGATGCCGTGCGCTCCGGCCTTACCGCCGTTCTGGTACGCAGCAAAGGTTTCGCAGAATCGCGCGTTGTACTTGCCCGGTTCTGGGTAACCGCCCCAGACACCGCTGCGCAGTACCTCAAGAAGGATTGCCTCATCTTTGGCGTCGAAGTAGGGCCATGCGGGGTACGCATCA
Source organism: uncultured Chloroflexota bacterium (assembly GCA_903944295.1). Taxonomy (GTDB): domain Bacteria; phylum Chloroflexota; class Limnocylindria; order Limnocylindrales; family Limnocylindraceae; genus Limnocylindrus. The sequence goes on from CAJARA010000103.1 coordinate 11,321, forward strand.
GACTTGACTGGACTTCCCCCTGCGATCGCGAGCTGTTCTGCCATCTCACCCTCCTCTGCCGCATGCGGCACTGCTTTGCGTATGCACGACGATACCTATCAGGCGCACCGCGCCCCTGCGGTGTCGCGCCCTGCGCCACCTACTTGCGCACCCCCGCCACGCTGATGCCACGGGCGATCACCCGTTGCGCCAAGGCGAAGATGATGACGAGCGGCGCCAGGGCGATCGCACTCCCCGCAAGGAGGAGGTGCCACTGCCGCGCGAAGCGGGTGACGAAGCCGGCGAGGCCAACGGGGAGGGTGGTCGCGGACGGATCCTGCAGGTAGAGGAGCGGTCGCAGGAAGTCGTTCCACATGAAGATGAAGTGGAAGACGGCCACCACGGCAAGTGCCGGCGCGCACATCGGCAAGATGATGCGTCGGAAGATCTGCAGCTCACCGGCGCCATCAACGCGCGCAGCATCAACCATGTCGCGTGGGAGGCCAAGCATGAATTGTCGCAACAAGAAGATGTTGAACGCGCCGCCACCAAGGAACCACGGCAAGACGAGTGGGATCGGCGTATTGGTGAGTCCCAACTTCGCCCAGACGATGTACTCAGGAATGATCAGCACCTGGTAGGGGACAAGGATCGTGAGCAACACCATGCCGAAGGCGAGGCGACTACCGCGAGCGCGCAGGACAGCGAAGCCGTAGGCACAAAAGGCAGAGGTGAGCGTTGCGCCGAGTGTGCCGAGCACCGCAATCACCACAGAGTTTGCGAACCAGGTAGCGATCGGCGCGCGTCGGAAGACTTCGGCGTAGTTGCCCCACTGTGGGTCGGCAGGGAAGAGGTTGAACGATCCGGTGGCGAGCTCCGCTGGCGTCTTCAGTGAACCGCCAAGCTGCCAGACGAACGGAAGGACGAAGAGTGCGGCGAAGAGGGTGAGGGTGCCGTAGAGCGCTAGGCGCCCGGGCGAGATGATCTGCGGGCCCCTCCGTGAATCAGCGCCCAACCTAGTTGTCATAGAAGACCCAGCGCTTGGAGAGGCGGAAGTTGATGACGGTAAGGAGCATGACAACGAGCGTCAACAGCCAGGCGACTGCGGAGCCGAATCCAAAGTCGAGGTTGCGAATGAGGAGTCGATAGATCAGGAGCGCAACGCTCATCGATTCGTTTGCCGGACCTCCAGCACCGCCGGAGATCACGAACGGCTCAGTGAAGAGGGAGAGCCCACCGATCAGGCCGATGACGAGATTGAAGAAGAGGGTAGGCGAGAGGAGTGGCAGGGTGACGGAGAAGAATCTCCGGATGCGTCCTGCGCCGTCACACTCCGCCGCTTCAAGCAGCTCTTTGGAAATCTGCTGGAGCCCCGCGAGGAAGATCAGCGTCATCCCGCCAGTGCCAGCCCAGACAAGCATGAAGATGATTCCCCAGCGCACCGACTCAGGCTCATTGAACCAGGCTGGCCCCGCCACGCCAATCAAGTCGAGACCCTTATTCAGCAGGCCTTCCGTGCCGAGGATCCAGGTCCAGAGCGCCGCGGTCGCAACGCCAGAAACAACGGTCGGGAGGTAGAAGGCCATCCGATAGATCGCCATGCCGCGCACCTTCTGATTGAGGAGCATTGCAAACGCCATACCGATCGCTAACTGCAACGGAACCGCAATCATCGTAATCATTGCCGTGTTGCTAAACGCCTTCAGGACGAGTTTCCCCTTCCCCTCTAGGTTCACAAGATCGGCATAGTTCTCCAGTCCAACCAGCTTCGGTGTGCCGCGAAGATTCCAATCCATGAACGAGAGCGCTAGCGAGGCGATCAGCGGGAGCAGTGCAAAGAGAACGAACCCTGCAAGGAACGGCGCAATAAAGAGCCAGAACCAGCGCTCTTCGTTGCGCTGCAGAAGTGGCAGGGGTGCGAAGAGGGAGCGAAGCCGGCTCATCCGGCTCGCTCCCTCTTCAGTTCCGTTCATCGTTAGTACCGTCCTACGGTACGACCGGTTGCGGCCACGCCCCTACTGGAGCGGTGCTGCAGCCGTTGACTGCTCGACGAGATCGTCGAGGAGCGCCTGCCAGTCGCCCTGCATGTCGGCAGTAAACGCACCCTCAAATGCTGGAGCGATCACGCCCCAGAACCCTTCGGACCACTCGCCCTTGATCGGCTCGAGCGCAATGTGCTCATTTCCAATCTTGGTGATCTCACACTTGCTCAACGGAAGTGCCTCTGACTTGCAGTAGACATCGTCAAGAACGGCGGAGATCGGCGAGCTGTTGTAGCCCGCGGTTGCGTCGCTCTTCTGTCCTTCAATGTCCGTGAGGAACTTCACGTACTCCCAGGCCCACGCCTTGTTCTTGGATGTTGACGAGACGCCGAAGCCAGAGGCCGCCCCCTGAATCTTCCCGTTCCCCTCAACAGGGACGGAGACGGCGCCCCACTCAAAGGCACCAGCAGAATTTTCGATGATCGCTGGGGACTCCCATGTGCCGGAGATCAGCATGGCAACGTTGCCGGCGGAGAAGTTCTGCTCTCCAGCCTTGTCGCCCTCTGGGAGACCGCCGAACCCTGCGCCGAGGCTCCAGTTAAGGACCGCCTCGCGGCTCAGGTCGTCAAGCGCCTTCATTGCGTCGGCGCAACCGGCACCGTTATACGTGTACTCGGTTGCAGCTGAGTCGTCGTTGCTCAGTTCGCAGCCGTACATGCGCATCCAGGCGACGTACTGCTCGTTCCAGGCGAGCGTCAGGCCGTAGCGCTTGCTCCCCTTGTCGGCCGTCTTGCGAGCGGCATCAACGAACTCTGCAATTGACCAATCACTTGTTGGCTCAGCCACGCCAGCCGCCGTGAAGATGTCCTTGTTGTAGTAGACGAAGTTAAATGGCAACACGCTGTTTGGCATGACCAACTGCGCGCCGTCAACCTGAAACGACTTCAGCAGCGCCGAAGGGTACGGGCTCAGGTCGTAGCCATCTGCTTCGATGAAGCTGTCGAGTGGCTCAAACGCGCCCGCAACGGCGAACTGGGTGAAGCCGGTGTCCGTGTCGGTCCAGATCACGTCGCCCACCGTTCCGGCGGCGATCTGTGGGAGGACCGTGTCGATGTAATTACCGCTCTGCACCAGCTCAACGGTGACGTTCGGATGGAGTGCGGTGAAGTCGGCCGCTTGGGCCTGTCGATACTCAAGTTCCGCCTGACCACCAGCGTTGAAGATCTGGATGGTGAGCGTCACTGGGTCAGTGGTGAGTTCGCTCCCTGCGGCGGGACTCTCGCTGCTCCCTCCGCATGCGGCTACAAGTAGCCCTGCCGCGAGCGCGGCCGCTGCTGCGCGTCGCCATGACGTTCCCTTCATCTGTTCCTCCTCATCTATGGCCCCGTATGGCATGTACCACGGGGTACTGCGTAGGTTCGCATAGCGGGGTGCTCGGCGGAACCCCCTGTTCCGCGCTCCGCCCCCTCGTGTGGGGCTATCCTCACCTCATGAACGCGTCTGGCAACGACTCTCCGCAGCGCATTGAGAGCCTCACAAACCCCCTGGTGAAGGAGCTGCGCGCCCTGCGCACTCATAAGGGGCGCGTAGAGCAGCGCCGCTTCTTGGCGGAGGGGGAGCGCACGCTCGCTGAAGCGGCTGCTGCAGGCTGGCGCGCCGAGTATCTCTTGGTTGCGCCGGGTGCCGCGCGCGGCGTGGTGCCTGCAGGTCGCACCATTGACGTCTCACTCGAAGTGCTGGAGAAGATCACCGGCCGCGACAATCCACAGCCACATCTCGCCGTCTTCGCTGAACCGGAGGCAGCGTCACGGGATCTTGAGGCGCTTGACGCTCGAAATGCGGAGCGCTGGTTGATGATTGAAGCGCCACGCGATCCGGGAAACCTTGGAAGTTGCATTCGCAGCGCAGACGCTACTGCAGCAGGCGGCATCATCCTCGTTGGTGATGCCTGTGATCCGTATTCAATTGAATGTGTGCGCGCAACGATGGGATCCATCTTCGCTGTGCCGATCTTCCGCGTGACACGCGATGAGGCGGTTGCACTTCTTGGGCGTTGGCCGGGTGAGAGTGTGGCAACGGCGGCAGACGGGAGCGTTGACTACACGGAGATTCGATTTACATCTCCTACGATGCTCGTGATCGGCACGGAGGCTGAGGGCCTCTCGCCCGCGTTGCGGGGTGCATGCACGAGCGTTGCGCGCCTGCCGATGCTCGGTCGCGCGGAGAGCGTGAACCTTGCGGTGGCGGCGGGAGTCTTCCTCTACGCCGCAGAGCGAGCGCAGCGATGAAGCGGGCGCAGCGATGAGTCGACCCGAGCGCGCCAAAGATCTCGGCATCACGATCGGTCGCTTTGCGCACGGTCCGCGCAATGCGATTAGCGACGTTGCGGGCGTCCGTGTTGCGGCGGAGACGATTATCAACGGAGAGGGTGAGCTCGTGCGTGGGCGAGGGCCAGTGCGGACCGGTGTCACGGCGATCTTGCCGCAGTCGGTAGAAAAATCTGCGCACCCGCTCTTTGCGGGGACACACCGTCTCAATGGGAACGGCGAGATGACCGGCCTTGAGTGGATTCGCGAATCGGGCTTCTTGACCACGCCGATCTGCATTACGAATACGCACTCCGTTGGTGTGGTGCATGACGAGATCATTCGCTGGTCGCTGGACAACGTTCCAGGGACGCCGCCGTGGAGCCTCCCTGTGGTGGGAGAGACGTGGGATGGCGTGTTGAACGACGTGAACGGATTCCATGTGACAGCGAAGCATGCGCGCGCCGCACTCGATGCCGCCGCCGCGCTCCCATCCGGCGCGGAGGTGCCGCGCGGCTGCCAGGGTGGCGGCACTGGGATGATCTGTCACGGCTTCAAAGGTGGGAACGGAACCTCAAGCCGAAAGCTCCCCGCCGAACTCGGCGGCTACACGATCGGCGTCTTCGTGCAGGCGAATCACGGCCGTCGCCATCGGCTCACGATCGGCGGAAAGGGACTCGGTGCCGAGGGCGGCCCGCTCGATACGACGAACTACCCACTGCCATGGAAGATTCCGGCGCCAGTCGTTGCTCCAACAGATGATCCGCGCGGTGGCGCAGGTTCAATCATCGTGATCGTTGCGACCGATGCGCCACTCCTCCCGATGCAGCTCGATCGTGTTGCACAGCGTGCCGTCATGGGGATCGCGCGAGTTGGTGGCGTTGGAGAGCACAGCTCTGGCGATCTCATCGTGAGCTTCTCTACGGCGAACGCCTCACTCCCAGCGGAGAACCTTGATCCAGAGAAGCCGTATAGCGCGAACGTTGAGATGCTGATCAACGCGCACCTTTCGCCGATCTTCGAGGCGACCGCCGATGCAACAGAAGAGGCAATCCTTGACGCGATGATCGCTGCCGAGACGATGGTTGGAGTCAACGGCGCCGAAGCGCTCGCACTCCCACTTGACGTTGTGCGCGCGTCGCTGCGCTAATCGGTGCGCTAACCTGAACTGATGAACCTTCCGTCGCCAACCGACCCAAAGTCCTGGCCACCCTTCGCCCGACTCGTCGCCTGGGGCGCCCTCGCCAGCGCAGCACTCCTGCTGATTGGTGCCGGCCTTTCGCAGGTTGCCGCCGTCGCAAGCGCTCAAGGGGGACTGCTGAGCGCCCTTGTTGCTGGGTGGCTGCTTGCAACGCTCGCCGATGCCCCAATTGAGACGCTTGCGCGACGCGGCATGGCACGCCGGCGTGCTGTGGTGCTGGTCTGGGTGCTTGGCGCCGTACCAGTACTCATCATTGGCGGTGAGCTGATCTTTGCACTTGCGCAGTCGCTCACCACGGTGGTTGCTGGTGAACCGCCAACGAGTGCGCAGATCGCAGGACTGATTGAACGCCCCGCTGCGCTCTTGCAATCAGTCGGCTTGAAGATTGATCTTCTCCCCGTTGCAACCGAGGTGATTAACCTCATCCGCTCAACAGCGGAGCTGGTGCAAGGGAATCTTGCTGGCATTGCTGCGGGCGCCGTTGCGGCGCTCGGCCCCGTGATCCTTGCACTCGGACTCGGCGTGATCCTCTCCGCAAATCCTGGCTACCTAGACATCCTCACGACGTTCGCCCCCGCCTCAAGTGGCGCGTCGCTGCATCGGTCGCGTCAAGTGCTGGAGTCAATCCTGGCCCGCTTCATCGGTCGACACATCTTGATGGGGCTGATCTACGGCGTGGCGGTTGGACTCGCCGCGTCACTTGCTGGCGCTGATGCCGTACTCGCTGGGACGCTCGGCGGACTTGTGATGGCGATCCCTTCAATCGGCCAAGGCCCCGCACTCCTCCCGCCGCTCCTCTTGGTGCTGCTCAGTGCAGGGCCAGCAACGCTGCTGAGCATCGCGTTGATCGTGGTGATCTGGCTGCTCTGCATGACACTCCTTGCGCCTCGCCTGCTGAACGGCGTCCTCCACCTCTCCGGTGCAACCGTCTTCGTTGCGGGCGCCGTTGGTGGTCTCGTTGCCGGAATCCCGGGCGCAATCTTCGCTCTGCCACTTGTCGCTGCGGTTGCTGCGATCCGTCGCCCGCCAGCGCCGAGCGCACGTATATCCAAGCGCGCCACTACGAATAAGCGCCGCTAGTTTCCCAGACGTACCTTCCAGGCATGGAGGTGCAACATGGATGAGCTGCTCTTCGCTCGAGCCCAGATGGGTCTCAGCTTGGTCTTTCACATCGTCTTCAGCGTGCTCGGCATGGCACTTCCAGTGCTTATTGTTGCCGTTGAAGGGATGCATCTCCGCACTGGCGACAGTAAGTGGATTACGTTGGCACGGACGTGGTCAAAAGCGATGGCTGTCCTTTTTGTCATTGGCGCCGTCTCCGGGACAGCGCTAAGTCTCGAGTTTGGCCTCTTGTGGCCAACCTTCATGCGCCAGGCTGGCGGCATCATCGGCCTCCCATTTGCTCTTGAGGGATACGCATTCTTCACAGAGGCGATCTTCCTCGGCATCTACCTCTACGGATGGGACCGACTCACTCCGAAGGCGCACTGGCTCGTAGGTCTACCAATTGCGATTAGCGGCATGATCAGTGGCGCATTCATCACTATTGTCAACGCATGGATGAATCTCCCAACTGGCTTTACAACGATCCAAGGCCCTGATGGTCCGATCATTGATCAGGCGAGCGCGGATCCAATCGGCGCAATGCTCTCGCCGATGGTTTGGACACAAGTGCCACACGTCATGCTCTCTGCCCTGGTTGCAGTTGGTGGTGGAGTTGCCGCAATTTACGCTTGGGCCTGGCTGAAAGGGCGTCGAAGCAGCTACAACAGCGCTGGAATGCTCGCCGGCGCCGCAATGTTGGCGATTGCAATTCCCCTGCAGTGGGTCTCTGGGCACCTCTCAACTGTCAAGCTTTATGACGAGCAGCCAGCTAAGTTCGCTGCTGCCGAGGGGGTAGAGGTCACTGGGCCAAATCAACCGATGCGACTTCCGCTCGGCATTGAGATTCCAGGTGGCGTGAGCTTCCTGATCAACTTTGATACCGATACCGTTGTCACTGGACTTGACCAGATTCCAGCAGATAGCCAACCAGGGAAGCCGGAAATCGTGCACCTCGCCTTTGATGCGATGGTTGCGAGTGGCGTCTTGCTGATCGCCGCAAGCGCACTTTTCTGGTTTGGCGTCTGGCGTGAACGTCGTCACGGGAAGCCGCTCAACCTTCCGACAAGCCGTTTCGTCCTTTGGTTGCTCGTTCTCTCCGGTCCAGCTGGCTTCCTCGCAGTTGAGACTGGCTGGGTGGTCACGGAGTACGGACGACAGCCGTGGGTCATTAACGGCTACCTCACCACCGCAGACGCGGTAACCAAGCAGCCCGGGATTGGCGTGACGTTCATTGCGTTCATGCTCCTCTACGCGGCGCTCGGGACAACGCTCGTCTGGGTCCTCCTCCGACTCAGAAGCGAGCATCCGGATGCGGCCGCTCGGGCTCGAGTGGCCGCACCTCGGAGGTCCGGTAGAAAGGGGCTGGGATCATGATCTACTACGCCACGGCACTCAACGATCTTGGGGATCCAAATGTGACCTCACTCGTTGCGGGCGCGCTGATCATTGTTGCCCTTGCTGCATATGCCGTGCTCGGCGGCGCGGATTATGGTGGTGGCGTCTGGGATCTCTTCGCACGCGGACCACGCGCGCCGCGACAGCGCGAGCTGATTGCACAGGCGATGGGTCCTGTCTGGGAAGCCAATCACATCTGGGTGATCTTTGCGGTCGTACTCCTCTTCACCTGCTTCCCGCAGGCGTTTGCCGTAGTTGGCGAAGCACTCCCTGTTCCTGTTTCCATTGCGATCGTTGGAATCTCGCTCCGCGGCGCCGCGTTCGCTTTCCGAGCGAGCCTCTGGGCGCCGAGCACATTCCGCGCGCGTATGGGAACAATCTTCGGCGTTGCGAGCCTCATCACGCCATTCGGAATGGGCGCCGCACTTGCAGCGCTCGCCTCCGGCGACGTGGAGGTCAACGGGAGTGGGATCGTCACGTCATCAGTGTGGGCCGGCTGGACCACCCCGTTTGCGCTCGGTGTTGGCGCACTTTCACTTAGCCTCGTTGCGTATCTTGCGGCGACCTTCCTCTGCCTTGAGGCGAGCGGAGAGCTTCGCGAAGATTTCCGCAAGCGTGCCATCGGCGCGGCAGTTGCCGTTGGCGCAGCGGCAACGTTAACACTTCCACTCGCAGCATCGTCGGTCCCGTATCTTTGGGAGTCACTTACGGGCGGCAACGCAACGCTATTCCTTCTGGTTGCACCGGCATTCGGCGTTGCATCGCTCGTGTCACTGTTGAA
>CAJARA010000104.1 GCA_903944295.1 uncultured Chloroflexota bacterium
CGCAGGATCACGAGGTCACCACCAAGCGTCTCCGCGTCGATCTCCACGCGACCGCGCACAAGATCATCAATCACCACAACGCCAGGCTGAATACGGAAGCGGAGCGCCGCCGACTCACCCGCCGCTAGGCGTCGTGCCGACTCTTCGGCTGGGATCGTGGCGCAGCGTCCTGAGTAGCGTGGCGGAAGTTTCGCCTTATCACGGGCGCTGCGCTCGACCTCAAGCTCTGCCGCAGTGCAGAAGCAGTGATAGGCAAGGCCGCGCGCATGCAACTGCTGCGCAACTTCGGTGTAGCGTGCGGTTCGCGCCGACTGCCGATACGGACCACGATCGCCGCGCTCCTCACCGGCGGCGATGACTCCTTCGTCAGCCTCTAGGCCGAGCCAACGCAGCCCCTCCAGGATGTCGGCCTCATGCTCTGTTGTTGAGCGAGCAACGTCCGTATCCTCCACACGAACGATGTAGGTGCCGCCGTTGCGACGCGCGTAAAGGAGGTTGAAGAGCGCCGTACGCGCCGTCCCAATATGAAAGGGGCCAGTAGGGCTAGGGGCGATACGAACGCGCATCTGCGTGCCTTCACTGCTCATGCGTGCATCCTACCCCGCGTGCGGCGTAAGCCAGGGTCGCGCACGGAGGCGCCCCGCTGCGGCGAGGAGTGCACCAAGCAGGTAGACAGCAGCCCAGATGGCTCCAGCAAGAAGCTGCGTATCGCCGGCCCCCGGGAGTGGCAGTCCGATCAGCCCGAGGGTGAGCCACGCTGCCGCAACCAGCAGCAACGCCGCCGTGCCATGCGCCGCCGCCCATGCAGCGCGCGGGGCCAGCAGGAAGAGGCCGAGTAGTAAAAGCTCAGCGCTGATGGTGAGCGGACTCATCTGCAACGCAAGCCATGGGAGACAGCCAACAAGCGCATAGAAGAGTCGGAAGGCCATTGAGGGCCAACGATCTGACGTCAACGCGCGCTCCTCTTGCGTTGCATACGCAGCCTCTGATGGCGAGACCCTCTGCTCACTCCGATCGCGTCGCACTGGGCGCTTACCGCGCGCGCGATATTCGGCGCCATGCTTTCGCGGATCGGCATACTCCTTCGGATTGACGCGCCAGTAGGTCCCGGAGTCTGCGCCAACCCACTCGGCGCCGTCCCATGGCTGATCGCCATCCTCTGGTCCTGCGCCGTCATACGTGGTGGAGCCTGGAGTCGCGCGAGGACGCGTGCCGCGCGCTTCTGGCTCGCGCGGTGCGGCATCACGCCGCGGCGCACTGCGTTGCCGCGGCGGTGGTGGTGAACTCGGCCTAGACCTCGTTGCGCCGTGTCGATTCGCGGCGCTCGCCTCACTGAGCGCAACCTCATACGCCTCGGTGAGTCGTGCAAATGCTGCAGGCTTTGCGGTGCCACCCGCCGCATCGGGGTGCAGCGACTTCGCGAGTCCGCGGTACGCCTGTTTTACCGCCTCAACCGTTGGCGCGGATGGGAGACCGAGTACCCGCCACGCTTCGAGCGTTCGCATCCGCGCCTGCGGCATGGCTAGCTCAGCGTCAAGTTCGCAAGAGCCGCCGTAGGCTCAACGCGCGCGAGCGGCGCTCCGCCGCGTGGATCGGGGTACTCCACATAGCGATGCAGATCGAGCGACGACGCGCTGGCAACCGCAGCGCCCGCGGCGCGTAGTGCGGCAACGGTGGCGACGCGTCCAGCACGGGCGGCTCCATCACCGTCCTCCGTGTGCAGCGCAATCCCAATCCCAGGCGCGCCAACGAGGCAGAGTCCCTCCGCCCCCTGCTTCGCCACTACAACACCTTCGCCACCACGGATCAGATCGGTGTCAAGGAAGCCCCCGCCTGCAATCAGGCGCGGATGCGCGATCGCCGCATCACGGACGCGAGTCAGTGCAGTAACAAGTTCAGGACGAAGACCAGAGCTTGCAGGGTTCGCCCAACGCCGAGCCCCCTCCGCCGCGGCGCGTAGCGGCACGCCGTATGTTGGGATCGCGCAACCATCCATCCCCCATGGCGCAGCGTTCATATCAACGCCAAGAAGTTCACCAACAACCGCGCGAATTCGCAGCTGTACCGGGTGGTCGTAGCTGTCATAGCCGCGTCCTTCAGCGCCAGCCGACTGCGCAAGCAGCAGTAGTGAGAGGTGCTGCCCTGAACACATGTGCTGCAGAAGTTCACCGGTCGTGCCACTCCGCAACGGTGATGGTCGACCATGAACGAGGAGTGATGGGTCAAGGCCGTACGTGTCCACCATCCCCTGTGCCACCGCCACGTGCTCATCAGCGCCCGCATGACTCGCGGAAGAGAGGGCGAGCGCTTCGCTACTCATGCTGCCACCCGCCGCCTCAACGGCAAGGAGAACAGCGACCGCCGTGAAGGGCTTGATTGAACTGCGGAGTGAGATCAGCCGATCTGGAGAGCCGAGTGAGGCACGGAGTGCGCCACCCTCACCGACGATCGCGAGATCGCCGCGATGCTGTGTCTCCACGATGCCGCCGCGTACGAGGCGGACGAGTGCCGGCGCATCTGGTGCGGCGTCAACCGGGACGCCGAGCGAAGGGTTCGCCATTAGGCGAGCCCGAGCGTGGCGTCGACCTCCGAGAGTCCGCGATCGATCACGTCGAATGCGAAGTCCAACTCTTCGTCGCTGATGTTGAGTGGCGGGTTGGTGAAGAAGCCATTCCAGCGCACGATCGTATAAAGACCGTTGGCGCGGAAGAACTTTCCGAGCGCCACCATCTCTGGCACCGTCTCGTTGAATCCCGCGATCGGCGTGCCGCTCTTCGGATCGCGGACGAGCTCCATGATCCCGAAGAGGCCGATGTTGCGAATTGGGCCAACGCAGGGATGCTTCGCCTTCATCCGCTCATGGTGTGCGCGCATCTTCTTACCAGTCGCTGCCGCGCGCTCAATCAGGCCATCCTCTTCGTAAACGGCGATCGTCGCCAGTGCTGTGGCGCAGGCGAGCGGGTGACTGTTGTAGGTGAGCCCAGCGCCGAAGACCTTCTCGGCGAAGTGATCCGCAATGTGACGGCGCATGCCGAGCGCGCCGAGCTGCACGTAGGCGCTCGTCAGGCCCTTTGCCATGGTGATCATGTCCGGGACTACACCCCAGTGATCTACCGCGAACCACTTCCCCGTGCGACCGAAGCCGCCCATCACCTCGTCGGCGATGAGGAGGATGCCGTAGCGATCACAGATCTCGCGCATCCCCTGCATATAGCCGTCTGGCGGAATGAGGATGCCGTTCGTCCCAACGACCGTCTCAATGATGATCGCCGCAACGGTGTGTGGCCCTTCGAACTTCAGGATCTTCTCCGTCTCGGCGAGCACTTCAGCTGCAGGACGCGGTGCGTCAGCGCCGAACTCGTGGAAGTCAGGGATGCGGAAGACGCCCGGCATGCCCGGCTCCGTGAACCAGCGGCGCGGCTCGCCCGTTGCGGTGAGCGCGCCAGAGGTACCGCCGTGATACGAACGGTAGCGGGCAGCGATCTTGTGTCGACCGGTGAAGAGTCGCGCAATGCGGAAGGCGTTCTCCACCGCCTCCGCGCCACCGTTGGTGAAGAAGAAGGCGTCGATGTCGCCTGGGCAGATCTCAGCGAGCTTCGCGCCGAGTCGTGCGCGCGGCTCTGTTGCCATGAATGGGTTTGCGTAGGCGAGTTTCGCCGCCTGATCCGTGATCGCCTTCAGTACACGTTCGTCGCCGTGGCCAATGTTGGTGCACATCAACTGACTGTTGAAGTCGAGGAACTTGTCACCCTCTGGCGTCCAGAACCAGGAGCCCTTCGCGTGATCAATCGGGATAGGATTCGCTGCGGCCTGTGGTGACCATTCGGTCATGGTGTGCCGCTTGGAGAGGGCGACGATCTCTGCGCCGCTCATTCCGCCGTGACCGCTCTCTGCCGCCATGGGATCCCCCTCCGCTGTGCGGTCTAGCGACCGCTCCCGCAGAGAATAGCCGCCGCTGTCGCGTAGCGTGCGACGATTGCGCGCCCTGCGGCACAACTCCTAACCCTGCGGCAGAATGCCCTCATGCCCATGAACATTGAGCACCTGGCCGCGCAGAAGGCGCCTGAGACGCTGAAAAACTTCATCGCCGGACGCTGGGTCGCCTCCTCCTCTAACGAGACGTTGGTCGTCCCGAACCCGGCCAC
>CAJARA010000105.1 GCA_903944295.1 uncultured Chloroflexota bacterium
CTAAGGAAGTACTCTTCAAGCCGATCCACGCTGACCCGCTCCTGCTCCATGCTGTCGCGATCGCGCACCGTGACGGCGTGGTCGTCCATTGAGTCAACTTCGACGCAGATGCACCACGGCGAGCCGATCTCGTCCTGGCGTCGGTAGAGCTTCCCACTGGCAGCCGTGTCGTCGTAGACCGCCGTGAACTCTCGTGAGAGGCCGTTACGAAACTTGTGCGCAAGCTCCACGAGATCGTCGCGCTTCTTCAGCAGTGGGAGCACCGCCACCTTGTACGGCGCAAGCTCTGGATGGAGACCAAGGACGACGCGCTTCTCGTCACGCACGATCTCTTCGCGATAGGCGTCAATTAGGAAGGTGAAGGCGGCACGGTCGGCGCCAGCCGCCGCCTCAACAACCCACGGCGTGAAGGTCTGCTCCGTGGCTGGATCAAAGTACGAGAGGCTCTCACCACTCTCCGCTGCGTGCCGTGAGAGGTCAAAGTCGCCACGGTTATGGACCCCCTCGAGCTCCTTCCAGCCGAACGGGAAACGATACTCAACGTCAATGGCGCGCTTCGCGTAGTGGGCGAGTTCATCTGCCGCATGCTCGCGCGCACGGAGCCGCTCTGGTGAGACGCCGTACGCCTTGTACCACTCGAGCCGGCGTGGGAGCCACTCATCAAAGGCGGCGGTCGCACCCTCCTCCGGTCGCACGAACATCTGCAGCTCCATCTGCTCAAACTCGCGCATGCGGAAGACGAAGTTTCCTGGGCTGATCTCGTTGCGGAAGGACTTCCCGATCTGCGCAATACCGAATGGAATCTTCTTTCGTGCAGCATCGCGAACGTTCTTGTGCTGGACATATGCGCCCTGTGCCGTCTCCGGGCGCAGGTAGATGACGGAGGCATCCTCCTCCACTGGGCCCATGAAGGTCTTGAACATCAAGTTGAAGCGGCGCGGTGCAGTGAGGCTCCCCTCACAGTCGGGGCAGACGAGGCCGAGCTTCGTGACAATGTCCGCTTCGGCAAGTTGCAGCGTGGTGAGCGCATCTGTCCCTGGGAGTTCGTCGAGGCGGTAGCGACGCTTGCAGGCGGTGCACTCAACAAGCGGATCGCTGAACGAGCCGACGTGTCCCGAAGTACGCCACACCTGTGGGTGCATCAGGATGCCTGCGTCAAGGCCCACCACGTCGTTGCGCTCCTGGACGATGCTGCGCCACCAGGCGCGCTTCACATTGTTCTTCAACTCCACGCCGAGTGGGCCGTAATCCCAGACGGCGTTGATCCCGCCGTAGATCTCCGAGCTCGGGAAGACGAAGCCGCGGCGCTTGGCGAGCGAGACGATGACGTCGAGATCGGCAACCGCGGGGGTCGCGTCGGCGGCCGGCGTGCCGGCGAGCGTGATCGAAGGATCGGCGGTGATGCTCATGAAGTGGAAGCCTACCCGATCCGTCGCACGCTAGAGGGCGCGACCGAGAGCGATCCCCGCAACAGCGGCGGCGAACCCGAGAAGGAGCGACCCCGCCGCGTAGGCGAGGAGCGGAAGCGCCTCCCCTGCGTCGCTCATCCGTGCGAGCTGCAGCGCAAAGGTGGAGAAGGTGGTGAAGCCACCGAGTAGGCCGATGAGGAGGAGTGGTCGCGCCGCCTCGGGGAGCAGGCTGCGATCGATCAGTAGCACCGCAACGAGGCCGGCGAAGAAGGAGCCGACGATGTTGATGGAGAGTGTGGCGAGTGGTGCCGCAAGGCCGAGGCGCGCGGCGAGCGTGTCGATGCCACCGCGCAGGAGCGCGCCAGCACCGCCACCAATCGCCACGAGGAGCAGATCGCTCACGCTGTTCATGCCGCCACCTCGCTCATGCCATCACCTCATCAAGAAAGCTCCGACTCTTCGGCTCATGTCCGTAGAGCAGCAGGATAGAGCCACGGAGGGCGCGATCCGCCTCCGCGAGCGGTCCTGCTGGGAGGCGAAGTTGCGTGAGCTGTTCTGGAGGGAAGCGTCGCAGCGCGCGCAGGAGGCGCAGTGCATCGCTACTCAGTGGAAGCCCCTCACCGTGTGCCACACAACGGATACCGCCCGCCGCCTCATCCCAGCGCAGCCCCTCCCCCTCAATCGGTGCGCGCCCGCAATCAAGGCACTGATCAAGCTCAGGGCCATGTCCTGCCGCATCAAGCAGTCCGAGCTCAACCCAGCGCGCAACCAACTCATCGGATGCGCCAGCTTCAAGCAGATCCCAGGCGTGAATCAGAAGCTCGTAGAGTTGCGGCTCAGGCTGCTCTTCACTGGTGGCGCGCTCAACGAGCTCCGCCGCGTACCAGGCAACAGCGCTGCTCTTGAGCCGTTCGCGGAGCCCGAGCCAGACGCGACGTGACTGCACCTGGGTCACGATGTCAAAGGTGCGACCGGTGGCGAGGGCAACCTCAAGTTCGGCGAACGGCTCAACGCCGCCACCGAGCCGACTCGTCGGCTTGCGCACCCCCTTCGCGATCGCCTTGAACTTGCCGCGATCCGGCGAGAGGAGGGTAAGGACGCGATCCGCCTCACCTAATCGAAATCGGGAGGTGACAACCGCCAGCGTCCGTGAGGTTCGGCGTTCAGGCATGGGGTCAGGGTAGCATTGGGGTATGACGGAGTTACGGGGCACACCCTCTGGCGCGAACCTGCTCGAGCTAGATCTTGACGTGCTCATCGCTGCAACGGACAAGGCGATCCTTGAACTCTTCGCGGAGTGGGAGGAGCCGATCACCGCAAACATGTACGACCAGATCCGCTATCACATGGGCTACGGCGATCCGACCGCACGGCTTGGGAAGCGGATGCGGCCACTCCTCGGGCTGCTCACCTACGCATCGCTCTCCAGCGACTGGGAGCGCGCCATCCCTGGAGCCGCAGCTGTTGAGCTCGGCCATAACTTCAGTCTGGTGCATGACGATATTGAAGATAGTGACGCAGAGCGCCGTGGACGACCCACCCTCTGGGTGCGTGAGGGGATCCCCCACGCCATCAACACGGGTGACGCCCTCTTCACCATCAGCCGCGTCGCAACGCACCGCCTGAGCGCGCTCGGCTTCTCCGACGCAAAGGTGATCCGGATGATGAAGATCTATGACGAGACCTGCCTCCGCCTCTGCGAGGGGCAGTTCATTGATATTGCGGCGAGCCAGAAGAACGAAATGCAGAGCGTGGAGCACTACTTCGAGATGATCGGCCGCAAGACCGCTGCACTTATCTCCGGCGGCGTTGAGTCAGCGGCGGTGCTCGCCACCGATGACAACGAGGTGATTGCCCGCTTCCGCGCCTTCGGTTGGGCGCTAGGGCTCGCCTTCCAGATCAATGACGATCTTCTTGGCATCTGGGGGAGCGAAGCGGCCACAGGGAAGGAGCCGTCAGACCTAGCGCGTCATAAGAAGACGCTCCCCGTCCTCTACGCAGCAGAGCACGCCAACACGGAAGATCGGGCGACACTCGACCGACTCTTCTCCACGCCGAACCCTGACGCGGCACTCGTTGCGGCTGGACTCGCCGTCCTTGAGCGCACCGGCGCTCAGGCCTACACGCGTGATCAGGCGGCGATCTGGCGTGAGCGCGCCCTGAAGGAGATCCACAGCGTGAAGGCGATGAACCCGCGAGCGATTGAGCGACTAGAAGAGATCCTGACGCGCGTCATCTCCGCGTAGCGGAGCGCCAGCTACTTCCCTTCGTCCCCGCTTGATGCGGCGGCGCTACTCGGCGTCCAGCGGACGCGCACCTTCCCAACACGGCGACCGCTCACCTTAATCACCGTGATCACGAACGGCTCAATCACGACGGCGTCGCCAACAACTGGAACGCGACCGATGCGGTGATAGACAAAGCCGCCGAGCGTGTCGTACTCCTCGTCGTCCTCAAGCTCAAGTGCTGGCTCAACGAGTTCGGTGAGGTCATCAATGTCGGCGCGACCGTCCAGGATCACCTCGCCCGGCCCGATCTCCACCTTCATCGGCTCCTCTTCGTCGAACTCGTCCTGGATCTCTCCTACGATC
>CAJARA010000106.1 GCA_903944295.1 uncultured Chloroflexota bacterium
ACGCCCAGTGCAGCGGAGCCAGCCCAGCCAGAGAAGCCGAGGATTGGAACCAGCACCAGGAAGGCGAAGATGCCAGCAACAATGCTTGGGATTCCAAGCATGATGTCAATCACAAGCTCACCGATTGCTGCAACGCGGCGGGGGGCAAACTCGCTCAAATAGACGCCCCCTGCGATACCGATCGGGCCAGTGACAAGGATCGCAAGAGCGGTCATCTGTAGTGATCCAACAACGGCGTTAAGAATCCCTGGCTGCTGGTCGAGTGGGTTATTGAAAAGAAGTGTTGGGCTGAGCCACGGTAGTGCGCGCAGCGTGACGTAGAAGACGAGGGCGAAAAGTGGCAACACAGCCAAGAGAGCTGCAACCTGAAAGATCCGCTGCATGATCCAGTCGGTGCGTGCACGTCGGAGGTCATGAGCACCAGGCTGAAGGAGAGCTTCATGGAGGCTCACCGCTGGTGTCCTCACGAGACGATCCTCGCCTGGGAGAAGCGACGGAGCGTGAGTCGCACGGCAAGGCTGATGAAGAACGAGAGCAGGAAGAGCGAAAGCGCGAGTGCAACCATTGAGGCGAGTGGGATTGCACCAGAGGTCTCACCGATATTGTTTGCAATCTTGGAAGCGATCGTCTGGCCGGGAAGGAAGAGGCTAGAAGGAATGCCCTCTGCGTTGCCAATCACCATCGTGACGGCGATCGTCTCGCCGAGTGCTCGACCGAGCGCAAGGAGCACTGCACCAATAAGTCCTACACGCGCAGTTGGGATCACCACATCACGGATCGCCTCCCAACGCGTAGCCCCCATACCGATGTAGCCCTCGCGAAGAGAGATCGGCACCGAGCGGAGAAACTCGCGGCTCACAGCCACGATCATTGGGAGAATCATGATGGCGAGCAAGAAGCCAGCACGAAAGATGCTGTCAGATGCTGGCGCAGTTGGGTCTTCAGAAAGCCAGGGAAAGATCTGTCCAAAACTTGAGGCGATCCACCACTCAATGGAGTCGCGCAGACGATCGGAAAGGTCGCCAACCGCCCAGAGTCCAAACACAACCGAAGGGATCGCGGCGATGAGCTCAACAAGGAAGGCGAGTGGGGCTGCAATGCGGCGCGGCGCAAACTCCACAAGGTAGACCGCGCCAAGGATGCCAATCGGTGCAGCAAACAGCACGGCAATCAAACTGGTGGCCGCCGTGCCAAATAGGACCGATGCAGCCCCATAGACTTCGAGGACGCTTCCATCTGTCTGTTCAATTCCAGTCACCCATGCAGTTGTCGTGAGAAAGCTAATTGGGCTCTGGATCGCCCAGAGTGGCGAGCTGTACGCAATGAGGTATCCAGTGATCACCAACAGGAGGAAGCCGCCTGCAGCGGCCCCAGCGGCAAGGATGCGACGGAAGAGCGGGTCGGCAGATGCGCTGCGTTGGCGGCTGAAGTCGAGTGCCGCTCCGCTCATCGCTGCCTCCTCTCTACCCACACGTGGCTGCCGTTTGCAGCCGAAGTATATGCAGGGGGCGGGCCCTGTGGCCCGCCCCCTGCGTTGCTCGGAACCGGTTCAGATCACGGCCAGACGGTTACCCCGTTGAAGGTGATCTTGTGGAGCTCGGCGATTGCCTTCGCTCGTGCAGCCACTGGAATTGGCGTGTACCCCTTGTAGAGATACATTGCCTTCTGCCCGTCAGTCAGCGCCCAGTTCAGGAATGAGATCATGCCCTGAACCTGACCAAGGGTGACATCCTTGGCGTTGTCATACGCGTGGTAGACCATCAACCACGAGTAGCCAACGATCGGATACGAATTCACACCTGTTGCGTACACAGGCTGGACGTAGCTTGCTGAAGGGTTAACTGGATCTTCGGTGACCACTGCAGCCTTTAGGGCCGCGGTGACCGTAGCCGTCGTCGGCTTCAAGAAGACCTTTGCACCGCCTCGCTTCGTCTTTGCTGCGATTGCAGCCTCTGCGAGGGCGTACTTCGACGCGTACGATGATTCAACGTAGGAGATTGAGTAGTTCGTTGCCTTTACGTATGGAGCAATGCCACCATTGCCGCTCTTTCCGGTGATCGCAGCGGCGCCGTTTGCCGCACGAATCCCCGCGAAATACGTGCTTGGCTGAACCTTCGTTGGAGCAAACGTACCAGCAGCATCGTTCAGGTTCGCCTCAGTGGACGAAGTGAAGTTGCTGTGCATCCCGCAGTTCTTCTGTGCGGCTGATGCTGCCTTGCCAAGGTATGAAGTGAATACGTAGGTGGTACCAGAGCTGTCCGATCGGCCAACTACGTTAATCGTTGCATTTGGAAGATTTGCGACTGAAGGGTTCAGTGCCTTGATCGCGGCATCGTTCCACTTCTTGATGGTCCCGAGATAGATGCCGCAGATTGTGCCGCCATCCAGGCGAAGGGTCGCCTTGGCGCCAGCTGCAGTCTTCAGCCCATCAATTCGATAGACAACTGAGATTGGTCCCGTGATTGCTGGGATGACGGAATAGTTTGCCTTGATGTCTGTCGCAGCAATCGCTGTCCTTTCGGACGAGCTAAGCACCGCATCGGTTCCTGAGAACATCTGGGTTGCGGTGCGTCGGTTTGCACCGAAGAAGTTGCTGATGCCGGCACCAGAGCCGCCACCTGAGTATCCAAGAACAAGGCCTGAGGTTGCATTGCTTGGGTGGAACTGGTCGAGCGACGCAACGGTGCCCGCAGTGTCTGCATGCTCATCGGTGAATGAGGTGAACCAATCCTTGTACTGGTTCCATGGGAAGGTTGCGCCTGAACCTTCAATCTTCCCCTTTGCATCTGGATCGATGGATGGCGCAGCTCCGTTTGCAACGCCGCTGATGCCGATTGCCAGCACAAGGGCGGCAGTGATGCTGACGCGGATGCTCTTTGCGAGATTCATCGTCACTCCTACCTGTTGGCGAGGCGCCCCTGGCTCGCCATAAATTGCGGGCGCACGCTCATCCTGCGTGGAGCGTATGAACAGGCTGCTACCGCCAGGTAAACGGCGCGTTAATTTATTATCGACCCCGCCCACGGCGTGCTTGGGTCGGCCGAATCGCCTCCCACTCAGCCACAACGACGGCCCCGAGGATCGCCGCCCCTCCCAGGAGTTGAACGGGGGTGAGCCGCTCACCAAAGACGAGGCCAGCCGCCACGATGGTGAAGATCGGCTCAACGGTGCTGACGAGGGCGGCACGGGCAGCGCCGAGGCGCTGGGCGCCGGCGTAGAAGGCACCGATCGGCACGATGCCCGCGATGGTCGCAACGCCGAGGATCGGGAGGAGGGCATCGTCTGGGATCGGGATCGGCAGGAGGTCACGCCCAGTGGCGAGGCGAAGGACGAAGACGCCGAACGAGGTGCCGGCAAGGCTAAGTGGCACCGCAGCGAGCGGTGGGATGCCACCACCGCGACTCGCGCCAGTACCGCTCTTTGATTCGCCGCCGAGGCGCGCCGCCAGGATGATGTAGCAGCTGTAGATGATTGGCGATGCAACGCCAAGGACGAGCCCGATCAGCGCAGGTTCTTTCCCAGCCGAGATGCCACCAACGCCAAGCACGACTCCGCTTGTAGCAATGGCGAGTGCGACCCACGGACGAACGCCTGATGGCGCGTGTGCAAAGAAGATCGAGAGCACCGCAACGATTGCTGGGTACGCGTATGTCATCAGACCTGCAAGTGACGCGTCAATCCACGTGAGACTTCCGAAGTAGGTGGATGCGTTCGCAACGAAGAGCACGCCGAGCCCAAAGGCGGTGAGGCCGCGTCGCGGCGTGATTTGCCGAAGTGCTGCGCGACCAGCGGGGAGGAAGAGAACGACCACCCAGAGGATGAGTGCGGCGAGGAGATGACGCCAGGCGAGCAGATCGAGCCAGTCGAAGCCGGTTGGATAGATCCACTTGGCGAAGAGTGGCCCAGAGCCGTAGCCGAACGCTGAGATGGCGATGAGAAGAACCCAGGGGAGCCGTGATCCGCGCATCTGCGCAGGATACGCGGTTCAGGGGAGAAGAACGGATAGAGTGCGCAGATGCCACCGGTAGCAATCTTCTTTCTCGCTGGTTCCGCAGTGGTCCACGCCGCATGGAATATTCGACTAAAAGGTGCAGCAGATCCAGAACGCGCAGCGGCAACTGCTGTCATCACCCCGGGGCTTGCCGCAGGGGTCGCACTTATGTTCGCATGGGCGGTTGGCGCCGTTGACATCTCAACCAACACGCTCCTCCTTGGTGCTGCGGCAGGTGTTGCCGAGCTGCTCTACTTCATGACGCTTGCTCGCGCGTATGCAGGAGCGCCGATCTCCGTGGTCTACCCGCTAGTGCGCGGCATCAATCCACTGATGGCGGTGCTGATCGGCACGTCACTTCTGGGAGAAACACTGAAGGGCGGTCAGCCAGTTGGGATTGCGCTGGTAGTCGTCGGGCTCTTTGCTATACAGCCGCCGTGGCAGGGGTTACGCGCCGGCATACCGCTAACTGCGCTCGGCTTTGCGGTCGCGGCAGGGCTCCTCTCCGCCACTGGATCAGCCATCGAACGCGTCGGCGTCCTGGAGGCTGGTCCGATCGAGTTCCTTTGTGTCACCTGGGGAGTCACCTCGCTCCTCTATCTCCTTGTTGCACAGCGTCAAAGAAACTCCCGCCGCCCAACTGGGAGCCTTGCGCTTACGGGGACACTGATCATCTTCGGCCACCTGCTGGTCATGGCAGCCTTCGCC
>CAJARA010000107.1 GCA_903944295.1 uncultured Chloroflexota bacterium
GGTGAGAAGGTCGCCGCTCACTGGATCACTCCGCCCGATGAAAGCCACGTCGCATAGACGAGGAACTGCGCGACGCTCGAAGCAAACGCATTAGTGAGCAGTGATGGAAGGATGCCGAAGGCCACGATCATTGCGGCGAGTGGCGCAAGTGTTGCGATCTCAATTGGCGTCACGTCGGTCAGGTGTGAGCCGAGCCCCTTCAGGAACGGCGAGAGTGGTCCGGTGAAGATGCGCTGATACATCCAGAGCAGATAGACGGCGGCGAGGATCATCACGAGTGTTGCAGCTCCTGCGACCATCGGGTTGACGAGGAAGGCGCCAAGCAAGACGAGGAATTCCCCAGCAAAGCCAGAGAGGCCGGGGAGTCCGACCGAGGCGAAGAGGAAGAAGCCGAAGAGCGCCGCGTAGACGGGGGTGCGTGACGCCCAGCCGCCCATCTTCGCGATCTCGCGGTCGTGCGTTCGCTCATAGCCAATACCGACAAGGAGGAAGAGGCCGCTCGTGATCAGGCCGTGGTTCAGCATCTGCAAGATGGCGCCGTCAACACCCTGCTGATTGAACGAGAAGATGCCGAGCGTCACGAACCCCATATGGCTGACCGAGCTGTACGCGATCAACTTCTTGAGGTCGGTCTGCACGATCGCCACAATCGCGCCGTAGATGATCGCGATCACGGAGAGGGCGATGATCAGCGGCGCAAAGTTATGCGCCGCCTGTGGGAAGAGTGGAATGGCGAATCGGAGGAAGCCGTAGCCGCCAAGCTTCAGCAGCACGCCGGCCAGGATCACCGAGCCCGCGGTTGGCGCCTGCACGTGCGCGTCGGGGAGCCAGGTGTGGAACGGGAACATCGGCACCTTGATCGCAAAGGCGAGCGCGAAGGCGCCGAAGGCGAGCGCCTGCAGCGTTGGGTCGGTGATGGTGCCACGCAGCGCGATCAGGTCGAATGCGCCGGTCCAGGAGCCGGTTGCCA
This sequence comes from uncultured Chloroflexota bacterium, assembly GCA_903944295.1. Classification (GTDB taxonomy): domain Bacteria; phylum Chloroflexota; class Limnocylindria; order Limnocylindrales; family Limnocylindraceae; genus Limnocylindrus. The sequence goes on from CAJARA010000107.1 coordinate 971, forward strand.
CCTGATGACTAAAGGCGGTGGCGAGGATCGCCACGAGCATCAACAGCGAGCCGACCAGCGTGTAGAGGACGAACTTGATCGTGGCATAGATGCGGTCGGCGCCACCCCAGATGCCGATGATCAGATACATCGGGACGAGGACAATCTCCCAGAAGATGTAGAAGAGGAAGAGGTCGAGCGAGAGGAAGACGCCAAGCATCCCTGTCTCAAGGATCAGGAAGCTAATGAAGTACTCCTTCACGCGGTTCTGGATTGGCCCGAAGCTCGCCAAGATGCAGATCCAGCTAAGCAGCGTGGTGAGCACCACGAGTGCGCCGGAGAGGCCGTCAACGCCAAGGTGGTAGGTGATGCCGAAGCTTGGGATCCATGAGAGCTGTTCGCTAAAGGCGAACTCTGAGGAGAAGTTTCGAATGCCTGGAAGCATCAGCAAGCTCAAGACGAAGGTGATGAGCGAGACCGCAAGCGCCGCCACACGAATCAGTGACGGTCGTGATGATGGAAGCAACGCGATGAGCAGCGCGCCAGCGAACGGAAGCAGCGTAATCATGGAGAGGATCGGCAACCCTGCAACGAGCTGCGTCAGGTCGTTCATGATCCGAGCACCAGATAGGCGACCGCCATTGCGGCGAGTCCGAGCGCGATGCCGAAGGCGTAGTTCTGCACTCGACCTGTCTGAATCTGGCGCAAGCCGCGACCACCAGTTGAGGTGAGCGCACCGACGCCGTTCACCGCACCGTCAACCACGCGGCGGTCAAACCACCATGCGGCGTTTGCGAGGCGAGTGCCGAGGCGCACGAAAATGAGATCGTTCAGATCGTCAAAGAACCAGCGGTTCTTGCTTCCAACATAGAGCGGCTGAAGTCGCGCGGTGATCGCGCGAATGCGATCGCCGTTATCACTACGGAAGAGTCGCACGCCGACCACGGTGCCAATGGAGGCCACCGTGACGCTTGCGAGCATGAGCAGGCCGTCAATGCCGAAGAGTGTCCACGCCTCATGTTCGTGTTCAAGGAGCACGTTCGCCGGGTGGAAGATCGGCTCAAGCCCGTGCACCAAGATGCCGTCAGCAAACGGAAAGCCGAGCAGCGCGCCGATTCCAATGGACGGAATCGCAAGCAGGATGAGTGGCAGTGTCATGGTCCATGGTGACTCGTGCACGTGGACGCTCTCGCTGACGCGACTCTTCCCCCAGAAGGTGAGCCCCATCAAACGGAACATGTAGAAGGCGGTAGCTCCCGCAACCACCATCCCAACAAGCCAGACCCACGCGTAACCGAACTTAAATGCCTCACCAAGGATCTCGTCTTTTGACCAGAATCCGGCGAGCGGCGGAAGGCCTGCAATTGCAACCGTGCCAATCAACATCGTGGCGTAGGTAATCGGAATCTTTTTGGCGAGCCCGCCCATCTTCGGCATCTCCTGTTCGCCTTCAACAGCGTGAATCACAGAACCGGATCCGAGGAAGAGAAGTCCCTTGAAGAAGCCATGTGTGATCAGGTGGAAGATCGCCGGAACCCATGCACCAACGCCGAGTGCAGCGAACATGTAGCCGAGCTGCGACAGCGTTGAGAAGGCGAGTACGCGCTTGATGTCGGTCTGCGTAAA
>CAJARA010000108.1 GCA_903944295.1 uncultured Chloroflexota bacterium
CTCGTTCGCCATCTCTACCTCCTATGCCCGCAGGGTGCTTGGCGGCAGGCGCGCCGCGTTATGAAGCAGCCTACGCGACGAGGCGCAGCAAGGCAACGAGTGCCGCCGCCACGGCGACCGTGGCGATCAAGAGTGCGCGCGCGCGCTCGGGAACGCGCGGGCTGAGTCGCCCTCCCCCATAGCCCCCCACAGCCGCGCCGAGTCCTGCAGCGAGCAGTTCAGACGAAGTGATCCCCGCGCCAGCCGTCGTCGCTGTAGCCAAGTTCGAGAGGACGCCAATCGCACTCGATCCAACGATCACCGCCACGCTCGTAGCGGTTGCCGCCTCGATGCGCATCGGCCCAAAGCGGCGGGCGGTCGGAACAACGAAGACGCCGCCGCCAATGCCGAGTGCGCCGCTAAAGAAGCCGCCCGCCCCTCCCCCAAGGAGGAGCTGTCCCGTCCGGTGATCACTTCGCTTCGTCGCCAGCGGGCGATCAGGGAGAAGCGCGTCGCGCGCGACCGCCACGGAGATCACGGCGAAGACCAGGAGGAGCGGCTCCTCAGGGAGCCGCTGCGCCGCAATGCCACCGAGCGCTGAACCGATAAACGCTGCAGGCGCCAGCGTCAGCAGCGCGCTGCGATCAATTAGGCGGCGCCGTGCTGCGGGGAGGAGCCCAGCAATCGCGCCAACGAAGACGGCGGCGAGGCTCAACGGTGTTGCGGTTGAGAGCGCCACTCCCGTCAGAAGGAGCGCTGGCACGATGATGATTCCCCCGCCGAGCCCCGCGATCGTTCCGTAGAGAGCCGCCGCGGCCGTGATGGCCGCGATCAGCACCACGAGGTGTTAGCCGAGGTGCTGCGGAGCGTACGGAAGGAGTGCCATCTGACGCGCGCGCTTGAGCGCCGTCGTCAGCTCGTGCTGATGCTGCGTGCAGTTCCCCGTCTTCCGTCGAGGCTCAATCTTGGCGCGATCGGAGATGAAACGGCGGAGCCGATTGACCTCCTTGTAGTCGATCACGCCACGCTTGTCGCCGCAGAATGAGCAGGTTCGACGACGTCGCGCCGCACCGAACTTGTCATCACGCTTCTTGAATCGCTTTGGTGCCTCAGCCATGTTGCTCTCCTCTCAATATCTACAGGGTTGGTTTAGAAGGGAAGGTCGTCGAGATCACTCGGCGCCGCCTGTGAGCCGCCATCTGCGGCGGCTGCCGCTGGTCGCGGTGCCTGCTCGCGGGCAGGTGCCCCACCTTCGGACTCTCGCGGTCGATACTTCAGCAGCTCGAACTCGTCGGCAACAATATCGAGGCTCACCTGCGTGGTTCCATCCTTCGCCTCGTAGGTTCGTGCTTCGAGTCGACCGGTGACAAACACCTCATGCCCCTTGCGCAGGAACTCAGCGAGCCTCTCTGGACGAGACTTGCCCGCATCAGCGCCGGCACGACCGAAAATCGTGACGCGATACCAGGTGGTCTTATCTTCGCCGCCCGCCGTTCGCGCGCGCTCACTCACCGCCACGCGCATCGAGAGGCGCGGACGATTCTGGCTATCAAAAGCAAGTTCGGGATCCGCACCCAGGTTGCCGATCAGCGTGATCTTTGCGTACGTCATCGCTCGGCCTACTCGACGGCGGCCGGAGCGGCGTCGCTCTCAGCCTCGTCGATGAACGAATCAGCAGCGGCTGCTGCGGCGGCGGCATCAGCCGCCTCCTCTTCCAACTCATCGCTGATCGCAGAGGCTGGGCGCTCGTCGCGGACGACAAGGTGACGCAGCACCTCTTCGGTGATCAGGAGGACACGCTCAATCTCGGCGATCGCCGAGGCTGGTGACTCAAAGAGAAAGATCTGGTAAATCCCGTCGCGGCTCCCCTCAATCTCGTACGCCATGCGGCGTCGTCCCCATGGGACGTTCTTGAGGATGGTTCCACCGGATTCGGTGATTGAGCGAACGGTTCGCTCGAGGATCGCCTTGCTGCGATCTTCTGCAACGTCTGGTCGCAGAATCATCATGAGCTCATAACGGCGCATTGCGCGCTCCTTCCTATGGATTCGCCCCGGTGCACCCTACGCAACTTGCGCAGTGGGCCGGAGCCGAAAGGCAGAGGCGGAGTGTAGCACTTGGTGGTACAGCATGAGGGGTGGGGTGAGCGGCGGGGCGATGGGTTGTGGAGGCGACGGCCGGATTCGAACCGGCGAATAGGGGTTTTGCAGACCCCCCCCTTAGACCACTTGGGTACGTCGCCCCGTTCTCTGTTGGCTGCCCCTCGAGGATTCGAACCTCGGTTCACGGATTCAAAGTCCGGTGTCCTACCACTAGACGAAGGGGCATCGACCCCGGATCCCTAGAGAGTTGGAGCGGAAGACGGGACTCGAACCCGCGACCTTCACATTGGCAATGTGATGCTCTACCAACTGAGCCACTTCCGCGCCGTTAACAACCGCTGATGGTGCCGAGAGCCAGATTCGAACTGGCGACACCGCGCTCTTCAGGCGCGTGCTCTACCAACTGAGCTATCTCGGCCCGTTGGCCGCCTGCCACGGCGACCTCAAACACCAACTGGTGGAGGATACCCTCCGCGGCGAGAGGGCGCAACGGAGGGCCGCTCGGTTCGTCTTGGGGGTGGGGTCCTGCCCATGTGGGCTCTGGTGGGCGGTGAGGGGCTCGAACCCCCGACCCCCTCGGTGTAAACGAGGTGCTCTACCAACTGAGCTAACCGCCCGGTGCAGCCGCCCTCCGGCGACGAGATCAAGAGAAGTGTGGTGCCCAGACCGGGACTTGAACCCGGATGACTTGCGTCATACGCCCCTCAAACGTACGCGTATACCAATTCCGCCACCTGGGCACAGGTGCTGCGTCCGTGACGCTGCTGCTGGTATCGAGGAAGGGACTTGAACCCATACGTCCTTGCGGACACTGGCTCCTGAAGCCAGCGCGTCTGCCAATTCCGCCACCTCGACCCGTTCGTGGCCTCGTGATCGCTCATTCAGCCGCGAGGCGGAACGATAGCACATCCCGAAGGTGAGTTTCAGGCTCCTGCACGAGGAGCGGCGTCACCCCAGTTAGGCGTGGGGCAATGAGGAGTTCGCGCGCAAGGAAGCGGATCGGGAGGAGGTAGTTGTTCGCCGCACACCAGCGCTGGACTGCCGCGAGAGCCTTCTTCCGCACCTCCAGGGCGACCGGCTGACGCGCCTCGTTCAAGAGAGAGTCCAGCTCCTTCAGCTGAATCCCAACGATGTTCCCGCCGGTCAGTACCGCTGCAGAACCGAGGAGCGGATAAAGATCCGGGTCGATGCCGACGTCAACGTTGAGAACCGCGAGGTCGAAGTTTCCGGTAGCGAGACGCTCCGTCAAGGTTGCAGCATCAACCTCAGCCACGACCGTGGGGACACCGAATGCGCTCCACGACGCAGCTGCCTGGTTCGCAACGGCAGCATCCTGCGGGAAGGCCTGGGCCGGTAGCGTCAAAATTTCAAGCGAGACTGGCTTCTTATCAGCATCGATCCAGACACCCTCCTTAAACTTCCACTTCGCGGCGAGGAGCTGCTTCGTTGCGTAGTCGGAACCTCGAACCGGGGCTGGCACTTCCGACCAGCCCCATGAGAGCGGTGAAACTGGGGCGGCGACCTCTCGCCCGCCGTAGGCGTTTGTGATCTGGCTCGGCGTAAGCAGGGCGCGAAGTCCGAGGCGCAACTTCGGGTGACGGAGGACGGTCCTCGGTCGCAGGTTAATCGCAATCCCGTTGAACACGGTGGAGCCAAGCTCAGCTCGTGCCCCAAAACTCGTCGCTGCAGTAGTGCTGCTCTCCCCGTCAAGCCCCACCAGCGCATCAAGCTCCTTCGAACTCCAAGCGTTCATCGCATCCTCAGGCGTGGCATAGAAGTGCATCGCAATCGCTTCTACGCGATTCGTCCCGCTACCGCTCGTCGCTGCGCTCAGCGCCAGCTGATCCCCTGCGAGAAGATCGGTTCGCCGCTGAAAGGCGGCGGCACTGCTGCTCAAACCAACGACGCGAAAGGGTCCAGTTCCCATAGGAGTAGCTGCGGCCTCAAGTTGAGGGATCTCGCGCGCCGCACTTCCACTGAAGAGATGCGCTGGAAGCAGCGGTAGCGTCCCAAGTGACGCTGGAAGATTCGCGAGTGGTCGTGGCGTGCGAATGATCAGCGCTCCGTCACCCTCCCCCACCTCAACGGTCAGCGCCTCCCAGTAACCGCCATCCCGTCCGAGCTCCCCAGCAAGGCCGATCGTCAGCTGCGCGTCGGCGGCACTCACCGGCGTCCCGTCTTCCCACGCCGCAGCGGGGTCGATCGTGAAACTCCATGTCAGCGCGTCCTCGCTCACACTCCACGCACTCGCCAGATCGGGCCCTGGCGCTCCACCAACATCAAGTCGTGTAAGCGCCCGATACGTGAGTGCGACGATCGCGCGGTCCGCACCGCTCTTGGCGAAGAGCGGAAGGGGTTGCGCTGGAAGGCCGACAACGCCCTCAGAAAGCGTGGTGGGTCCAGATGGCAGCGAGATGCCGCTCCCTAGCGAGATGCCGCCTCCAGCGCCTGGTGTTGCGAAGAGCCCTGCCTGTTGACCCGCCATGAAGGTCGCGACGGCGAGCGCGAGGAAGGCGGCGGCGCGTCGGAGTGGACTCATGGTGCTGAGGTGCGAGGTGCGACGTTCACGGGCGGGATTCGCCCCTGATCAGTTCGCCTGCAGGTAGCCGACCAGCGAGAAAAGGACGAAGAGGACGACCAGCAGCACTGTGAATCGCATCAGCTGGCGCTCGATGCCGCGACGTGATCGATAGACGCTGGAGTCGCCACCGAAGGCGGAGCTAAGGCCAACACCGCGTGCCTGCATCAGGACGGCGATGATGAGGAAGACGCTCACGATAATCTGTCCAACTGCGAGGATCGGATTCATCTGACCTCCGAATGCATCTCTCGGTCACCCATATTAGGCGTACCCGCTCCGGTTCAGTGTAGCATCCCCCCTACTTCCGCTCGCGCAGCAGCGAGCGGCCCGTGACACCCGCTGGAGCCGCGATCCCACTCAGTTCCGCGAGCGTTGGCAGGATGTCCGAGAGCTCACCCTCAGCGAGTTCCACGCCATCAGCCACATCGCCTGCGAGGAGGAGGGGGACCTTCATCGATGTATGGCTCGTGACGGGCTCTCCGTCTGCGGTCCGCATCGTGTCGGCGTTGCCATGGTCTCCGGTGATCACAAGGAGGGCGCCTGGGCGAGCGAGAGTGGCGGCGGCGATACGTCCAAGCGCAGCGTCCACCGCTTCGCACGCGCGCAGTGTCGCCTCCCAGTTGCCCGTGTGTCCGACCATGTCTGGATTCGCAAAGTTCGCAACGATGAACTGCTCTTCGCCGCCTTCAATAGAAGCGACCACCGCGTCGGCAATCTCGGCGGCCCGC
>CAJARA010000109.1 GCA_903944295.1 uncultured Chloroflexota bacterium
CGTCGCCATCAGCGTCTAGTCGTCGCCGCCGGACCCCGCGGCGCTGGTGCCACTCGCGTCCGTCTCGGGATCAGCCTTGCCGCCCGCTGCCGGTGCGGATCGCGGGATAGCGGCACGTGCACGGAGCGCCGCAAGGTTCGCGGTGATCTCTTCGAGTGAGTCGCCACCGAGCTTCTCCAGGACGAATGGCACCAAGGCGAGCGCCGCCATCGCTTCGCCGATCACGCCCGCGGCGGGGACCACGCTGATGTCTGAGCGTTCGTAGTGCGCCTTCTCCACCTTCTCGCCGCTGATCAGGTCGGCAGATGGGAGTGGTCGAGCGAGCGTGCTGATCGGCTTCACCGCGGCGCGGATCACGAGCGGCTCGCCGTTACTGACGCCGCCAGTGAGACCGCCAGCGCGATTGGTGCGGTGCACCCAGTCGCCTGCGGGCGTGCGCCCCTCAATCACGTCGTGAACTTCGGAGCCGAAGATGCGCGTCTGCTCAAAGCCTAAGCCGAACTCCACACCCTTCACGCTCTGGATGCTCATCATCGCCTGGGCGAGTGCCGCATCAAGGCGGCGATCCCAATGCACATAGGAGCCGAGCCCGATCGGCAGACCTTTCACGACGACTTCAAAGATGCCGCCCACGGTGTTCCCCGCCTCGCGTGCCTCATCAATGCGGGCGACCATCCGCGTTTCAGCGGCAGGGTCTGGGCAGCGCAGCGGGCTCTCCTCTGACTCTTCGCGACTGCGTGTGCAGTTGGCGGGATCCACCGCAACGCCGCCCACCTCGGCGGTGAACGACCAGATCTCAATGCCGAGTGCGTGGAGGAGCGCCTTCGCAACGCCGCCAGCGGCAACACGCGCCGCTGTCTCGCGCGCCGACGCGCGCTCCAGCACGTTGCGCACATCATCAAAGCCGTACTTCAGTGCGCCGGCTAGATCGGCGTGCCCTGGTCGGACGCGCGTCACGGGGATGGCGCGCTTCGTCCCTTCGGCGGCGCTCGCCGCAAGTTCCGCCGCCTGCTCTGTGCTGAGAGGCTCTGACTGCATCACCCGCGTCCAGTTCTCCCAGTCGCGGTTCTCGATCAAGAGAAGGATCGGTGAACCCATGGTGAGGCCGTGACGGACGCCGCTGCGGATGCGCGCGTGGTCCTGCTCAATCTTCTGGCGCGCGCCGCGACCGTAGCCGCCTTGGCGACGCTTCAGATCAGTGGCAAGCGCCGCCTCAGTTAGTGGGACGCCGGCCGGCATCCCCTCAACAATGACGCCGAGCTCTGGACCATGTGACTCACCGGCGGTCAGGTAGCGGAAGCTCATTGCGCCCCTCCAATCACTGCGGGTGACTCACCCGTATGGGTAGATGATGCCGCGGCGGCGGCTAACGCGTCACGCATGATGCTGATCGGTGCTGGGCGCCCCGTCCAGAGTTCGAATGAGGCGGCCCCCTGAAGGAGGAGCATCTCCAGTCCGTCGGCCGCTTCGGCGCCAGCGGCGCGTGCACTTCGGACGAGCGCCGTCCCGCCAGGGGCGTAGACGGCGTCAATCAGGAACTGCCCCTCACGGAAGGCGGCGGCGGGGAGTGGCGGCGCATCCTTTAAGGAGAGTCCGAGGCTGGTGGCATTGATAACGATGCCCACGCGCGCCGCCTCCTCCACCAGGATCGACTCGTGCCACGGCACGGCGCGGATGGCGAGGTGCGGCCAGGTCTTGGAGGCCGCGGCGGCAACCTGCTCGGCGCGGCGCAAGTGACGATTGGTGATGCTGATCTGCCCCACGGCTGCGCTGACAAGCGCGGCAACGGCGGCGCGCGCGGCGCCCCCTGCGCCAAGGATCAGCGCGGCGCGTGGGGTGCGTCGCCCATCGAGCAGCGCATCAAGTGCGCCGCGCAGTCCTGCCACGTCGGTGTTTCGCCCAACGAGGCGGCTCCCAGCGCGCGTGATCGTATTGACGGCGCCGATCGCTGTGGTCTCCTCCGTCACCGAGTCGAGCAGCGCACCGATCGTCTCTTTGTGGGGGATCGTGACGTTGGCACCGATCAGATCTGGATCGGCGCGCAGCGCGGCAACGGCGGCGGCGAGTCCCTTCGGCGCCACATCCATCAGCTCGTAGCGCACTGGGAGGCCGAGGTGGTCAAAGGCGGCCTGCTGGAAGGCGGGGGAGAGGCTGTGCGCCACCGGGTGCCCTAAGAGGACGATGCGCTTGCTCATGCGCGCGCCTCTCGCTCTGCACTACCAGCGAGACGCAGAGCGTCATCAAAGAAGGTCGGATAGCTGACCGCCGCCGCAGCGGCGTCGTCAATCTCCACGGCGCCATCGCCGACAAGTGCCGCAACCGCAAAGGTCATCGCGAGGCGGTGATCGCCGCGGACCTCGGGGCTCCCACCCTTCGACCGCTCGCCGCCAACAAAGTGGAGATCATCCCCATCCACGCGAACGGTGAGCCCGAGCCGTGTCAGGCCATCGGCAACACCGGCGATTCGGTCGCTCTCCTTGGCGCGCAGCTCCCCCGCGCCGCGGATGCTGCTTGCGCCGCGCGCCGCCGTTGCGGCGAGCGAGAGGATCGGCATCTCATCGATGGCGAGCGCCACATCCTGTGGGGTGATCTCAACGCCGTGGAGGTCGGCGCTGCGGACGCGGAGGTCGCCGATCGGCTCCCCCGAGCCGTCATCTGGTCGCGGCGTCTCTTCAATAGATGCGCCCATGCGGCGGAGGATCTCAATCACGTGGCGACGGGTGGGGTTCAGCGAGACGCCGCGGATCGTCAGATCGGCATCTGGGTGCAGGCTCGCCGCCACCAACCAGAAGGCGGCCGACGATGGGTCGCCTGGCACCTGCACCTGCGGGATCGCTCGCAACTGCGCGCCACCCTCAACGCTGATCGACCAGGCGCCATCAGCCCCTTGCACACGGCTGATCTGCGCTCCACGCGCTGTGAGCATCCGCTCGCTGTGGTCCCGCGTCGCAACACTCTCTATATAGGTGGTTGTGCCGCGTGCGGCGAGGCCAGCAATAAGGACGCAGCTCTTCACCTGGGCACTCGGGGTGCTGGAGCGCCACTCGGTACCGTGCAGCGTGCCCCCAACAATGCGCAGCGGCGCCGTCTCGCCGCGCTCACCAGCGGCGCCCGTGGCGTCAGATCCCATGGCGCGGAGTGGCTCAAGAACGCGTGCCATAGGGCGGCGGCGCAGCGACGCGTCGCCATCCAATACGTGCACGCCAGAAACTCCCGCCACAAGCCCTGCGCCAAGCCGTGCGCTCGTCCCAGAGTTGCCGCAATCGAGGGATCCGTCGCCCTGCGCGGCGAGTCCGCTGCGACCAGGGGAGAGGACGCGCCAGCGCGCCGTCCCTGGTGCGTCGTCAGGTGCCGCTGGGAGTCGTTCGCAGGTTGCGCCGAGCGCGCGGATGATCCCCGCCGTGGAGCGCACATCATGGCCGTCACCGGCACCAGTGATCAGCGTCTCACCCTCCGCAAGCGCCGCGAAGAGCAGCGCGCGATGGCTGATCGACTTGTCGCCAGGGAGGCGCAGTTCACCCCGCAGCCGCGCTGCGGGGTTGACGCGGTGCGACATGCGCTACTTCTTCGACGGGCTGGCGCCCGCCGCCCCTGGGTCGTTATGGAGTGGCGTGACCAGCGTGTGAATGGAGCGCAGCTCACCAGCGAGCCGCTGGAACATTGGGATGGTGAGCGACTGCTCGCCGTCCGACCAGGCTTCTTCTGGCTTTGGGTGCACTTCGACCATGATGCCGTCGGCGCCAGCCGCAACTCCCGCGTATGACATCGGCGCGACCATCCAGCGCTTCCCCGTTGCATGGCTCGGATCCACGATGACTGGGAGGTGTGTCAGCTTGCGGAGGATCGGCACCGCGTTCAGGTCCAGCGTATTGCGCGCCGCCGTCTCAAAGGTGCGAATGCCGCGCTCGCAGAGAATGACCTGCGTGTTCCCCGCCGCCAAGATGTACTCCGCGGCGAGCAGCCACTCCTCAATCGTCCCGGAGAGGCCGCGCTTCAGCATCACTGGCATGCGCGTGCGCCCCACGGCGTTGAGGAGCGAGAAGTTCTGCATGTTGCGCGTCCCCACCTGCAGCACATCTGCGAACTCGGAGACCATGTCGACCTGCGCAGGCTCCATCACCTCGGTGATGATCGGGAGCCCGGTGCGCTCGCGCGCTTCGGCGAGGAGGCGAAGGCCGTCAAGGCCGAGTCCCTGGAAGGCGTACGGCGAGGTGCGTGGCTTGAATGCACCACCACGCAGGAGGGTTGCCCCCGCATCGGCCACACCCTGCGCCACTTCGAAGAGCTGCTCGCGCGATTCAATGGAGCATGGGCCCGCCATCAAGGTCAGCGTGCCGCCACCGATCACCGCATCGCGCACCTTCACCACCGTTGGCGTCTCGCGGAACTCGCGAGAGGCGAGTCGGTAGGGACGTGTGGCGCGGCTGACGCTTGCAACACCGGCGAGTGCGCCGAACTCTTGCTCTAGTGCGGCGCTGGCACCCGATGGTCCAAGGATGGCGAGGGTGCTTCCGGTCGAACCCTGCTCTTCGTAGACGGCGAGACCCGCCGCAACGGCGCGCTCGCGGACGGCGCTGAGCTGTTCTGCTGTTGCCGCCTTGACCATTCGGACGAACATTGGTTGCTCCTGTTTTGGTGCCGGCTTGCCGGCGGGGTGGGGGAAAAGAAAAGAGCAGAGGGGGCCCCTCTGCTCACATCCCGGCCGGACCGCCGGTCAGACGCTAGGCGTCTGGGCGGGTCAGACCGGGCTCATAAAGTAACGATACGTCGTCATGTCGTAACCCTACGGCGATCTGCCCGCTCGGTCAAGATCTCCCCGCCGATTTGGCGCGCCGAGACCCCGAAAACCCCCGCAGCACGCCACCAGACGCGTCGCCTCGATCATCATCGTGCCTCGCTGATGCGCCGATTTCTCGCACGAAATCGCCGTTTTTCAGAAAAATCGGTGCGGCAATCGCCAGTCTGCGCCGCGGCGCGCGCAACGCCGCGCAATGCGCCACCAGTCCACAGTTTTTGACGAAAAGCGGCGCCGTTGTTGCCACTCAACGGGTCCGGCCGGGGTCAAGCTGGACGCCAATGGGATCAACCCTGTTGCGCCACGCACAAAAGGGCTTGCACTTATCCACATTGTGTTTTACTTTTCAACAAGCCCCAGTTTTGGGGTGGAGTATGGCCAGGCCGCTCGTCGGGCTGGCCAGAGTGGAGGTCCAGAACATGGCAG
>CAJARA010000110.1 GCA_903944295.1 uncultured Chloroflexota bacterium
CGTTGCCGCAACGGCAACACGCAGACCTTCATAAAGATCGGTGACGTCATCCATGGAGATGCGCCTGCGGCGCCAGGTTGCGGTGGCGTGCTCGGTGAAGTTCTTCAGCGGCGCAACACTTCCAGCGCCAACGCTTTCGCAAAGCTTCTGCAGCACCACTTCGGCGTCGCGCAGCAGGTGCCGCAGACCAAGGTCGCCTACGCGCTCGCGCAGCTCAGGATTGAACTCGACAGCGGCGATGATGCCGCGATCCGCCACGTCGCTCCAGCGCGTGCTGATCTGCGCCGCGGCCTCAGGGAAGCCTGCGCTCGTGTCCAGCGGTCGTGCGCCGTGCAGTGGGTGGCTCATGCGGTCAAGAGTAGCATTCAGCGCCGTGAGGTTCCACGCTTCAGCGTGTAGTGTTGACCTTTGATCCAAGGACAATCTTGGAAAGTTGGAGGCAGATGAGCGCAAGCGCACGTTTCAAGGGGGCGGCTGCGGCCCTTCTGTTTGCAGCAGCGGGATGCGCTGGTCAGAGTGCCTCGGCGCCAAGCGAACTTCCGTTTGCGGCTGGCGCGTATCCCGTGGAAAAAGCGGCGGAGTGTGAGCTTGACGAGGCGGGTGCGCCGAAGCCTGGGCTTGCCCGTATTGATGCGCCAGACGAGCGCACGGTGATCTTCACGCTCTGCGCTACAGATCCAACCTTCATCCAGAAGATGGCGATTGTTGCCTACGGAATAAACGACTCCGGCTACTTGGCGGCCGCTACTGCAGACGGCAGCATCCTCACCACACCAAACGGAACTGGGCCACTGAAACTCGAAGCCTGGTCCACGGAACAAGAAGAGGTGGTTCTCAGCAGGTTTGAAGAATATTGGGGCGAGAAGTCCGCGAGTGAGCGTGTCGTCTTCAAGTGGCAGGGTGATTCAGCGGCTCGCCTGGTTCAGCTGCGAGCAGGAACTGTTGACGGGATTGACAACGTTGCAGCAAACGACATTGAGGCGCTCGCTGTTGACTCGGAATACCAAGTGTTCAAGCGCCTACCCGCCACCACGCTCTATGCGGGAGTCAACACCAACTTTGAGCCATTCAACGACATTCGCGTGCGCCAGGCGATCGCGATGACAATTGACTCCAAGCGCATCGTTGAAAACTTCTTCCCCGCCGGCTCTGCTCCCGCCACGCACTATGTACCGTGCGTGATCACCTATGGCTGCGAGGGCGAGTCGTGGTGGCCAACGGATTTGAGCCGTGCCCGCGAGCTTCTTGCGGAGGCTGGATACCCGGATGGATTTAAGACGCGCATCGTCTTCAGGGATGCCGTCCGTGTGAGCAATCCGGATCCAACTGGCATTGCCACTGATCTCCAAGCGCAACTCGCGCAGGTTGGCATTGATGCAACACTTGAAGTACAGGAGTCAACGATCTTTGATGCCAATGTGCTCTCGGGGCTGCTTGATGGCATCTTCATCCGTGGGTGGACGCCAGACTATCTTGAGCCACTCAATTACATGTATTCAAACTTTGTTAGCAAGAGCTTAATGTTTGGGCCAATTGTGGAGAGCATCGCTGCCCCGCTCCGTGCGGCATCAACAACGGCAAACTCGCCGCAACGCGCTGCGTTGTTCGCCGAAGCGAACAACGCACTCCGTGAGGCGGCAATCCTCACGCCACTCGGTCATGGGTCAAGTGCCATTGCATGGTCGTCTGCAGTCAATGGTGCACACTCGTCACCTATTGCCGACGAGAACTTTGCCGAGGTGTCCATTGACGGCAGAGAACAGGTGGTCTTTCTGCAATCAGTAGAGCCAGCCAGCCTCTACTGTGCAGATGAGTCGGACAACAATGTCCTACGCATTTGCAGTCAGATCAACGAGAGTCTCTACACGGTTGTAACCGGGGGGGCGGAAGTAATCCCTTCCCTCGCCACATCCTGCGAGCCAAGCAAGGGACTGACGGTCTGGACCTGCACGCTGCGAGAGGGAGTGCGCTTCCATAACGGCGCACGCTTTGACGCCGGGGATGTCCGGGATAGCTTTGCTGCACAGTGGGACTGCGCACTCCCTACGCACGTTGGACTAAGCGGCGTCTTCAGGTATTGGGGGTTAATGTCGTCGTTCCTAAATAACGACCGCTGCAGCACTGGCGAGTAGTCATCCTCCTGACCGCTCTTGATCAGAGAGTGCGGGCAAGGACCAGGCGGCGCCCGCTGCCTTGTTAAACGTGCTTATTTCATTGCTCTCGCTGAATAGGCCCTCCAGCGGGTACGGCGTAAGTTCGCTAAACCAAACTCCTCCACAATCGTCTTCAAAGAGGTCAACTCGGATCATGTCCCACTGACCCCCCAGGGCCAGCGCAACTTGTTCAATCGTTACCCAGTTTTTAGGGGGAATCATCAAATCTAGAGACGCTACCGCTCGGTTGTACCACGGCGTCAGTCGCCGCCAACTGCGATCGAAGGCACTTCGTTTTGGGAGATTTCCAATCCGCTGCTGTGCAATGACGTACTCAATATGCCCACTTATGATCCAGAGTTGCCACTCAATCGGTGGCTGATCACCTGGAATGAACTCTTCTGCCAGCAGTCCAGCCTCTGCCGTTACATACGGCCAGATCCAGTGGAGCCCTGCAAACCGTGATGGCGCGAGCCACGCACGTGCCGCCTCCTCAATAATTTTCCAGTCTGGAGTTCCCTCCACCGCAAGCGCACGGCCCGATGAGTGGTTCGGCTTCATCACCCAACGCTCAGGAAGCGTTCCGCTGGCATGGAGTTGACGAAGTACAGCGATCATCCCATCAGATGTAGGGCTCCACGCAAGCTGCCGTGGGATGTTGATCTCCACACCAGCAGCCGCACCCGTTTCTGCAGCGAGCCGCTTTGATGCGCGCTTATCACAGGTGTGCCGCAAGATCTCACGCCGATCATTGATGATCCGCCACTGCATCTTCTCGCTGAAGAGTCGCGGGTTCCCGAAGTTGCCAATGCGATGGAAATGTTTGATGTAGAGAAGATGACGCTTTATTGCAAGCGGCAAGACCGAGCCGAGGATGTGTTTCAGGGGGCCCGGGTTTTCGGTGGTATTCCGGAGAAAGTAGGTGCTCACATCCGCTACCAGAGATCCGTGCGATCGCTCTTTTGTGGGGTGCTCTTCCGGTTGAGGGCGTGCTCTTCGTGTTCTGCCGCCTCCTTGCGAGCGGCGTCTATTGCCGCCTGCAGCGCGCTCGCGCCGCGAACCAAGCCGTGCGGCGCTTCGTGCAGGTGATCCGGGAGGCCCGTCTTCTCCGCATCGGCGCGGGGGCGCGTCTCACCAAGGAAGGGCATGCCTTGTCGCTCCACCGCATCCAGTGAGGCACGCATCACCGCGCCCTTGGCGCTCACCACGCTACGGATCTCTTGCGCCTCTTCGTCGCTACTGATCTCGCGACCACGAAGCGGCTGTGCAATGCGGCCAACTTCAAGCCAGGCCAGGTGATAGCGGTCCATGGAGCCCCACGCCTCGGAGAGGAGTGCGTCGCTTGCGGCGAGCCAGGTATTGAGTGCGGCGCGAGATGGTGCGCGATCGATCCGCTCCCCCTCTTCAAGGAGGCGTCGCGTCTGGGAGATCAGATCGTCACGCTTCATCGCAGTGGATCAACGGTCAGCGGTCGCCCGCGACGCGGTCGGTGCGCGCGAAGTTGTCGAGCTCGGCGCGGCAGGCGACCTCCGCCTTCTCTACCTGGCGCTGCAGCCAGCCAGTCATGCGCGACGAGTCTTCAAGGTGGATTAGCGTGCCGTTCGGTGCATCGTTCAGCGCGAAGCCGGTGGTGGTGCGGAAGTCGGAGAACCAGTTCGACTGCAACTGCAACAGTTCGTCCGCCACCACACGCGTCTCAAAGAGCCAATCTGTGTGCGCCGCATTCAACGCATCGGCAACCGCCGCTACGCGCTCACCAAAGCCGCGCGGACGCGCAAGCAGGAGCGCCGCTACGCGCACGGCGGTAAATGGCGATCGCGCTTCGGCAATCACTGGCGGCCATGGCAGGTGTGGGGCGTCACTCATGGGCGAAGTATCCCACTCAGGC
>CAJARA010000111.1 GCA_903944295.1 uncultured Chloroflexota bacterium
CGCGCGCACTCTTGATCGCCACGGTCGCCGTGGCGGCGGCACTCGTTGCCTTGCTGCGCCTCGTCGCGTAGGCTGCTTCATAACGCGGCGCGCCTGCCGCCAAGCACCCTGCGGGCATAGGAGGTAGAGATGGCGAACGAGGCGAAGAACGCGATCGCATACTTCGAGGGTGGGTTCCGCCCGCTTGCGGACGCGAAGGTCAACGTCATGACACACGCCTTCCTCTACGGGACCGCAACCTTTGAGGGGATCCGCGCCTATTGGAACGCGGAGCAGGGCGAGCTCTACGCTCTCAAGCTGGACCAGCATCTAGAGCGTCTTCGCGCCTCCTGCAAGATCTTGATGATGGACCCGCTTCCGGAGGTTGCTGAGTTGCGGAAGATCATCGTTGAACTCCTCCAGAAGAACGGGTACAAGGAGGATGTCTACGTTCGTCCGAGCGTCTACAAGAGCACCGAGGCGATCGGCGTACGCCTGCACGAACTTGCAAACAACTTCTACGTGATCGCCATCCCGTTTGGGAACTATATCGATGTTGATAACGGCATCCGCTGCGCCACCGTGGCCACGCGTCGAACCACGGACCTTGCGATCCCGGCGCGGGCTAAGGTGGTGGGGAACTACGTGAATAGCGCCTTCTCCAAGAGCGAGGCGATGCTGAATGGCCACGACGAGGCAATCGTCCTCACGGAGGCTGGAAAGGTTTCCGAGGGCTCAGCAGAGAACCTCTTCCTCTTGCGTGGCGACGCGCTGATCACCCCGGGCGCGAACGACGACATCCTCGAAGGGATCACGCGTGCTGCGGTGATTGAGATCGCCCGTGAGTTTGGGATCAAGGTTGTCGAGCGTTCAATTGACCGCAGTGAGCTCTACATCGGTGACGAGCTCTTCCTCTGTGGCACTGGGGCGCAGATCTCGCCAGTGATTGAGGTGGATCATCGCCCGATCGGGACTGGTGCGATCGGCCCAGTCACGAAGAGGATCCAGGAGCGGTACTTTGCGGCGGTTCAAGGTCGAGTCCCTGAGTACGCCCACTGGCTCACTCCGATTTACGGAGCGGCAAAGAACCGATCGTAACGAGCGATCGCGTCGCGACTCGCCGTCTCCTTGTTACTCGCCGCCTCGTTCTTATTCGCCGATTGATGAGAGGTCGGCGCCAGTAATCACTTCAATGTCTACCGTGACGCTCGGATCATCAATCTGGATCGCCTTGATCCCCATCGTCCGCTCAATGAGAGCGAGGGTGACGGGGATGCGCAGCGCCGCACCGTTGTAGACGATCAGCCGAGTGCTCAGGAGTCCGATCTCCTCCGGCACGATGCCGAGCGGAGCTGACGCCTCAAGGCCAGCGCGCACCAGTTGTGCAGCGAAGGTAGCCGCCTCTCCTGGTCGACCAGTGCCGTTAAGCACCCAGATGCGCGCCGCTTCGCGCAGGATCGCCTTCCCTTCTACTTCGTCCGGTGTGGGCTCTGCGGCGAATGCTGCGGCGATCGCGCTGCGGATCTTCTCAACATCTGGCGTGAGAATGTAGCCACGCGCATCACTGCCAACCGTTTGGTAGGTGGGTGGGGTGAAGACGATGCTCTTGATGCTGGAGTTTTCAATGCGACCGAGCAGCTCTAGGAGTCGTGGCAAATCACTTTGTGGGAAGTCGCTCTTGATTGCGCCCTCTAGCGTGGTTGCAAGGCTCGGCAGGTTTGCGGTGATCGCCTGGACATCTGTTTGCGCTCTCACTGCGGCGATCACCTCTTGCTGGCGTTCCGCTCGGCCGAAGTCTGAACTGCCGTGTCGTGATCGTGCGAAGATCAGCGCCTCCTGCCCGTCCATTGTCCGCACGCCGACCGGCATTCTGACGCGGCGGAGATAGCCGACACCGGCGGGGTAGGTCTCATCTACAACTGGGTTGCGTGTGGTGATGCGCATGCCACCGAGCGTGTCAACGATTTCGCGGAAGCCGCTGAAGTTGACCATCACGGAGTAGTCAATGCGAATGCCATAGAGCTCGCCGAGTAGTTCACGGAGGGCTGGCCCCGGACCGTTGGGGAAGGTGTCGGGGTTCCCCTTTGCAGAGCTGTAGTACGAGTTGATCTTGTTGCCATAGGTTGCACCGTAGAGCCCGCGCGCGTTCGCTGGGACTGGCACATCGACCGTGTCTCGCGGGATGCTGAACATGCTGACC
>CAJARA010000112.1 GCA_903944295.1 uncultured Chloroflexota bacterium
ATCGGCATCTGGGTGCTGGCGATCGTGATCGGCACCATCTTCGGCTTCACCGCGCGTGAAGGTGGGCTCTCACTGATTGAGACTGCGGCGTTTAGCTCCATCCTCTTCGCCGGTGCGGCGCAGTTCGCAGCGGTTGGCCTGCTCGCAGTTGCTGCGCCGTGGAGCTCCATCGTGCTGCTGGTCTGGCTTTTGAACGCACGGCACTTCCTCTACGCCGCATCTATTGCGCCACACACAACGCACCTCCCACGAAAGATTCGCGCTGGGCTCGCCTACCTGCTAACAGATGAGGCATTCGCACTCACGAGTGCGCACATTGCACGGCTCGGGCGCTTTGATCTAGCCGGCGGCTGGTACGCAGGTTTCTCCATCTTCGTCCCCTGGAACCTTGCAACGATCGCCGGCTGGCTCGCTGGTGCGGCGCTCCCAGAGCCTGGAACGATTGGGCTCGACGTGATGTTCCCCGCCTCAATGGCTGGCCTCGCCGTTGGCCTGGTGCGTGATCGCGCCGCACTGATCGCGCTGATCACCGGCGGCGCTGCAGCGGTTGCTGCGGCGATCTTGATCAACCCAAGTGCCGCCGCGATGATCGGCGGGCTTGTTGGGCCACTCGTCGGCATCGCCCTCACGCGGCGCGAAGGAGGGGCACGATGATTGATCCGTTCCGCACCGACCTTGTTCCACTCGCGATTCTCGGCGGGATCGGTACGTACGCCGCGCGCGCGCTGCCGCTCCTCGCGCCGGGCGTGGATCGCCTTCCGGCGCCAGTGCTCACCTACCTGCGCCTCATTGGCCCCGCCGCGCTCGGCGCGATTGCCGCCGCCAACATCTTCGTTGCAGACGGCGCGTTCCGCGTTGGCCCTGAGGCGGTCGCGGTGATCACGGGGGCGGCGATTGGACGATGGCGCAACAGCCTCCTGGTGGGCATGGCGCTATCCGTGGTGGTGGTGCTCCTTCTGCGCGCTACGATCGCCGCATGATCAACCTGAACGGAGTCCACCTCCGCAATCGACTCGTCACCAGCGCAAGCCTTCTCGGCTACGGCGCACCGAAGGGTCGCTTCGCACTGCTTGGCCTCTCTCCGATCGCAAACTTTGTTGATCTGCGCCGCTTCGGTGCCGTCACGGTGCGCACCGTCACCACGGAGCCGCGCGCCGGCCACTTCACGCTACAAGAGAGCTGGAAGTTGAGCGAGATCCCGCAGCTGATCCGCCTCTACCGTGGCGCACTACAAGAGGCAGATGCGGGGTGGCTCAACGCCTTCGGCTGGTCAAACGTTGGGATTGATCGATACTTTGACGAGTACTTCGTGCGCACTCGCGAACAGAATCGGATCCTCTCGCTCGGCGGATTCAGCGCCGATGAGTTTGGTTCGCTCGTAGAGACGGTCAACCAGCGCGCAAAGCCTGGTGAGCTCGCCGCCGTAGAGTTCAACGTCTCGTGTCACAACGTCAACTTTGACTTCAATCCGATCATTGAGGAGGTGCTGAAGCGCGCCGTTCGGCTCTCGCGCTTCCCGGTGATCCTGAAGCTCTCTCCAGACTTTGATTACCTCGCACACGCCAGACTCGCCGAAGCGAACGGAGTCGCAGCGATCAGCGCGATCAACACCATCAAGGGGCTGCGGCTGAATCCGAACAGCGGCGCGCCACTGTTGAAGAACGGCTACGGCGGCCTCTCCGGTCGAGCGATCAAGCCGATCGGCCTCCGCGTGGTGAGTGAGCTGCGTGAGGCAGGGGTGAAGCTGCCAATCATTGCGGGCGGTGGAGTACGCACCTTTGACGACGTCCGAGAGTACGGCTGGGCTGGTGCGGATGCCGCATCACTCGGCTCAGAAGCCTGGTTGAAGCCGCTATGGTCGATGCCGCTGGCACCGTTCCATGCGTTGCATATTCGGCGCCTAATCGGACAAGTAGAAGGGTGGAGTCCACGATGAGAATTGAAGCGACCGACCTCACGCCGCTCGAGCAGCGCCTTGTTGATGAGGCGGTCAAGATTCGGCCGCGCGCCTACGCCGTCTACTCCAACTACCTGGTTGGCGCTGCGGTCGCAGACGCAGATGGTGGAATCCACGTTGGGGCGAACATGGAGGGGGCCGACTACACCTTGACGGTGCACGCGGAGCAGCACGCGATGAACGCGATGCGTCTTGCGACAAAAGCGAAAGCGGTTGCGCTGGCGTTCGCCGTCCAATCTCCATCCGAATCACCTTCGCCGTGCGGCGTCTGTCGTCAACGGATCCGCGAGTTCGCAGGATCGCTGCAGATGCCGATCATTGCGGTCAGCCTAAACAAGGATCTAAAGATTGAACGACTGAACCGCTACCCGTTTGACTTCCTCCTGCCTCATTCGTTTGGCCCGGAGAACCTTGGCAAGTAGTTCGCGTCTCTCACGCCTCGGCGTGTTGACGATCTACGGAGGTTTCGGCGTCGTCGGCGCTGTCTTCTATCCGTTCTACGCGGTCGCGATGATTGACCGCGGCCTTAGTGCCGGCGAGCTCGGACTGCTGACTGCGGCGACGGCGCTCGTCTCGAGCGCCGTCGGACCGGCCTGGGGACACCTTGCCGACCGAGTCGTCGGCCGGCGTGCAGGGCTCGCGATCGGCGAGATCTCGAGCGCGATCGGCATCCTCCTCTTCGCCTTCGGCGATCTCAACGCCGCAATCGCTGGGTCACTCCTTATGGCGATCGCTGGCGCCGCCTCTAACAGTTCTGCCGATGCGCTTGCGCTCGGCATTGCGCGCGATGGTGGGCCGCGCTTTGCAGTGACACGCGCGGTGACGAGCTTCACCTATGCGATCACCGCAATCGCCGCAGGTGTGGCAATCCGCGACGGTGGCGGGTCGTCGATTGTCCCGTTCCTGGCCGTTGGACTCTGCTGCACCATTCTGCCGATTCCGTTTCTGAAAGATCGGAGCGTCATAGCGGCGCATCGCAGCGCGCCATCGCGTACCGCGTCGTCACGCCGCACCAGACGCTCAGCGCGTGATCGATTCGGTAGCGTGAGCGAACTGCTGCGCATCGCTCCAGCGATGGTCCCCTTCGTTGCGATCATCTTCCTCGAGGCGCTCTGCGCCGCCTCGTTCTATCGCCTCGGGCCAGTGAGAA
>CAJARA010000113.1 GCA_903944295.1 uncultured Chloroflexota bacterium
AGAGAGAACGGCGAGTGGCGAGAGGGCGCCGAGGAGGATACCCGACTGTCGCACCCCTGCGAGGGCGTCGCGAAGGTGTCCGCGGACGGCACGGCTCAGGTCATCTGCGGTGAGGGCGAGCCGCTCTTCGGATCGCTCAAGGCGTGTTGCTGGCCCCGCCGCAATCAGGGCGCGGCGCTCGCTCTGTAGCGCCGCGGTGGCGCGCGTGATCAGGATCTCCACGGCGTCCCGAGCGCGCGCGGCAAGCTGCAGCGGCAGTCGACGCACCGCATCAAGGTTCGGCGCGAGGCGCGCCGCACCAATGCTTGGCGTTCCAGCGCGATCGTCCGCAACAAGATCGGCAAGCGTGATGTCGGATTCATGCCCAACAGCGGAGAGGACTGGCAGCTCGGAGGCCGCGATCGCTCGCAGCACCGCCTCACTGCTGAAGGCGGCAAGGTCGTCGCTTGAGCCACCACCGCGTGCAAGAAGGATCACCGCCGGCGCATCAGAGCGCCCAGCACGATGTTCGTCTTTCGCCAACTTGTTTGCTCGCTGGATTCCATCGACGATCTCCGCGGGTGCCGTAGCACCCTGGACGGCGGTGTGGACTAAGACAAGGCGAGATTGAGGCGCTGCATTTCGCAGAACACGCAGCACATCGTGCAAGACGGCGCCGGATTTTGATGTGACGAGCGCAATACCTTCTGGCGCAACGGGGATGGGACGCTTTCGTGCAGCGTCGAAGAGCCCCTCAGCCTGCAGCCGCTGCTTCAGCGCCTCCAACTCCTTGGAGAGGAGGCCCATCCCGCCAGGACGGAAGATGGCACTCGCGATCATCTGGTAGCGACTGCGCGGCGCGTAGAGATCGATCCGTCCAACAAGGAGGACAACCTCCCCTACGACTGGCGTCTCTTCACCCGGTCGGATGCTGCCGCGGAATCGGACGCACTCAAGGGTTGACTCGGCGTCACGAAGTGTCAGGTACTCGTGGCCTGCTGAGCTGCGCATGCTGCTCTGCACCTCGCCGACCACCGTGCACGATGAAAGAAGCGGATCCTCTGTGATCTGCGCGCGGATTCGCGCAGCAACGTCAGAGACGCTGAGTGCCTCCTCGGGGGATGGCTGCGTGATCAGACGCGCGTCTGATACTCGCCAGTTCGCGTATCAACGCGAATCAGGTCGCCAACGCTGACAAAGAGGGGCACCTGCACCACAAGGCCGGTCTCAAGCGTTGCCGCCTTGCGCGCACCGGTCGCTGTGTCGCCCGCAAAGCCAGGATCGGTCTCAGTGACAACGAGGTCAATGTTGATTGGGAGTTCTACCCCGAGTGTCTCCTCCTCGTAGCTGATGCGCTCAAGAATGAGGTTGTCCTTGATGTAGTCCTTCGCCTCGCCGAGCTGCTCGCCAGTGATCACGAACTGGTCGTAGTTTGAAGTGTCCATGAAGGTGTAGTCGTTCCCGTCCGAGAAGAGGAACTGCGCTGGGCGGCGCTCTAGCGTTGCGCGCGGGAACTTCTCCCCCGCCTGGAAGGTCTTCTCAACGATCGACTGCTTTCGAACGTTGCGGAACTTGATGCGTACCTGGGCTGAACCGCGTCCAACCTTGATGTGGTGATACTCAAGGATCTGCCAGAGCTCCCCCTCAAGCTCAATGACGACACCCTTCTTTAGTTCGCCGGTTGAAATCATCTGGCTCCCCCTCTCTTACGGCCGCACGGCCGCGCGGCCAGGACCCTGTATTGACGCTCAGTCTAACCGTCAGCCCGTGATCAGGGGGGCGGAGGGGAAGAGGGTCAGCGTGCGCAGGCTACGCCCCGCAAGGTCAATAGCAACAAGATCCTCAATGCGAATGCCAATCCGGTCCTCCAGATAGATCCCAGGCTCAACGCTAAAGACGGTTGGCGATGGGAGCGGACGCTCCGATGCACCGCGTGAAAGCGATGGCGCCTCATGCGTCTGCAGGCCGATCCCATGTCCGAGCCCATGCTCGTAGATCCCTGGCGCGCCAGCCATTGCGGCGCGTGTGATGTTGTCCGCCTCACGTCCAGATGGGAGCGCCGCATCGCCACGCTCTGCAGCGCTGCGAAGAGCGGAGATCGCCGCCTGCTGGCCATCAAGGACACGCTGATAGAGCGCAAGGTCGTCATCGCTCGCGGAACCAACAAAGAGTGTGCGCGTCATATCGCTGCGGTACCCCGCAACCTGCGCACCGAAATCAAAGAGTGCCACTTCGCCGTTTTTGAATGGTCGCGCGCCAGGATTTCCGTGTGGCAGCGCGGCGTTACCTCCAGCGAGTGCCGCAACATCGAAGGCGAGCGCCTCGGCGCCACCCTCACGCATGCCACGCTCAAGGAGCCAGGCGAGCTCCGCCTCCGTCGCCCCATCCACGATCTTTGGCAGGAGCGCGGCGAGGGCACGGTCGGCAACGGCACACGCGGCGGCAATGCGTTCAATCTCGGTTGAATCCTTTACCGCGCGCAGCTCGGTGCTCCACCCCTTTGCGGGGACCAGTTCAAGCCCTGAACCCGCAGCAACGATGCGCTCCCATACGGCGTGACGAATGGCGCCAGGATCTGCGGCGAGCTTCCGTACTCCGTTCGCTGTAGCCCATGTGGCAATCGCTGCGCCAGGATCACTCCCAGGGTCGAGCGGCGTTGCGAGCGTCGCCTCACGACGCGCCTGCACCGTGTAGCGCGAGTCGGCGAAGATGGCGAAGGCGTCAGCAGAGATCAGCAGCCAGCCACTGACGCCAGCGGTCGGCTCTTCGTTCGGACCGAAACAGATCCCAGAGAAGTAACGCGCGTCGGCATGCGCGGTGAGAAGCACCGCATCAACCCCTTCGCTTCGTGCACGCGCACGGAGTGCTGCGAGGCGTGCCGGGCGGAGCGCGGCGTCAGCATCGCTCCAGCGCTGCAGCTGCGCAGGGCTTGGTGGGGCGGAGAAATCGGCGGGCTGAGGGAGGCGCACGTTCATCTCGCTACTTCCAACCGTACTTGCGCGCCTTCGC
>CAJARA010000114.1 GCA_903944295.1 uncultured Chloroflexota bacterium
AGCGCCCCCGCACGGACGGCCCCAGCGGCGCTCGCCGCCTCAGGAATCAGTGCCCCAAGGCCTCGTCCCAGGCCCGTTACCTTCTTCACCACGATCGAACCCCCCTCTCCCTCATGCCGCACTCCCAAAGACGCGGCTCGCGAACTCGTTCGCCGCCTGAGCATACGATTCAGCTCCAGAGCTCCCGGGTGCGTAGCTACGGATCGAGATGCCGTGGCTCGGCGCCTCTGCGAGGCGCACC
This sequence comes from uncultured Chloroflexota bacterium, assembly GCA_903944295.1. Classification (GTDB taxonomy): domain Bacteria; phylum Chloroflexota; class Limnocylindria; order Limnocylindrales; family Limnocylindraceae; genus Limnocylindrus. The sequence goes on from CAJARA010000114.1 coordinate 242, forward strand.
GAGCGTGGCACCCGAGCACGGTAGACGAGGTCGCCGAAGTGGCTCTCCACCTCGCGCACCACGTCGCCACCCAGTTTCGTGCGTGGATCGAGCATGGTCAAGAGGAAGCCGTTCACCTGAAGGTCGGGATTGAGCCGGTCACGCACAAGGCGGATCGTCGCCATCAACTGTGAGAGGCCCTCAAGCGCGTAGTACTCGCACTGCACTGGGACAAGCACGGAATCCGCCACCGCAAAGGCGCTAATCGTGACGAGCCCAAGGGAGGGGGGTGTGTCCACGAGCACAACTTCGGCGTCTCCGGCAAGGCGGAGGCCGGCGGCGAGTTGCCGCTCACCGCTCTCGTCGCCCGCGGCGAGCTCAACATCGATCCCTGCAAGGTCTGCCGAGCCAGGGATCAGACTCAGGTTCGGCACGGAGGTCGGCTGAGCGAGCTCGTGCGCAGGACGTCGCCCAACGAGGAGGTCATATGCGGTGGGTGCGCCTGGCGTTGTAACAAAGCCGAGGCCGCTGGTGAGGTTGCGCTGTGGGTCAAGGTCAACCACGAGGACTTTATGCCCGGCATGTGCGAGCTCAGCCGCCAGATTCAGCACGGTCGTGGTCTTCCCTACGCCACCCTTCTGGTTCGCGCAGACAATGACCTGTGCTCGGCCGAGGTTTCTTGGCGCTACGACCTCTCCCACACGGAGAGTGTAGCAGGAGGGGCTTCCTTCGCCCGCCTTCGCGTTTCACGTGGAACAGGAGTATCCTCTCCGCATGATGAACCGGCGCACGCTTCTCCTGCTCGCGATCGCCCTTGCTGCCCTGATCCAGGCACGCCTCCTCCCTGAAGTTGGCCTTGAGACCGTCTTCAGCCTCCCCCTCTTCGTCCTCCTCATGCTCAGCTCTGTACGTCGGCGAAGCACCCTCATTCTGGGCGCATTTATCGCTGGGTTCCTTATCGACACCCTCCTCTGGCGACCCCTTGGGCAGACTGCGCTCGCGTTGAGCGCGGCGGTGCTTGTGGCAGCCGCTGTTCGAGGGAGTGGGGACGCTGGCTGGGCACGCCGCAGCGTGGCCGCCATCGCCGGGTACGCGGCCGCCGCGGCCGTTTTGATCCTGAGCAGCAGCCTCCTAGGGATCGGCACCACCGCGGCAGGGCCTGGGGGGCCAGAGCGCCTCGCGATCAACGCCGCCCTCCTCGTCTTCGGCAGCGTGGTCGGAGCGCGACGACGCGCGCAACAGCTGCGCGAACGGCCGCTTGACGATCGCCTCAGTTAAGTATGAGTAGTACTCAGATATACAAGCGACCGTTGCGATATCTCGCGGCGGCCGTATTCACCGCGTTGCTTAGCGGCCTTCTCAGTGCGCGACTTATCGCGGTAGAGGTCGGCGGCGGTGGCGCATCGTCGCGTGACTTCAACACACTCGCCGACGGACACCGCGTGATTGAAGAGGTCATTGCACCACCACGTGGATTGATTCTTGATCGCACCGGGCGCATCCTCGCGGAAAACATCGCAACGTACGCCGTACAAATTCGTCCGGGCGATTTGCCACTCACCATTCGTCCACAGGTGGTGAAGACACTCGGTGAGATTCTGCAGATTGATCCCGTAAAGATCACCATGACACTTGATCGCGCAACCGGATCAATCTGGGAGCCAGTTCGAATCGCCAGTGTGGTTGATGAACGCGTCACGCGATTTATTGAAGAAGAGAGCGCAGCACTTCCTGGTGTTGAGGTGATCTTTGAACCGCGGCGACAGTATCCATATGGTGAGCTGATCAGTCAGGTCATTGGATATGTTGGGCGCATTGATGCGTTGGAGCTCAGCGCACTCTCAAGTGCCGGATACAACGAACTTGATTACATCGGACGCGCTGGTGTTGAACAGAGTTACGAAGAGGCGCTGCGCGGCGAGCCGGGTGTTCGGCAGGTTGAGATTGATGTGCAGGGACGCATCGTCCGAGAACTCGGTGTGACGAAGACACCGATCGCCGGGAAGAGCGTGGTGCTCACCATTGATGTGGAAGCGCAGCAGCGCGCATTTGATGCCCTCGCGTGGGGAGTAAAAGCTGCGGGAAATAAAGAAGGCGTTGTGACGAGTGTCAACCCGCAGAACGGGGAGATCATTGCGATGGCCTCACTCCCAACATATGACAACAACCTCTTCGCATCAGGGATCACCACGGCGCAGTACCAAAAGTATCTGAACAATAAGAACGCGCCACTCCTCAACCATGCGGTTGGTTCACACTTCCCGCCCGGAAGTACTTACAAACTCGTGACCTACTCTTGCGCGCTAGAGAACCGCGTCGTTGGTGTTGATGAGACGCTCGTTACGCCCGCATACCTTGAAGTTGGTGGGCAGAAGTTCTACGAGTGGAATCGCGCAGGATTTGGGCGACGCCTCACGCCAGCGCAGGGTTTCTCGTACAGCTCAGCGGTAATCACGTATCAACTCGCACAACGGCTGAAGATTGATCGTCTTGCAGCGTGTGGTCGAGCATGGGGATTCGGTGAGCCAACGGGGATCGATCTGCCGACAGAGATTGGAGGCGTAGTGCCAGATCAGGACTGGGCGCGCACCACGATTAGCCGCGCCCTCTATGACGGCGAGGTGCTGCAATCCGCGCTCGGCCAGGGCTACGACTTGGCAACACCACTTCAGGTGATGAACTCATTCGCCGCGCTCGCCAACGGTGGGACGCTCTGGCAGCCACATGTGGTGTTGGAGCTGCGCAACCCAGACGGCACGCTGGCCGAGACGATTACGCCAGTAGAGAAGGGGCGCGTTGGAATGCGTGCCGCAACACTGGCGGAGATGCGTCGCGCTGCGCGACTCGTGGTGGCGAACAGCGCAATGACGCGCAACCTTGGCCAGATTCCGCTCAACCTCACCGGTAAGACGGGCACCGCCGAGTACGGCGTACGTGACAAGCAGGGGCGACTCCCGTATCACAACTGGATCTCTGGCTTTGTTGCACCAACGGACGACTGGAGTAAGACAGACGCCGATTTCGCGTATGTGGTCTTCATGCACGGATCAAACACCGCAGCGAACGCTGCCATTGAAGTGCTGAAGCGCTACTTGCAGTTGCAGTACGACTTAAAGCGCGACTATCGCATCCCTGGTTCGATGTCGATTGGAAACTACTATGGCGAATAGCGCACGCGATCAGCGCGAAGGGCGAGGAGGCTACTGATGGGTCTTGGATCGCCAATCACACGAGGGCCGTTTGGTGCGGCGGGCTGGGTTGGCAGCATCGTGCGCCGCATGGACTGGCTCTCCACTGCTGCTATTGGACTTCTCATGATCTGCGGACTCGGCATGGCGTGGATCAACGCCCGAAGTTATGGGCAGGAGCTCTTTGATCTTTCATCAATCTTCTTGCGATCCATCATTTGGCTCTCACTCTCAGTCGCTACATTCTCCATCGTCACCGCGATTAACTGGCGCTGGATTCGCACGTTCGCATGGCCACTCTACGGTGCGAACCTTCTCCTGCTTATCGCGACGCTTATCTTTGGCCAAGACTCTGGCGGTAACTCGCGCGCAATCGCAGTGTTTGGCATCGCAATTCAATCGAGCGAGATTGCGAAGATCTTGACGCTTGTTGCACTCGCCACCGTCTTGACGCGTGAAAGCGCAGAGGCGGACACGCTCTCCAACACACTACTCGGCAGCCTTGTGGTTGCACCACCCTTCGCCCTTGTTGCAATCCAACCAGACGCTGGGACAGCGCTGATCATTGCCGCCGCGCTCTTTGGCGGCCTGCTCCTCTCTGGCGCCGCAACGCGCTGGATTGCTGGGCTTGCAGGTCTCGGCGTCCTGCTCCTTCCACTCATTTGGGCCTTCTTGATCGCCGATTATCAGAAGGAGCGGTTGATCGCCTTTATTGACCCAAACGCTGATCCAGCCGGACCGAAGTACCAGCTGGAGCAGGCACTCACAGCGATTCGCAGTGGTGGCCTCTTCGGTATTGGGTTTGATGGGACGGGCGGAATTAATCCGCTGCCGGTGCAAGAGAGTGACTTCGTCTTTGCGGCGCTCGTTCGAAGCTTCGGGTTAGTCGGCGGCCTTCTTGTCATCGGCCTTATTGGACTGCTCGTTGCACGACTGATCTGGCACGCCTGGGAGTCACCGGACAGCTTTGGCACGGTGCTCGGCGGTGGGCTCGCCGCGATCATCCTCTTCCAGGGCGGGGTCAACATCGCGATGAACCTTGGAGCCGCCCCAATTACTGGGATCCCGCTCCCATTCGTCAGTTACGGCGGAGCCTCCGCCATCTCGCTCGCCTTCGGCCTTGGCCTCGTGCAAAGCCACCGGGTCCACCAGGGGGGTGGCGCCTAACCCACCTCGCGGCGTCTAGCCCCCCGCACGCCTGAGCACGGCTGCGGTTGACGCGGGTGCGAGGGTACGCCTAGACTCTCCCTCCCGCGCCTGACCTCTCCGTCAGCCTGCGGATCGCGGCGAAGCCGCTCGGAAACACAGGGTAATAAGAAGGGTGAACGAAGCATGTACGCAGTCATCGAAACAGGTGGGAAGCAGTATCGCGTGGAGCTCGGCAGCGAGCTGCATGTTGAGTTGCTTGACGCTACCCCAGGTAGCGAGGTCACCTTCGATCGCGTGCTCCTTGTTCGCACCGCAACCTCTACTGAGGTTGGTACGCCCGTTGTGAGCGGCGCAAAGGTCACCGCACTTGTGGTTGGCCAGGAGCGCGGCGTAAAGACGATCAGCTTTAAGTATCGACCGAAGGCGCGTAGCCGCATCACTAAGGGGCATCGCCAGGAGCTTCACCTTATTAAGGTCACCGAAGTTGCGGTGAATGGCACCAGCGCGAAGGCACTCTGGGAGGCCGGCGCAGCTGATCGCGAGAAGGTGAAGGCCGCAGCAGTGAAGGCCGCCGCAGAGCGCGCGCAGGCTGACGCCGCACTCGCCGAGAAGCTGAAGGTTGCAGCACCGGTTGAGAAGAGCGACGCGAAGGCTGCAGCAAAGCCTGCCGCAAAGAGCGCAGCGAAGCCGGCGGCGAAGTCCACCACGAAGCCAGCAGCGAAGAAGTCGGCGGCGAAGAAGCCAGCCGACGCTGAATAAGTAACGAGTCAAGGAGGACGTCATGGCACATAAGAAGGCAGGATCAAGCAGCCGCAACGGACGCGACAGCGCTGGTCAGCGCCTCGGCGTGAAGGTTGGCGACGGCGAATTCATTAACGCAGGCGGCATCATCGTGCGCCAGCGTGGAACGCAGTTTGCCGCCGGACGTGGCGTTGGCCTTGGGAGCGACTACACCATCTACGCAACCGTTACAGGTCGCGTGAAGTTTGACTACGCGTCGCGCTTGAAGAAGCGCGTCAACGTGGTTGCTTCCGCGCCGGACGCCTAGAGAGTCGCTGATGAAGCCAGAGATTCATCCAAAGTACGGCGAGATCCAGATCACGTGTCTGGCATGCAGCACCAAGTTCACCGTTGGCTCAACGCGCGCCGGCGAGATGAAGACCGAAGTCTGCTCGAACTGCCACCCGTTCTTTACGGGGAAGCAGATCCTGTTGGACACCGCAGGTCAGGTGGAGCGATTCCAGAAGCGCCTCGGGCGCTCGCGCTGATCTTCGTGCGACGCCACTGTGGCGTCGTTGTGCGACGCGCATCACACCTTCTCGCGTTTGCACTCGCAAACCTTGCCGCCCCTGCGCGCAGCGTGGCCTACGGCGGACAGGCGCTCGTCGACGGAATCTTGATGCGTGGGCCGGCGCATATCGGCGTGGCGATTCGCGTCCCAGACGGGAGCATCCTCACCACCACCGAACCGCTGCCGAACGGCGTGCTGCGAAAACGTGCGGCAAAACTTCCGATCGCACGCGGCGTTGTGATCCTTGTTGAGACACTCGTTCTCGGGAGTCGCTGGCTTCTTCGTAGTGCCGAGCTCTCTTCAGGCCAGGCGTCGGTTGGCACGCCTTCATCGCGTGGTGATCGCGCGCTCTCCGCGGTGACAGTTGTCCTCACGCTCGTCTTTGTGATGGCGCTCTTCAACATCATCCCAGCAGTGAGCGCGTCGCTTCTTCTGAGTGCGCTCTCGATTGACTCACTGCTCGCAGAACGCTTGCTGGACGGCATCTTGCAGATCATGATCCTGATCGCGTACCTCTCACTCGCGGGGCGCAGCCGCGACATTGATCGCACATATCGCTATCACGGCGCGGAGCACCGCGCGATCCACGCACTAGAGAACGGTGACAAGTTGACGCGCGCCGATCTTGCGCGCTGGCCAACCGCACACCCACGCTGCGGCACCGAGTTTCTTGTTGTCGTCATTCTGGTGAGCCTCGTCGCCTTCACAACACTCGGCCGTCTCGACCCACTCGCAACCGTGGCGAGCCGCATCTTCGGCATCCCACTTGTTGCGGGTCTCGCCTACGAAATCCTTCGCCTCCTCGGGAAGTACCGAACGAATCCGATCGCTCGCGCGCTCGCCGCACCAGGACTTGCGGTGCAGCGCATCACCACACGACTTCCAGATGACGAGATGCATGACGTTGCAATTGCGGCACTCACCGTTGCCGTAGAGGCGGGCGGCGAGAGCGTCCCCGCCGGGTCAGAGCGACCAGCATGGGGAGCCTTGCAGTACGAGGCGGCAACTCATGGCTGAGCTCGCGCAACTTGAGGCACGCCTTGCGATTGCGCTCCGCACCCGCGCCGAACTAGAGGCACAGCTGACGCAGCCAGAGGTGCTCGCGGATCACACGGCACTCGCACGGATCGGTCGCGAACTGTCGCGCACCGCACCGCTCGCAGAGGCTGCGGCAACGTTGAGCTCCGCGCGCGCGCGAACGAGTGACGCGAAGGCGATGGAGCTTGACCCTGGCGCGGACGCTGAGATGCGCAGCCTCGCGGCGGCGGAGCGCGCCGCCGCCGAGACGATCGAACGAGAACTGATTGAGCGACTCCCCGCACTTCTGCTTGACCCCGATCCGAACGATGGCAAAGACGTCCTGATTGAGGTGCGTCCTGCGGCGGGCGGTGATGAGGCGGGGATCTTCGCTGGCGAACTCTTCCGCGGCTATCTCCGCTATGCGGAGCGACGCGGCTGGAAGGTTGAGGTCGACGGCTTGAGTGAAACGGCACTCGGTGGCGTGCGCGAAGCGATGGCCGAAGTGAGCGGACCAGGCGCATGGGCCGCCTTCAAGTGGGAGGCGGGGGTGCATCGCATTCAACGCGTCCCCGCAACCGAATCTTCTGGGCGCATCCATACCAGCACCGCAACAGTGGTGGTGCTCCCCGTTGCTGAAGCGGTCGACTTTGTGATCCCCGAAGGCGACATTCGCATTGATGTGAAGCGCGCATCCGGACACGGGGGACAAGGGGTTAACACCACCGACTCTGCGGTGCGCATCACCCACATCCCAAGCGGCACTGTGGTGGAGATGCAAGACGAGCGCAGCCAGCTGCGTAATAAAGAGAAGGGGATGGCAATCTTGCGCAGCCGCCTTCTCGCCGCTGAAGAGGAGCGAAAGCGCAGCGCAAACTCTGTTGCGCGAAAGGCGCTGATTGGCACGGGTGACCGAAGTGAAAAGATTCGCACCTACAACGGTCCACAGAACCGCGTCACCGATCATCGCATCGGACTCGACAAGTTTGACGTTGATGGCGTGTTGAGTGGCGACTTCGCCGTCTTTCATGATGCGCTCGCTGCGGCCGAACAGGCTGAGCGACTTGCGGGCGACTGATTCACAAGGCTGCTGACGATGAGCGAAGAGACGCTGAGCGGAGAAGTGCACGGTGAGCAACTCATCACCCGCGAAGCTGACGGTCCAACACTGCTACGCACCGCAGCAGCAACGCTAGAGGCTGCTGGAAGCTCCACCCCGCGCTTAGATGCTGAGCTGCTCCTCGCCGCACTTCTTGGAACACGCGTCACAACGCTGCGCACCGCCGTTGCGGCGGGCTTCCCACTTCCGCTTCCACAGAGTTCAGGACTTCCAGAGCCTGAGCCACTGAGGGAGCGACACGCTTCACTCGCCGAAACGCTGCAGATTGCGCGCGCCGCACTTGCGGTTGGCGACGCACCCGCCGCACTCGCCGCGCTGGTAAGCGAGCGAGCGAAGGGCCGTCCGATCAGCCACCTCACTGGCACGCGCGGATTCCGTGCGCTCGAACTGCTCGTCACCCCCGATGTGCTCGACCCGCGACCAGAGACAGAGCTCGTTGTAGAGACGGCGCTTGCCTACCTTGCTGATCGCGTGTCGGCTGCGCGCGCGCTCGGTCGCGCACCACAACCACTGAACGCGGCGGAGATCGGCACGGGGAGCGGTGCGATCGCCATCGCCATTGCATCGGAGTCGCCAGCGCCGCTTCGGCTCACCGCAACTGATATCTCTGGCGAGGCGCTCGCGGTCGCGCGCGCCAATGCACTGCGCGCCGGTGTTGCTTCGCGCATCACCTTCCTTCACGGCGATCTCGCCGAACCACTCCTCGCCGCTCGCGCGCCAGGCGACCCAGCGCACCTCGACCTCCTCCTCGCCAACCTCCCGTATGTTCCGAGCGACGAGGTGGACGCGGCGCGCAGTGCAATCGGATTTCAGCGCGGCGCAGAGAGCGAGCCAGCACCGAGAGACCTCTCACAGATCTCTATTGCCGCTGAGCCGCGCCTTGCGCTGGATGGCGGGAGCGATGGCCTTGAGTGCATTCGCCGCTTGATTGCCGAACTGCCGCGACTCTTGCGTCCAGGCGCCGCGGCGATCCTGGAGTTTGGCGACGGCCAAGCCGACGCGGTGAGCGCGCTTGTTGGCGGGCTCGGCCTTGGTTGGCGCGTCAGCATCCGCGGTGATCTCTCGGGACGCGCGCGCGTCGCGGAGATTCGTCGCAGCGGATAGGTTAGTCATATGAGTGACACGCCAATCAAGCTGCTCGTGATGGACCTTGATGGCACGCTGCTCCCCCATGGCGGCGTGATCTCTGAGCGCACGATCGCCGCGATTCGTGCTGCGCGTGAACTCGGCGTGATCACCACCATCTCCTCCGGCCGCAACATCCCAAGCTTCATTGAGTACGCGCGCACTGCAGGAGTGAACGGGCCACTCATTGGAATGCAAGGGGCGATTGCGCGGGAGCTACCGGCTCCGGGCGAGAGTGGAAGTGGCGCACTGCTTCGACACGCCCCGTTTACCTCAGCGTTCGCCGCTCGTGCAGTTGAGTGGTGCCGACAGCATGATCTCTGGGGACACGTGGTCATTCAAGACGACTACGCCTTTGATGCAACCGACCCGCACTATGAAACCTATCAAGGGTGGCTTGCCGGCAACCCTGTTGAGCGCCTCCACTCCATTAAAGATCTTGCGCACCATTTAAGACAAGAGCCGCAGGAGATCTCAAAGGTTGTTGCACACGCGCCAGCCGGCCATCCAGAGACGGTGCTGGCGCAGGCACGCGAAACGTTTGGTGGCGATCTTGATGTCACCATCAGTCACCCTGAGTACCTTGAGTTCACGGCACCCGGCGTGAATAAAGGGGCGGCGCTTGAGTGGCTTGCGGCGCGCCTCAACATCCCGCTGGCCGCAACGATGGCGATTGGTGACCAACATAACGACCTCGAGATGCTGCTTGCCGCTGGCCACGGCGTTGCAATGCACGGCGCTCCTGAGGCGGTCCAGCGTGCCGCGCGGCATCTCGCACCGCCCAGCGAGGAGGACGGCGCAGCGCGCATGATTGAGCGCCTGATCCTCGGTTTGGACGGAGAATAGGGGCATGAGTACTCGGCGCACACCAGAGGAGATCCAGGCGCAGCGTGATCCACGGGCGGATCAGAGCCTGCGCGAAGTTGATCCCGCGCTCAGCGCCATCCTTGAGCGCGAAGCGGTGCGTCAGCGCGATCACATTGAGCTGATCGCCTCTGAGAATTACGCCTACGCCGCAGTGCGTGAGGCGCAGGGCACGATCCTCACTAATAAATACGCAGAGGGATACCCCGGGAAGCGCTACTACGCCGGGTGTGAGCACATTGACTCCGTTGAAGATCTCGCCCGCACCCGCGCGCTGCAACTCTTCCCAGGGAGCGAGCACGTCAACGTGCAGCCACACTCGGGTGCGTCGGCAAACATCGCGGCGTTTGCCACACTGATGAATCCTGGCGATCCGTTCGTTGCCATGAGCCTCTCGCAGGGCGGCCACCTTTCGCACGGCGCCTCCGTCAACGTCTCAGGGAAGTGGTTCACGCCGCACTTTTATGGTGTGCGCGCGGATGACGGCCTCATTGATTGGGAAGGGGTTGAACGCGCAGTAGCCGAGGCGAAGCCGAAGGTGCTGATCGCTGGCGCATCCGCCTATCCGCGCACGCTCGACTTCAAACGCTTCGCAGAGATCGCCCATGCGGCAGGCGCAAAGCTGATGGTGGATATGGCGCATATCTCAGGCGTAATTGCGGCGGGCCTCCACCCATCACCGTTCCCGCACGCAGACATTGTCACGAGCACCACACATAAGACGCTGCGTGGTCCGCGCGGCGGGATCGCCTTCGCTCGTGCCGCAGACGGCGCCGCCATTGATAAGAGCGTCTTCCCAGGGAGTCAGGGCGGACCACTGATGCACGTGATCGGCGCGAAGGCGGTGGCATTCTCGCTTGCACTAGAACCTGAATTCCGTAGCTACATGAAGCGCACGCTCGAGAACGCGCAGGTGCTCGCAGCCGCACTGAAGTCAAACGGATTCGGCGTAGTGACCGGCGGAACAGATAACCATCTCATCCTCTGCGACGTCACACCGCTCGGTGTGACTGGGAAAGAGGCAACCGCTGCGCTGGAGACGGCGGGAATCACGATCAACAAGAACAGCATTCCAGGCGAGACGCGCTCACCAATGGTGACGAGTGGTGTTCGCTACGGCACACCAGCAGCCACGACGCGCGGCATGGGGCCTGCAGAGATGGAGCAGATCGCCGTCTGGTCTGCGGAAGCGATTGCGCGCCGCGAAGACCCCGCTGCGCTTGGGCGTATTGAGGCAGAGGTGATCAAGATGGCACGCGCCTTCCCAGTTCCAGGAACCGACGCATCAGCACTCGCGGCGGCGGGAGACAAGCAGCGGTGATCGCTCTCTTCGTCGTTGTCGCTGCGGTACTGACATCGCTTGGAACGCAGGCCATGCGCAAGGTTGCGCTTCGTTTCAACATCGCTGATCACCCGAATGAGCGACGCATCAACATGCAACCAGTACCGCGCGCCGGCGGCCTCTCTGTTGCTGTTGTTTTCACACTCGTTGGCGGAGTGCTCATCCTTCTTGCTCCGCAACTTCAGATCAGTCCAGGGAGCGGTACGGCGCGCCTCACCGATCAAGGCGCTGCAGCGCTACTCGGTGGAACGCTGATCGCCGGTGTCATCGGATTTATTGATGATCGTTTTGATCTGCGCGCGCGGTGGCAAATTCTTGGGCAGCTGATGATCTCACTAATTCCTATCGCGTTCGGACTGCGCATCCTCTTCGTCTCGAATCCTTTTGGCGCAGGCGTCCTGCTCTTCCCTGACGCCGTTGCACTCGGCGTGACGATCTTCTGGACGCTCGGCATGCAGAACAGCATGAACTTTATCGATGGGCTCGATGGGCTATCAGGCGGCATCTCGCTCCTCGCTGCCGTGACACTCGGCCTGATCGCGCTCCCCACTTCGCCACTGCTCGCCGCACTCTGCTTCACGCTCGCCGGCGCGCTGGTCGGCTTCCTGCGCCACAACTTCCATCCCGCTTCTATCTATATGGGGACGAGTGGCATTCTCGCCGTCGCCTACGCCCTCGCCGTCCTCGCCATCCTCGGCACCGCAAAGGTTGCCGCCGCACTGCTCATCCTCGGCGTCCCCATCATTGATGCCTTCTTCGTCATCCTTGGGCGCATCCTTGCCGGCCGCTCCCCTTATACGCCGGACAAGAGCCACATCCATCGCCGTCTCCTAGATAACGGTTTCTCGCACCGCTCGGCCGTCCTCGTCCTCTATGGCATCACCGCCCTCCTCTCAATCGGCGCCCTCCTCCTGACGGAGAGCGCCACCCTCTACGCATTCGCCGGCCTCCTCGTGGTGCTCGGCGGGGTTGCCGTCTACCTCGCCCGCAGGGCGGAGGGGCTCTAGTGAGCGAGCACGAAACTGAGAGCCCTCGGCTAGAATCCGATCGTCCAATCGAGCACGCAACGGGCACGGGAGGCCTCGGCAGCAAGAGTGCGTATTTCGCCCTCTTCTCGCAGATCGGCATCACCCTCCTGGTGGCGAATCTCGGGGGGGCGCTTCTCGGACGATGGGTGGATAGCCTGCTCAACAGCGGGCCGATCTTCTTGATCGTCGGCTTCGTTGGCGGATTCGTCGTTGGGGCTCTCGGTGCGGCGCAGATCGTGGCACGAGGACTCAAGAAGTTTGAAGAACAGGACGCATTGGAGAAGGCGGCACGACTCGCGCGCAGGCGCGCCGAGTCAGAAGAGAGGGAGTTGAGATGACGGTGGCCGTAGCCCGAAAGAGCTCGACCAGGCGCACCCTACTCCTCGCCGCACTCGGCGTCCTCCTTATTGATGTGTTTGCTGGCGTGATCAGTGGCGGCGCCGGACTTGAAGGATTCCCAGGTGGCGTGATCAAGCTCGCACTTGAGCCGATCGTTCCACATAGCGTCATTAATCTCGGCAGTGAAGAGCATCACGCCGCAACACTCTTCGACTTCTATCCATCGATCACCGGCTCCATCATCATGAGTTGGATCGTGATGGCGGTGGTGATCGTTCCGTTGATCCTCCTCACACGAAACCTCAAAGAGATTCCTGGAAAGATCCAGAACGCGATGGAGTTTGCCATTGAAGGTCTCTCTGGATTTGCGATGGGGATCGGTGGTCCAGGTGCAAAGCCGTTCATCACCTTCTTCCTCGCCTGCTTCCTCTTCATCGCAGTCTCCAACTGGTCTGGCCTCATCCCTGGCGTTGGTCGAATCCATGCCTTCCGCGCGCCAACGAGTGATGTGAATGTGACCGTTGGACTCGCGCTCGTCGCCTTCGTCTACTTCCACTACCAAGGGATTCGCGCACTCGGGATCGGTGGCTACCTTGGGAAATTCTTCAGCCTGAAGAACGGTGGCATCGGCCTCTTCGTTGGCGTGCTCGAGTTCTTCCTTGAGTTGGTGAAGCCGGTGACGCTCGCCATGCGACTCTTCGGCAACATCTACGGTGGCGAACTTGCGCTCACCGTGATGACCACCATCACCCTCGCCTTCATCCCGATGGCCCTGTACGGCCTCGAGCTCTTCGTGGGCCTGATGCAGGGGATTATCTTCAGCGTGCTCGTCCTGGTCTTCACCATGCTCGCCATGGAGGGGCACCACGAAGAGGGGCACGATGAGCATCACGAACCTGCAGCGGCAGGGGGGAGCTCCACGGCGGGAGCAGAATCACAAGTTGCGGCACACTAGCCGTAGCTGAGCAGCAGCAGGTTGACCGAGCGGAATCGTCCGATCGGCAGCCGTAAGTAGGAGGTACTAGAGATGGACAAGCTTCAGGCGGGCATCGCAGCCCTCGGCGTGATCGGGCCGGCCCTCGGTGTAGGCATTGCCACCGCCGCAGCGGCGAGTGCAATCGGTCGAAATCCAGAAGCTGCCGGTGCAATCCGCGGCGTCTTCATCATCGGTGCAGCGTTCGCAGAAGGCCTCGGCGTTCTTGCGATCGTGCTCGGCATCCTTTCACTCGTTCTCTAATTACGGTCAGACACAACCACGAGTAGATGTAAGGAGTCATAGCAGTGCAGCAGATCATTCAGTCGGCGATTGCGCTAGCGATCCGCGCTTCGGAGGTGCCCGTTGAGGGCGCAGCCCCCGAGGCCGGCCTCAGCTTTAATCTCTTCTGGATCTTGGTCTCTGCGGCGAACTTCGGCTTCTTTATTATCGTCTTGCGCGCAGCAGCGCTTGGCCCTATCACCAAGATGTTGGACGAGCGACGTGAGCGCATCGAGCGCGGGCTTCGCGACGCGGCGGACGCCGCACTCGCAAAGAGTCGCGCAGAAGTTGCGGCAGACGCATCACTCGCAGAGGCGCGACGTGAGTCCAACGAGATCCGCGCTAACGCTGATAAGGCGGCGGCGCAGATTCGTGATCAGCAGGTTGCAACACTAAAGGCTGAACTGGACAAGATGCGTCACGACGCAACGGCAGAGATTGAGGCGGCGCGCGTCAGCGCACTCGCAGCAATTAGAAGCGAAGTTGCAGACCTTGCAATCAGCGCGGCGACTAAGGTGGTCGGCGCCTCCATGGACGGCGACCGACAGCGCAAGCTCGTTGGCGAGTTCCTGGACGAGCAGCACGGAAAGAAGAACTGAGCATGGATCGACCACTCGGTTCAGCACGACGCTACGCGGCGGCCCTCCTCTCCCTTGCGGGCGAAGGGGCTGCGGCGGAGACGGTCGCTGCGGACCTTGATCGAGTGGCGGAGGTGGTGGCCACCCCGGGCGCAGGACTGATCTTGGATGACCCACGATCCCCCGTTGCGGCGCGCGTGAGCGCAGTCGAGGCGGCGGCTGGAGCACCAGTGAACCCAGCGGTGCACACACTGATGACGATGCTTGCGGGGCGCAGGCACCTTGCAGCGCTTCCGGCGATCGCCGAGGCGATGCACGAGGCGCTGGATGTACGTAACGGTATTTCCACCGCGCGCGTGAGCACACCGTCAGAGATTGGCGCGGAGGAGCGCAGCAAGATCGAGGCGCAGGCGAAAGAGATCGCTGGTGGCGCAGTGCGCGTCACTTATGACATTGACCCAAGCCTTGTAGGGGGCGTCACGCTTCGCGTGGGCGACCTCCTTATTGATGGAAGCGTCAAGGGACGGCTCGCGCGCATGCGTGAGCGCATCCTTTCGGCAGCCGGCTGAACCGGCGCAGCGCGTAGAGCAGCGAGGAGCAGAGAACCATGGCAATCAAGTCAGACGAGATCATCAGCATCCTGAAGTCGCAGATCGCGGGCTTTGATGGCAGCGCCGAGTCGCGCACCGTCGGCACCGTTGTTGAGGTCGGCGACGGCATTGCGCAGGTCTACGGACTCTCCGGCGCACTCTCGTCTGAACTTCTGGAGTTCCCTGGCGGCGTTGCTGGCATGGCACTCAACCTTGGCGAAGAGACGGTCGGCGCCGTGCTCCTTGGCGATGCGAAGAGCATCAAAGAGGGTGACACCGTCAAGACCACCGGCCGTGTTGTTGAGGTTCCGGTTGGACCGGAGCTGATCGGCCGTGTTGTTGATCCGCTCGGTCGTCCACTGGATGGCAAGGGCCCAATCAATGCAAAGAAGAGCCGCCCCGTTGAGCGCATTGCGCCAGGCGTGATCAGTCGCAAGTCGGTCACCACGCCGGTGCAGACTGGCATCAAGGCCGTTGACGCACTCATCCCAATCGGCCGCGGTCAGCGCGAGTTGATCATTGGCGACCGCCAGACCGGCAAGACCGCCGTGGCGATCGACACGATCATCAACCAGAAGGGGAAGGGCCTGATCTGCGTCTACGTTGCGATCGGTCAGAAGCTCTCCACCGTGCGCACCGTTGTCGCGATGTTGGAGAAGCAGGGGGCGATGGGCCACACCGTAGTCGTGGTCGCTGGCGCTGAAGATCCAGCACCACTGCAGTACCTTGCACCGTTCGCCGGTTGCGCAATCGCAGAAGAGATCATGGAAGTTGGCGTCACCGTTGATGGCAAGGAGGTGCGCGACGCACTCTGCGTCTACGACGACCTCTCCAAGCACGCCGTGGCGTATCGCGAAATGGCGCTGCTCCTTCGCCGACCACCAGGACGCGAAGCGTATCCAGGCGACGTCTTCTATCTGCACAGCCGACTCCTTGAGCGCGCTGCGCGACTCTCGGATGATCTGGGTGGCGGTTCAATCACCGCGCTGCCAATCATTGAGACGCAGGCGGGTGACGTTTCGGCGTACATCCCAACCAACGTCATCTCCATCACGGACGGTCAGATCTTCCTTGAGACCGACCTCTTCAACGCGGGTCAGCGACCGGCGGTGAACGTTGGTATCTCCGTTTCGCGCGTCGGTTCCGCCGCGCAGACGAAGGCGATGAAGAAGGTTGCAGGTCCGTTGAAGCTTGACCTTGCGCAGTACCGTGAACTCGCGGCATTCGCGCAGT
Organism: uncultured Chloroflexota bacterium; assembly: GCA_903944295.1. GTDB lineage: Bacteria > Chloroflexota > Limnocylindria > Limnocylindrales > Limnocylindraceae > Limnocylindrus. The sequence continues at coordinate 16,340 of CAJARA010000114.1, forward strand.
TCTCCGGCGACCTGGACAAGTCAACACGCGATCAGTTGACGCGTGGCGAGAAGCTCTCCGCGATCACGCGTCAACCACAGTACGCGCCGGTCGCGGTAGAGAATCAGGTTGCCATCCTGTACGTTGCGTCAAAGGGGAAGTTGGACGACGTCCCTACGCCGCGCGTCAGCGAGTTTGAGAGCGGCTTCTACGCATTCTTGGAGCGCGAGCGACCGCAAGTCCTCCAGGAGATCGCCAAGGAGCAGGCGCTGACGGATACCGCAGCGAAGGGCCTCGATGACGCCGTTGACGCGTTTAGGAAGGGGTTCCTCGCCTAACGGCGGGGAGTAGGGCGGCATGGCAAGCCAGCGCGAGATTCGACGTCGCATCGGCGCGGTGAAGAACATCCGCCAGATCACGCGCGCGATGCAGTTCGTTGCCGCCTCAAAGTTGAAGCGTGCACAGGAGTCAACGATCGCTGCTCGCCCATACGGTCACTCCATTGATGAGGTGATCGCCGACCTCGCCGCCGTTCTTGGCGAAGAGGGACACGCCCTTCTCAGCAAGCCGGCAGATGGCGGCGCTAAGTTGATCGTCCTCTTCACTACCGACCGCGGTCTCGCCGGCGCGCTCAACTCCAACCTGATCCGCTTCGCGATGAAGGAGCTCGAGAGCGCAGGGCCAGGCACCCGCGTCATCACCATCGGGAAGAAGGGGCGCGATGCGCTCGCCCGCGGCGGGTATGAGATCGCCGCCGCCTTCCCTGGCTACGGCGACAAGCCCACCTTTGCTGACGTCACGCCACTGGTCCGACTCCTCGTGGACGACTTCCTCGGCGGCCGCGCCTCAAGCGTCACGCTGGTTCATCCAACCTTCGTCTCCACACTGGTGCAGCGACCAGAGGGGATCCAGCTCCTTCCGATCCAGCCAACCGCAGACACGGCGGGGATCCCAGGGAACCAGTTCCTCTTCGAGCCAGACCCAGCCACGGTCCTTGAGGCACTCCTGCCGCGCTACGTTGCCACCCGTGTCTTCCAGGCGGTCCTTGAGACAACGGCGTGCGAGCAGTCGAGCCGCATGGTGGCAATGAAGAACGCAACGGAGAGCGCTGGCGACCTGATCAGCGAACTGACGCTGACATACAACAAGGTGCGACAGGCGAACATCACGCGAGAGATGATCGAAATTGCTTCGGGCGCAAGCGCGCACTGAAGCTGAGAGCGTAGGAGGAGTTATGGCAAACGCAGGGACAAAGAGCGCAGGAGCCGTAGGAACGGTTGTCCAGGTCACAGGACCAGTGGTTGACATTGAATTCCCCGCGCGCGAACTACCAGCAATCTATAACGCGGTACGCGTTGATCGTGCAGACGGGTCGCTCGTTGTAGAGGTGCAGCAGCACCTTGGCAACAATCGTGTCCGCACCGTTGCCATGACCACAACTGACGGCCTTGCGCGCGGCGCAAAGGCAACCGATCTTGGCGCGCCAATCTCTGTCCCTGTTGGCGCGGGAACGCTCGGCCGCGTCTTCAATGTGCTCGGCGATGCGATTGACCAGGCGGGTGATGTGAAGGCCGATACGCGACTTCCAATTCACCGCTCCGCACCACCGTTCGACGACCTCACTACGGAGACCGAACTCTTTGAGACCGGCATCAAGGTGATCGACCTTGTCTGCCCATTCAAGAAGGGTGGAAAGATCGGTATCTTCGGCGGCGCTGGCGTTGGTAAGACAGTGGTGATCCAGGAGCTGATCCGCAACGTTGCGCAAGAGCACTCCGGCTACTCCGTGTTTGCGGGCGTCGGTGAGCGATCGCGCGAAGGAAACGACCTGATTCACGAAATGCGCGACTCAGGAGTTATTGATAAGACCGTGATGGTGTTCGGGCAGATGAATGAGCCACCTGGAGCGCGTCTCCGCGTGGCACTCTCGGGCCTGACGATGGCGGAGTACTTCCGCGACGAAGAGGGTCGCGACGTGCTCCTCTTCATCGACAACATCTTCCGCTTTACGCAGGCGGGATCCGAGGTCTCCGCGTTGCTCGGCCGCATGCCGAGCGCCGTGGGATACCAGCCGAACTTGGCAACGGAGATGGCGGCGCTCCAGGAGCGCATCACCTCCACCAAGAAGGGGTCGATCACGTCACTGCAGGCCGTCTACGTGCCAGCAGACGACTACACCGACCCAGCACCGGCAACAACGTTCGGACACCTTGACTCCACGATTCGCCTTGAGCGAAACATTGCGGAGTTGGGAATCTATCCGGCGGTGGATCCGTTGACGTCAACGTCACGCGTGCTCGATCCGAACGTGGTTGGCGCAAGCCACTACGAGACGGCGCGAGAGGTGCAGCGTGTGCTGCAGCGCTATCGTGACCTGCAAGACATCATCGCCATTCTTGGTATGGATGAGCTCTCGCCTGACGACAAGTCGCTCGTTTCACGCGCGCGACGTCTGCAGCGCTTCATGAGCCAGCCGTTCTTCGTCGCGGAGGTCTTCACCGGCCGTCCCGGCAAGTTCGTCAAGATTGCCGACACGGTGGCATCGTTCCGCGAGATCCTGGAGGGGAAGGCCGACGCACTGCCAGAGCAGGCGTTCTTCCTCGCCGGCACGTTGGATGACGTGCGCGCAAACGCCGCCGCGATGGCCAAGTAGTCCATGTCGTTCACGTTGGAGATCGTCACGCCGGAGCGACTCACCTGGAGTGGTGAGGCAACGGCGCTCGTCCTTCCAACAGTGGACGGCGAGGTTGGGATCCTGCCGAAGCACGAGCCGTACGTCACAGTGCTCGGGCTCGGCGAGGGTCGCATCACCACCAAGGATGGCGGCGTGGAGCTCCTCGCCATCATCGGCGGCTTCGTGCAGGTTCGGCCGGACCGCGTGCTGGTGCTCGCAGAGTCGGCCGATCTTGCTGCAGACCTTGACCTCACCGCAATTGAGAAGGCGAAGACCGAAGCCGAGCAGGCGCTCGCCCAAGTTGACCACGCCGACCCAGGGGCCGTAGCAACGGCACGCGCCGCCATGGCACGCGCCCTCCTGCACCTGAACGTTGCGGAGCGCCGCCGCCGTCGCGGCTAGGCCCTCCCCCTCGCACCAAGCGCGCGTGCGTCACACGCCGCGTAGATGGACGCAGCGCCAGCAACAGAGGAGAATCCACGCATGAGCAGCACCCCTTCGCCGAAGCCCTTCTCCTGGGAGTACCGCCCCACCGCGCTTGCAAAGGAGGCGTTCCACATCACCGGTGGTCGCCCACTGAGCGGCAGCGTGCGCGTCTCCGGCGCAAAGAATGCGGCGCTTAAGATGATGGCCGCCTCAGTGCTGACGGGCGAACGACTGCATCTAGAGAACGTGCCAGAAATTCTTGACATTGAAGTGCTGCGCGACACGCTGCGCGATCTTGGCGTCACCGTTGAGCGAGAAGCAGACGGCAGCATGGATCTCACTGCCGGCGACGTTGAATGGCTCTTCGTTCCGCTTGAAGCGGCGGCAAAGATGCGCGCAAGCTTCATGTTGCTCGGTCCACTCCTTGCGCGATTCGGTCGCGTCATCATCAGCAACCCTGGTGGCGATCGCATTGGGCGTCGCCCGGTGAATCTGCACGTTGATGCAATGCGCGCACTCGGCGCGGAGATCGATTACCGCGATGGTTACTACTTTGCAAAGAGCAGCGGCCGACTCCGCGGCGCGGAGATCACCTTCCCACACGTCACGGTGATGGGGACGGAGAACGCCATGCTCGCCGCCGTTCTTGCAAAGGGGACAACGCGCATCACTCCCGCTGCGCAGGAACCAGAGATTGACGATCTGATCACGCTCCTCAACAGTATGGGCGCTCAAGTTGCGCGCACTGCGCCAGATGTGATTGAGGTCCAGGGCGTTGACGCGCTGCACGGCGCAACACATCGCGTGATGCCAGATCGCATTGAGGCCGGAACGTTCGCCACCGCCGCGGCGGTGATTGGTGGGAGCATTGAGATTCAAGAGATTGAACCGAGCCACCTCACATCATTCCTTGAACTGCTTGAACGCACTGGTGTGGAGCACAGCGTGAACGGATCAAGCTTGCACGTGACGGGAAAGCCACAGGGCGAAGGTTCATACAAGGCAACAGACATCACCACCGCACCGTATCCAGGACTCGCAACAGACTTGCAGCCGTCAGCTGGGCTCATCCTTACGCGCGCAGACGGCGTGAGCAACATCCACGAGACGATCTTTGAGGATCGATTGGAATGGCTGATCGGCCTTCGAAGCTTCGGTGCACAGGTGGAGATCAAGGATGCGCGGCATGCGCGCCTCACCGGCCCAACCACATTCCACGCCGCCGAAGCGGATATCCCCGACCTTCGCGCTGGCGCCACCCTCATGCTTGCCGCGCTTGCTGCCCCTGGAGAGAGCAAGATCCACGGCGCCCACCACATCCGCCGTGGCTATGCCACCATTGAGGAGAAGTTCCGTGGCCTTGGTGCGGACCTAACGCATGTCAGTGAAGAGGGGAGCAGAGCCGAATGAAGATTGGAATCGACCTAGGAACGGCAAACGTCCTCGTCTTCGTCCAGGGCCAAGGGATCACCGTGCGCGAGCCGAGCGTTGTTGCGATTGACTCTGAGGATCGCATTGTTGCCGTAGGGAACGAGGCGAAGGAGATGCTCGGTCGCACACCAGGATCAATCACCGCAATCCGACCACTGCGTGATGGCGTGATCGCCGACTACGTGGTCACAGAAGCAATGCTCCGCTACTTCATCAAGAAGGGGACCGCCGGCAAGATCTCCTTCGGGCGACCCGACGTGTTGGTGAGCGTTCCCGCCGGCTCCACCTCCGTGGAGAAGCGCTACGTCCTTGACGCCGCACGCCAGGCTGGCGCCGGGAAGGCCTACCTGATTGAAGAGCCGATGGCGGCCGCGATCGGTGCCGAGCTCCCCATCAGCGGACCATCGGGAAACATGATCGTCAACATCGGCGGCGGTACGGCGGAGATCGCCGTCATCTCACTCTCAGACATCGTGGTAGCGAAGAGCCATCGCGTGGGTGGCAACCGCTTCGACGAAGCGATCGCGCTCTACATCCGCCGCAAGTACAACCTCATGATTGGTGATCGCACCGCCGAGCAGGTCAAGCTTGAGGTCGGCAGCGCCCTCCCGCTTGAGGAGGAGTTGACGATGAGCGTGAAGGGCCGCGATATGATCGCCGGCCTCCCACGTGAGGTGACTATCACGTCAACGGAGATCACCGAAGCCATGGAGGTCCCGCTCCGCAACCTCACCGACGCGATCCGTGGTGTGCTGGAGCAGACGCCGCCAGAGCTCAGCGCCGACATCATTGACAAGGGAATCGTCCTATCTGGCGGTGGTGCGCTGCTACGCAACATTGATCGGCTGATCACTACGGTTACCGGAGTTGCAACACACGTTGCCCCTGATCCGCTCAGCTGTGTAGCAAAGGGGACGGGCACCGCACTCGAACACTTCGACGTCTTCGCGAAATCCCTCACCTCACAGGCCTGACCCGTGTCGCTCGATCGGCGAGCGGTGGTCGATCTCCACAGCCACTCATCGGCGAGTTTTGATTCGCTAAGCAACCCAGTAGCGCTTGCACGTGCGGCGGCGTCGCGCGGTGTGACGCACCTCGCCATCACCGATCACGATCGCGTTGATGGAGCGCAGCGCGCACGTGATGCACATGTTCCAGGAATCACCATCATCGTTGGATCAGAGGTTCGCACCCAGGCGGGCGACCTGATCGCTCTTTTCATTGAGCGGCCACTCCAAGTCGGCCTACCACCAGAAGAGGCGATCGCGGCAATTCGCGCACAAGGTGGACTCGTTGGCATCCCACATCCGTTTGACGCGTGGCGCGGCTCACTCCTCCTTGACGACCGCTTCCTTGCACTCCTTCCACTGATTGATTTCATTGAGGGATGGAACGCGCGACTTGTTGCACAGGGAGGGAATCAGCGCGCCGCAGAACTTGCGGCAACGCACGGCATTCCGAGCGTCGCGTCATCGGATGCACACAGCATCATGGAGATCGGCAACGCTGCGTCAATCCTTACAGGCGACCCTTCAACTCCAGATGGCCTACGCGCTGCGCTTGCTGCGCCGCACGAACTGATTACAGGACGCGGTTCGTTTGTTGCGCGCGCGATCATGCCCGTCGTTAAAGTCATTAATGCGGCACGAGGGAATCGGCGCATTACACCAGGGAGAACGTTCGGCGCATGAAGCGCGAGGGAACAACCTTTAGCATTCGCGATCGCGCCACACGTCCATCAACGCTCTTCGCCTTTGCGCTGACCGCACTTCTCCTCTTCGCACTCTGGAGTGCTGCGAGTAGCTTTGACCTCGAGCAGGTCGGCAGCACCATCGCGAGCGCGAATACCGTTGCTCTCGCCGCCGCCCTTGCCGCATGTTGCGGCACACTCGCTCTCCGTGGGCTGCGATGGAGAGTACTGATCGGAACGATCAACATCAGCATCTCTCGACGTGCCGCAGTAGAGATCCTCGCACTCTCATTCTGGGTCAACGTGATCCTGCCGGCGAAGATCGGTGATGTGTATCGCGCCTGGCTGCTGAAGAAGAACGGCGGATCATCGTTTGGTCGAGCAGTTGGCACAGTGGTGGTGGAGCGCGCTGTTGATCTGATTACCGTGGCGCTACTCGGCGCGCTCTCTGCGTACGTTGCGTTCGGCGGAAATCTGAGCCCTGCGGTGACCGCACTCACGCTGATTGCACTTGCACTCGCAGTTGTTGGCACTGCGGTGCTCCTGCTTGCACGCGGACCAGCTGCGCGACTCGTCGCGCGGCTCCCCCTCCCGGTCGCTGCGGCTGAGCCGATCGCCCGCGCCTTCGACGCGCTAAAGGAGGGGAGCCGCCAGGGGGTGCTTCTTGCCGTTGCGCCCTACACGCTCGCGATCTGGGCACTTCAGGCGGCACGCCTCGGTTGTGTGGCGGCGGCACTCGGCCTCTTTCAGATTGATCCGGCGCCAGGCTTCCTCGGGATCTCCGCCGTGATCTTCACCGCACTCGTTTCTGCGGTGCTGAGCACGATCCCCTTCACGCCGGCAGGGATCGGCATCGTTGAGGCGGGGAGTGTTGGCATCTTGATCAGCGTCTTCGCCATGCCGCCAGAGGCGGCGATCGCCCTCACGCTGCTCGATCGAGTGATCGACATCGGCAGTCTTATGGTTGGCGGCGGGATCCTCTTTGCGGTTTCGCCGTACCCGCGCGGCGCGGGCTC
>CAJARA010000115.1 GCA_903944295.1 uncultured Chloroflexota bacterium
AGCCGACCGCCTCCGAGAGGGAGGTGATCAACGGGAGCAGGATCAGGTCAAGCCCTGCGAGCATGCCTATAGCGTGCCAGAGATCGCCCCCGAGCGAGCGGTTCGCTATGATCTGCGCATGACGCTCTTTACGCTCCCGTTCACGAATCCGATCGAGTTCTTCATCTCACTCGCCATTGGCGGGGGGTTCGTCTACATCTTCCAGAAGTCCGCCATGAGCCAGGAGCAGCGCGAAACGAAGTGGGTGAAGCGCTTCATTACCGGACCAAACTCCAAGGTGATCTGGGGCGCCGCATGGATCGCGTGGGCTGTTGTCTTCGGTCTGATCCTCGGCACCTTCACGGACAAGACCGCCGCCTCTGCCTACGGCTCAGTCGGCCTTGTTGCCATGTTCTCTGGCTTCTTCGTGATGATGGGCTTCATCTGGGCCACCATCGGCGAATAGCGTCAACACGCACGACGCACCAAACGTTCACTGATGACACCGGGTCGTGGTCCAAACCAACCGCGATTTCCACTCTCACTTATTCATCCACTCGGACCACTGTTCCGCCGACTGCCACTCTCGCTACGAAGGCACCTGCTGTATCTTCGACATCATCAGCAGTGGGGCAACTTTAGAAATCCAAAGAAATACACAGAGAAGATCCAATGGCGCATTCTTCATGACCGACGTGATCTCATTGCACTAACGTGTGACAAGGCTGCATCCAAGGCGTACGTCAACCAGATCATTGCGCAGGATCCTCGAGCCCGTGACTTGCGGGTCGCTCAAATTACATGGACATCAAAAGACAACCGCTCCCTGCGTGATCACCTGAAGCAGAATGATTCCCCGCAGGTACTTAAGCCGAACCACTCTTCCGGGCGGTATGCATTCATTGGGAGCTCGGACCAAACACCATCAATAGAGGAGCTTACGCGCCTAGTTTCAGCTTGGGCGCAACCCGACGAGGAGAGTGAAGTCTTCGGGCACTGGGGATATAGCCAAGCACGTGTCGGGGTATTGTCCGAAGAGCGAATAGGCAGACTTGAAGGCAACCTTGTAGAGATTCGCTGTGCAACGTTTTCCGGTGAGCCGATTTCTTACGTTGTCACGACAAATGTTTACACAAGAGATCAGATCTCGATCGCGTACGACGCGGACTTCAATAGGATGAAGATTGGATTCAAGACGGAAGTGCAGGCACACCAAGTTGGCGCACTTGAGCAACTTTCAGAGGAGCGCCGAAAAGAACTTGTAGGAATCATTCGGGCGGTGTCAGCGCCGTTTGATCACGTTCGAGTAGACATCTATGACGACGGAAATGCCTTTTGGTTTGGAGAGCTCACCTCGTATCCATCTAGCGGCGCCCTGACATATACGTCAGAGGTGGAGCGGAGGAGAGGGGACATATGGAAGCTTCCGCCTACCGGCCCAGACGGATTTGTCACCGATGACACCAGTCAAGCGGCTGATATCTGGTGCCAGAGCAGGACTACACCTCTCAGGTCAGGCCACTAACCACCGAGGAACTGCGCCGACCCTAGGCGGCCAGGTTACTCAGCAGGCTGGATGCACACTTCGGGTGAGAGGAATGAACCCCAAATTCCACTCCACGGCATGAATGTGGAAGTACGCCCAACATGAAGTGGGTGCGCGCAATCCCAAATTGATGCGTAAGTGTCGACCACGTCCGTAGCATCGAGCATCGCGCCGTTGTGGAAGCGGACGCCTTCTCGCAGGGCGCACGTCCAGGTGAGAAGGTCGCTTGAAACAGTGCACGATGTGGCGAGCCGAGGCTCTGCAATTGCGGTGCCCGTGGCGAAGCCGTAGAGCCCCTCCCCGATCTGTGCGCAAGCCCGAATTGATTCAAAATCGGCCTCGTCTGCACAGTAGAGCCCCGCAGGTTCAGCGCCTTGGACAAAGACGAGCTTATCGCGACCCATCGGTGCCATCGCCGCAAAATTTTCAAGTAGAAGTGGGCTTGTGTGTGCGCCGTCTACATCAGCGCGATAGGCAACTGCCGAGCCGCCATGCGCAATGATCACGAACGGGACCAGCTCCTTGATCGTCTTGTTGACCTCAGCGTAGATCCCCTTTCGTCGTGCAGGATCAGCGGTGATCGATGCTTCAAGGGCGAGTGCATCAAGAGACTCGTAGGTGGCGCCGAGCGTTGGGCCCGCGTCGCGGCCGAACTGTCCGAGGACGAAGTTGAGCGTGTCTGGGTAGTCTGGGACCCAGGCAAACAGGAAGAGACCTGAAATCTTTCCGCTAAGGACGTTGTCAAAGTAAGTGGTTGGCTCTTGTACGTCGATGGTTGCGCTGATCCCAATCGCCGCAAGCTGCGCCTGAAGATCTGTTGCCACCGCCTGTGGGTTCGGAAGGTATGAGCGAACTACATCGCGAAGCGAAATTGAGGTGCTGAAACCATTCGGGTAGCCGGCTTCGGCGAGGAGGGCCTTCGCACGATCAATATCCTGCTCGTACCAGGCGTCACCTTCGCAGGCGAATTCAAGCCCGCACGGAATGAAGTGAGACGCTACCGCGGAACCAGCAGGATAGAACGCGTCAACAATCCGTTGTCGATTAAGTGCCAGCGCCACTGCAGTTCGCACCCGGACGTCATCAAACGGTGGGTAAGCGTTGCTCATGCCAAGGTACATCGTGTTCAGCGCAACGCGTGAGATAAGTGAAAGAGAAGTGTCGGCGGCGATTGCAGCGGCGTCATCTGGTGAGGCGTTGTCAATACCGTCAACAGTGCCCGACTGAAGTGCAACGAGCCGTGCGGCAGCATCTTGCTGCCACTGGAGCACAGCGGTTGATGTCGCTGCCTTACTGCCCCAATAGTCATTAAACCGCTCCAACACGATCTGTTCACCAAGCTCCCACGCTCCCAAGCTCCAAGGACCAGTCCCGTTGGGTTCCTTCACAATCTGACCGTCGGCTGCATGTGCGGTGAGGTAGCCCGAATCTTGAATGTTGAAGTTTGCAAGGGAGACCTTCTGGATAAAGCCTGGATCCGGTGCGCACAGCTGGAACTCAACGGTGAGTTCGTCAACAGAGCGAATCTGCGCAAGTCCACCCACGCCGTCTGCGCATTCAATTGGTCCAGCTGCAGGCCAGCTCTTGGGGGCGTAGGAGATGCTCTCCGCTGCAGGAGCGGACGACCCTCCACACGCCGCCGCAATTAACACGAACACCGCTGATACCAAGGTGAACCGGGGGATGCGCAACATTCTGACGTCTCCTCGCTCTACGTATTCCGCACGCACATGCGCAAACGGATCTGTTGCGCATCATATCGCACGGGTAAGAGGGCGCTAGAAGTCCGGGCCAGGCACTGATCCGCCGAGTCCGTCGGCACGCTCATGGATCAGCTTGAGCAAGGTACGCTGCAAGCATGATCGTGCGCGACGGTCCTAAGCAACCCCGTTATCCGTTGGCGCTGATCCATCCGCTCGGTCCACTCTTTCGGTATCTACCGCTGAGCCTCCGGCGTCACCTCTTGTATCTGCGCGCGTTGGGGAGATGGGGAAACTTCCGATCCCCTCGCCTAGCTGGCGAGAAGGCGCAGTGGCGCATTATCAATGACAGGCGTCCACTCCTCGCATTCGTTGAAGATAAGTTGGCGAGCAAGGAGTATGTGAAGAGCGCACTGGATAAGGCTGGACTTCTTGAGCTGATTCGGTTTCCAGAGACGTACTGGGTCGGCACTGATCTTCGAGAGCTGCAGGCGCTCGCCCACAAGCTCCCAGCACGCTGGGTGCTCAAGCCGAACCACAGCTCAGGACGCTACATCTTGCTTGACAGCAACACCAAGCCGGTTGACTGGAACACGACCGCTGCGATCAGCGCACGCTGGTTAGAGCGTGACGAGGAGGAGCGTGTGTTCGGACACTGGGCCTACTCACAGGCGCGCCACCTGCTGATCGCGCAGGAGCGTGTCGGTACTGTAGGCGCGGGTCTCACTGAGCTGAAGGTGGTTAGCACTGGAGGTGAGGCACAGTACTACTTCTATGGAGATCGACTCAACCCACATGGCTACTACGAGTGCCACTTTCCAGATGGGACACGCTTCTCTTGGGGAGAGGGCGACGATCCATTCCAGTATTACCCAGAGATCTCAAACAATGTGCGCCACCTCCTCCTAGACGCGGCACGTGCAATTAGTGCACCATTTGACGAGGTACGCGCCGATTTCTTTCTCTGGGAAGGGAAACTTTGGGCTGGTGAGATCACGGCCTACGGAGCGTCCGGTCTCACTCGCACCGCTGGAGATATTGACGCTCGCCTCGGCGCAGCATGGCAACTCCCTGACCTCACCGCACAGGACCCGCGTGAAGCGGAGTGGCGCGCGCTGCTAGAGGGGACGCCGAAGGGTACGCTGCAAGAATGATCGTGCGCGACGGACCGAAGCAACCGCGCTATCCGCTCGCGCTAATCCATCCGCTCGGCCCGCTCTTTCGGCATCTCCCGCTCAGCCTTCGCCGGCACCTGCTCTTCCTGCGCGCGCATAAGCGATGGGGAAACTTTCGCAACCCGCGGCTATGGACAGAGAAGATGCAGTGGAGGGTGCTGAACGACCGGCGCGCACTCCTTGTGGTTGCGTCAGACAAACTCGCCTCAAAAGCACTGGTCGCGCAGATTGCGAAGAGGCTAAACCTAGCGATTCACCTCCCCGCAACACTCTGGGTAGGGACAGATGTCCGCGAACTACAAGCGATCGCAGATCAACTTCCAGCACGATGGGTGCTCAAGCCAAACAGCAGTTCCGGCCGCGTGCGCATCATTGATAGTGCGATCACTCCAATTGACTGGAACGAGCTAGTGCATGCGGGTATTCAATGGATGCACGAAGACGAAGAGTCTGGCGCGTTTGGACACTGGGGGTATAGCGAGGCACGTCGAGTGCTTATTGCAGAAGAACGAGTGGGAGGTGGCGATGCCCCACCGCCAGATCTCCGCACGCAGGTCTTCTCTGGCACCGTGCTCCGGTTTGATTGGTCGTCCGGTTATGGCACGCCACAGCATCATGTTGCCTGCTACGCATCAGATCTGAGAACCCGAGTATTCACGGGCACGACGATCGAAGTGCCGGCGGAGCACCACACCCCTGTTGATGATTTTACCGAAGACCAACGAGCAGACCTCAAGAAGTTTGTTGACGCAATAGGTAGCGGGACGGATTACCTACGCATTGATGGCTACGTTGATCAAGGTACGTATTGGTTCGGTGAACTAACCACATACACCGAAGGGGGACTCGGGTACTTCGCAAAGAGCTTCAATGAAGCCGCTGGTGAGCTCTGGCAACTCCCAGACCTCACCGCACCGGATCCTCGCGAAGCGGAGTGGCGCGCGCTGTTAGCGGGAACGCTGAAGGGTACGCTGCAAAAATGATCGTGCGCGACGGACCGAAGCAACCGCGTTATCCGTTGGCGCTGATCCATCCGCTCGGCCCACTCTTTCGTCATCTTCCTGTTATCTCCCGCCGGCACCTTCTCTATCTCAACGCATTTCAACGTTGGGGTAACTTCCAGCACCCCGCACTTTGGTCGGAGAAGATGGCGTGGCGAATCTTGAACGACGAGAGAGCCATCCTCAAAATGGGCGCCGACAAGCTTGCGAGCAAGGAGTACATGCGGCGGTTAATCGCCGCGTCAGAGGCAACAACCAAATGTTTGATTCCCGAAACCTACTGGGTTGGGGGAACGGTAGAAGAGCTCAGGCAGTACGAACACCAGCTTCCGGCGCGTTGGGTGTTGAAACCGAACCATTCGTGCGGGAGGGTGGTGCTGGTGGATAGCGCTCGGCAGCCAATCGACTGGAAGCGGATTGAGCAGGTGACCTCTCGCTGGCTCGATCCGGATGAAGAGGTGACGGTGATGGGGCATCAGGCCTACCGAGGTGCGCGCCCACTCCTATTTGTTGAACAAAGAATCGGCAGTTTCGAGTCGTCCCCGAACGACATCCGCGTGTTCGGTTTCGGAAACTCCAGGGGAGGCGCGAACGTTTGGGAGATCCAAGAGAGCAAAGGCTCACATTCATCAGCATATACAAACTACCGATTTACAGACACCTTTGCGCGCAAGGAGCGATACCACTTTCGAGATGGTGCGGCGCATGACGCTACGCTGATTGAAGCTGCTGGCGATCAACTCCGCAAAGCATTACTAGACATTGGTAGACATGCACTCGCACCATTTGACCACGCCAGAGTCGACTTTTATCTTGACGGAGGCGCACTCTGGTTCGGTGAACTTGCTGTCTACCCGGGTGCAGGACTTGGAACATACGGAATATCAATTGACCGCGAACGTGGCTCTCACTGGCAACTCCCTGATCTCACCGCACAAGACCCACGCGAACCAGAGTGGCGCGCGCTACTAGAGGGGACACCGAAAGGTACGCTGCAGCGATGAGTGGAGCACAAACGAACATCAAAAAGAACAACGTGCGGGACCTGCGCCTGGTGATGGCGGGGCAGGGGATCTCGCTGGTGGGAGATGCCATCACGGCGTTGGCGCTGCCGATTGTTGCGGTGGACTTACTCAACGCGAATTCGCTCGACACGGGCCTGCTCGGTGCGGCGAGCACCGTGGCGTACCTGGCGCTCGGACTTCAAGCGGGCGTTTGGATTGATCGCGCGTCACGCCGGCAGTTCTTGATTGCAGCGGACGTTGTGCGCGCGGCCCTCCTACTCGCAATCCCCATCCTCTATGTGCTCGGCGTGCTCACACTGCCACTCCTCATTGCAATGCAGGTTGGCATTGGCGCCGCAACCGCCTTCTTTCAGATCGCAATGCCCGCGTATCTCCCAAGACTCGCGAGCGGCGAGCGGCTCCTGAAGATCAA
>CAJARA010000116.1 GCA_903944295.1 uncultured Chloroflexota bacterium
AGTCCGTCGATCGTCCAATCTTTGAACCCAGCGACGCCAAGGGCGCAGCCGTCGCAGACCCCCTTACTGAGGATGCGCCAGGCGTAGCGAAGATTGCCGCGGTTCTCCCAGATCGTGCGCAGCGTCTCCGTGACGTGATTCGGCTTCTGCAGGCCGAACCCGTTCGGGCGCCAACTGACGAAGAGGGATGGCTTGGGGAGCCACGACCCTCCGTAGCGCTTGCGTGGTGCGGGGGGCTGCACGGGTGTGGGGGTGGCACTCATAGGGCGAGTCTAGCGGCGCGCCGAAGCGAGCGGCGGGTGGCGCGGGGGGGTACGATCCGCGCGCCGAGATCTCCTCGGCTCGTACGACCGCCCAGTGAAAGGGGTTCAGATGCCTGCCAGCGTGATCGTCGGCCTGCAGTGGGGCGACGAGGGGAAGGGGAAGACGACCGACTTCCTCGCCGAGCAGGTTGCGATGGTCGTTCGCTATCAGGGCGGCGATAACGCCGGGCACACGATCGTCATCGGCGAAGACACCTTCAAGCTCCACCTTGTCCCGAGCGGCGTCCTCTATGGCCACATCACGCCGGTCATTGGGCCGGGGGTGGTGGTGAATCCGGCAACGCTACTGCGCGAGTTCGACGAACTCACCGCGCGTGGTATTGATGTCTCTCATGTGCGCGTCAGCCACGCCGCGTCACTGATCCTGCCGTTTCACGTGGCACTCGATAAGGCGCGTGAGGCGGCACTCGCTGGCGCAAAGGTTGGTACCACCGGACGCGGGATTGGACCCGCGTATGAGGATCGCGCCGCGCGCACCGGCCTCCGCGTTGAAGACCTTATTGACCCCGCCTCCACTGCAACGCGACTTGCGCGCGCACTCCCAGAGAAGCGTGCACTGCTGAAGGCGCTCAACGCCGAAGATGCCGCAGCGGTTGACGCCGATGCGATCGCGAAGCAGATCGCCGCATGGGGTGAGCGACTCCGCCCACATATTGCAGATACCACCGATCTTGTGCAGCGCGCACTCGCCGCAGGTGAACACCTCCTCTTTGAAGGCGCACAAGGGACGCTCCTTGATTTGAGCCACGGCTCGTATCCGTACGTGACCTCATCGCATCCGATCGCTGGCGGCGCCGCTACGGGTGGTGGCATTGCGCCGATGCAGATTGATGAAGTGATGGGCGTGATGAAGGCATATGCCACGCGCGTTGGATCTGGACCGTTTGTCACTGAGCTCACAGACGCGATCGGTGAGCGCATCGCCACAACCGGTCACGAGGTTGGTACCACCACCGGTCGACGTCGACGCGTTGGCTGGAACGATGCGCTGCCGCTCCGCTACGCAGTGCAGCTGAATGGCGTCTCCAGCATCATGCTCAACAAGCTCGACGTGCTCTCTGGAATCCCAGAGATCCTGCTCTGTGTTGCCTACGAAATTGACGGTAAGCGCGTGGAGCGTTGGCCTTCGTCTACCGCTGAGATGGAACGCGCAACGCCAATCTACGAGCGTTTCCCTGGATGGAGCGAACCGATCCACCAAGTGCGCGCACTCGCCGACCTCCCAGAGAACGCGCGTCGCTACGTCACGGCACTTGAAGAGATTGCCGGTGCGCCGATCGTCCTCCTCTCTGTTGGCCCTGAGCGGACGCAGACGATTGAACGCGCCTGGCGACCGATGCGCCGCGCAACGAAGCGCGGCTAAGGGGTGACGAGATGATTGAGCGCTACACACGCCCAGAGATGGGCGCCGTCTGGAGTGAGGCGGCCCGCTGGGAGGCGGCGCTCCGTGTAGAGATCGCGGTTGCCCAGGCGCAGGCGAAGCGCGGGGACATCCCCGCCGCTGCGGCGCAGGCGATCGCAACGCGCGGCAAGGTCAACCTTCCGCGCATCGCAGAGCTTGAGGCGACGCTCGATCACGACACGCTCGCCTTCGTGAACGCCGTTGCAGAGTCAATCGGCGCTGAGGGGCGCTACCTCCACTTCGGCCTCACCAGTAGTGATGTGATTGACACGGCACTCGCGCTGCAGTTGCGTGCTGCGAGTGATCTGATCCTCACCGAACTCGACGCGCTGATCGTTGTCATCATCCGTCGCGCCCGCGAGGAGCGCGACACCGTGATGGCGGGTCGCACCCACTCCGTGCACGCCGAGCCGATGACGCTCGGCGCCAAGCTCGCCGGCTGGGCCTTTGAGGCGGCGCGTGACCGCGAGCGCCTCGCCACGGCTGCGGACGAGGTGGCGACCGGGAAGATCTCAGGGCCGGTTGGGACCTACAGCCAGATCAGCCCGCAGATTGAGCGTGAGGCGCTCGCCGCGCTGAAGCTGCGCGTGGATCCTGTGAGCACGCAGGTTGTCCAGCGTGATCGGCATGCGGCGCTCGTTGCCGCAATCGCGATCACGGGCGGCACGCTCGAACGTTTCGCAACCGAGATTCGCAACCTGCAACACAGCGAGATTGATGAGTTGCGTGAGCCCTTCCGCGCCGGTCAGGCGGGGAGCTCCGCCATGCCACAGAAGCGCAACCCGGTGAAGAGCGAACGGATCGCAGGCTTCGCGCGACTCTTGCGGGGATACGCCGCCGTTGCCATGGAGAACCAGGCGCTCTGGCATGAACGCGACATGAGCCACAGTTCTGCAGAGCGTATCATCCTGCCCGATGCCACCACGCTGCTGCACTACGCGCTCGTCTCCATGCGCGGCATCATTGATAAAATGGAGGTGAACCGCGACGCCATGCGTCGCAACCTCGACGCCGGTTTTGGCCTCCACGCCGCATCACGCCTCCTTACGGCACTGATCAACGCGGGTGCTGCGCGCGAAGCCGCATACACGCTGGTGCAGCGAGCCTCATCGGCTGCGCGCGAGAAGAGGATCAGCCTATATCAGGTTGCTGTAGCAACTCCTGAAATTGCAGACGCACTCAGTGCTGAAGCACTTACCGCTGCGCTTGACGAGCGCGCCGCCATCGCCAACTGCGGACTCCTGGTTGATCGACTAAAGGAGATCGAGCGCGCAGGTTAAGACTGCACAACACCCTGTTCGGTGTAGACGTTAAACGAGCGCTCGCGCAGGAATCCAATCAAGCAGATGCCGAGGCGTTCCGCCGTCTCCACTGCGAGCGATGATGGCGCGCCAACACAGGCGATAGCGGCGAACCCTGCGGCCGCCGCCTTCTGTACAAGTTCAAACGAGCAGCGTCCAGAAAGCAGCAAGAGTGAACTCGCCAACGGGAGCGCGCCGCGAAGCGCCGCTTCGCCAATCAGCTTATCTACTGCGTTGTGCCGCCCAACATCTTCGCGAACGGTTGTGATGCTCAGCGATCCATCAGCGGCAACGCTCACAGCAGCTGCGGCATGGAGTCCGCCAGTGCTCTCAAAGAGATCCTGTGCGGCGCGCAGTTGATCTGGTAGCTGCAGGAGCGAGGCGCCGCTGATTCGCGCAATCTTCTCAACGCGACCGAGACGCTGCACTACGTCGTCGAGTGATGCCTTCCCGCAGATGCCGCACGACGCGGTTGCAACGGTGGTTCGGGCTGGGATGCGCGCGGCGTCAAACGAAGTGCGGAGGCGTACAAGGATGTGATTCTCTGGTTGCGACGTGTGCAGCGGATCGCCGAAGCTGACGCGCAGCACATCACTCGGAGCAATGAGCGTCTCACTGACAAGGAATCCAACGGCGAGCTCTTCGTCGTTTCCTGGCGTGCGCATCGTTACGGCAACTTCTATTTGCTGTTGATCCGGCCCGGCAACAGAGATCTGCGCCGGCTCTTCGCCGATCAGGAGGTCGTCGCGTTCGGTAGCTACGCCGTCACGCCACGTGGTGACGCGTTGGGTGGATGTGCGTCGGCGCGGATCGGGTGGTGCGCTCATCTCGTGATCCTAGCGGCGACAGAAGGTGAGGGGATAGCGAACGGCCGGGGCCCCGAAGGGTCCCGGCCGTCCGGAAACTACGAAACTCGAAAGCTCAGCGCGCTGGGCGTCGGCTTGCGAAGCAGGTGTCGCAGTAGACCGGCTTGCCGCTCGTTGGCAGGAAGGGGACCATGGTCTCCTTACCGCAGTCTGAGCAGGTCGTCGGGTGCATCTCGCGTGGTCCACGTGGAGCTCGCGGGGCGCCGTAGCCACCCGCGCTATAGCTGCCACCGCCGGTGTAGCCGCCGAAGCCGCCACCCGCCGAACCACCCTCGCGCTGCGCCTTGCGGGCATTGCGGCATGGTGTGCAGCGCTTTGGCTCCGTGAAGCCACGCTCGCTGTAGAACTCCTGGTCTCGTGCTGTGAACACGAATTCCTGGCTGCAATCCATGCAGACCAGATTCTTGTCTGTGAACATTCCGTTCTCTCCTAGTGTTGGCTCGCCTCGTGTTCCGAAGGTGGTCTCGCGAGCCCTAGTGGGAACGGTTGACTGATCTCGGTCGCGTGCGTGCGTTCTTTGCCGCCCGAAGTCCGGGCCAGCAGAAGAAGCATACGGCATCCCGCCCCATCCCGATAGGGGGCTGCCCTACACTCTCCCCCTAAGGAGGCTGAGCCGCCTCCACCAACCGTGAGGAGACCCCCAACCCATGCTGAATCGAAGCCTCGCCGCAGCCCTCGCCGCCGAGGTGATCGGCACCTTCCTCTTCTTCGTGATTGGAGCGGGGGCGGTGATCGTCAACGCCCAGACCGGAGGGGAGGTGGGCCTCCTGGGGATCGCCCTCGCCCACGGCCTCGCGCTCACCGTGTTGGCGACTGGCTTCGGTCCGATCAGCGGCGGGCAGTTCAACCCAGCGGTGACCGTTGCCCTCTGGCTCGTTGGCAAGGTGCGCACGATTGAAGGGCTGCGGTACATCGTCGCCCAACTCGCTGGCGCCGCCGCCGCAGGCTTCGTCCTGAAACTCGCCTTTGGTGGCTTTGATGCGGGTGACAGCGCCTACGCCATTGCCGGCGGAGGCGCACCCTCACTCGCCTTCGGACTGTCGCAAGAGACTGGCATTGCAGTAGAGGCGGTTCTTACGGCACTCCTCACCTATGCCGTCCTGCTCACTGCGGTTGATAGCCGCGCACCAAAGATGGGTGGGCTCTTCATTGGATTCGCCGTGATCGCCGACATCATGATCGGTGGACCGTTGACTGGCGCCGCAATGAACCCAGCGCGATGGTTCGGCCCAGCACTTGCGCTTGGCGACCTCTCGGGTGCGGTGATCTACATCGTTGGACCGCTCGCTGGTGCGGTGGCGGCTGCACTCTCAGTGCGCTACCTCTTCTCCGAGCGCTAAATGCAGCGTGACGACTGGGCAACGCCGCGATCGGCTGCGCTCAAGTCGGCGCAGCGTTGGTTCGGGCGACTGATTGCACTCGTCGTGCCGCTCCATGCACGCCTTGCCCTTGCAACGAACGGTTACATCACACCGAGCCTCTTCTGGCGTCCAGGCATCATCCTTGAGACAGTTGG
>CAJARA010000117.1 GCA_903944295.1 uncultured Chloroflexota bacterium
ATGATTGCGCTCGTACTCCGCGGCATCATGATCTTGATCGGCGCATCGCTGATCGCGCAGTTCGAATGGATCATCTGGGTCTTTGGCGCCTTCCTGCTCTGGACCGGTGTCGCCATGTTGCGATCTGGAGGCCATGCGGGTGAAGGGGAACCTTCCGCAGTGAAGTTTGCCAAGCGCTTCATCCACGTCACTGAGGACTACAACGAGGAACGCTTCCGTGTCACCGTCAACGGTGTCAAAAAGTTCACGCCGATCTTCCTCACCATCGTCGTCATCGGCATCATTGACCTGATCTTTGCGGTGGACAGCATCCCCGCCATCTTCGGAATCACGCTTGATCCATTCATCGTCTTCACCTCAAACGCGTTCGCAATCCTTGGCCTGCGAAACATGTACTTCTTACTGGCAAACGCGCGAGATCAGTTCCACTACCTTGGCTCAGGCTTGGCGTTTGTCCTAATGTGGATCGGCGTAAAGATGATCCTCCCAGCGATCAATCACGACTGGAAGGTTCCACCGCTCGTGAGCCTCGTCATCGTGATCTCCATCCTGACCGTCTCCATCGTTGCCTCGCTCATGCACTCACGTCGACACGCAAAGCGTTCGTAACGCTCGACGTTACGGTCAGCGTCTCGCCGCCTGATCAGATGCGCCAAACTTACTTCATGAATCAGACGCTGCCCCTGCAGACTCGTCTCCGCTCCCTTGCGCTCGCCCTGCTCCTTGCTGCTGGGGGTCTTGCTGTAAGCAGCACCTCACCTCTCTCTGTTACTGCGGCCGAGGACGCGATTCCGGAGATCCCAAGCTGCGCAACCCTCTTGGCGCGCAAGGTGACCTTCAATGCGACGACGGTTGCGATTGAGGGTGAGCAGCTCACTAAGGAACGGCTGCGCAAGCAGTGGGCAACATCGGTACTTGATCCGATGCATCGACTCCCGTCCAACTATGTTCCAACAACGTTGACCTGGATCACGACGCAGGCGGTTGCCTCACCAACGAAGGGTGTCTTCCTGTTGCGTCGTAGCGCGGCAACAGCGCTGCGCAGCATGTTCCTCGCCGCGCGTGATGCGGAGGTTCAGCTGCGCATCATCTCCGCATATCGCTCCTACCAGACGCAGAAGACAACGTTCGCCTACTGGGTGGAACAGTCTGGGCTGCAGCTCGCGAGAAAGTACAGTGCGATCCCTGGCCACTCGGAACACCAGCTCGGCACGGCGGTAGACCTTGGGACTCTTGGTGCTGGTGCGCCGTGGGGTAGCGCATCTTTTGCTACATCGCCAACCGCGATCTGGCTAACGGAGAACGCATACAAGTTCGGCTTCGTCCGTTCGTACCCGGCTGGTGCGAAGCGCGTGGCGCTGAGCTGTTACGGAAGTGAGCCGTGGCACTGGCGCTACGTGGGGCTCAACCTTGCGTATGAGATCGTCTGCAGCGAACAGGTGCCGCGCATTTTCCTCTGGAATAGGCAATACGGCGGCGAGCGCGTGATCGGCGAGGACTGCGGTGCGCTGCAGGTTCCAGAGGGCTACCCGGTTGATGGCGACGCAGATGGCGACGGAGTGTTGGACGAGGTGGACAACTGTCCTGACGTCTTCAATCCTGATCAGCTCGATAGCGATGCGAACGGAATCGGCGATGCCTGCGAACCGGTGGTGAGCCCAAGCCCGGAGCCGACGCCAACTCCTACGCCGTAGGGTTACGCCTCAGGCGCGGGCGCTGGGGGCGCCGCGCGAGTGCGTCGGTAATAGGCGACCACGCCGAGCGTCACGGCGGCGAAGAGGGCCTCGGCACCAAGGATCCCGATGACCGGAAGGAGGAGCACGGTGCTGAGGTTGGCAACCGTGTGGAGGGCGATCGGCAGGACGAGTCGCCGCGCAAGCTCGCCCCTTCCACCCCCCTGTTGCACGGCGCGAAGGACGAAGAGTGTCAGCGTGATGTGCAGCACCGTGGCGAAGATGCGCTCGGTGATTGAGAGGGCGGCAACGGGAAAGCCCTGGCCCGAGAGGAAGCTGACGGCGGTGTTGAGCGACTCACTAGAGTCGGCAGGCAGGTTCGCGTAGATGCTCCCGTCTGCGGCACCGCTGAGCAGCGCGATCGCCGCGAGTGATGGAAGCAGGGTGAAGATCAGCGCCTCAATCCCAGCGTGGCCGAGTCCGAAGGCGATCCCTGGACCTTCGCTACGCACGCGCTTTGCAGCAGTGGAGAGGATCAGTGCGCGACTCCCCTCTTCAAAGATGCCGGCGGTGAGCGAAGCAACAACAACAGAGAGCGCCCATGTGGCGCTGCCACTCTCTGGCGCTGCACTTCCAATGACCAGCGCGCTGATCAGCGTGAGTGCTGGAAGGCGCGCCGCCTGACTCAAGACGAATGCGACGCCGCCCCACGCCCACGGTGCGAGTCCGCCGCCGAGCCTACGCGCGATGATCACGCCACCAACAACAAGCGTAATGAGGGCGCCAGCCATGAAGGTGTATGCGCCCTGTGCAGCGGCGAGCTCTGACGCGCCGATCACCGCTTCCGCCGCGGTCGCTTCCCTGGTCGCTTCCCTGCGCTGAAGGTGCTGTAAGCAACGTACGTGGTTGCAACAAGTGAGGCGGCAAGGCCGACGAAGAAGACGAGGAGTGGCGCAGCGCCAAGATCAACGATTTCTGTAGGAATCAGGCCGAGTAGCGCCGTCACTGTGCCGGTCACGATCCACGCGCGTCCAACGGTGATGTGCGCCGCATCCCACGCTCCAACG
>CAJARA010000118.1 GCA_903944295.1 uncultured Chloroflexota bacterium
AGCATTGGCGCGGGCACGCCGTCTGCTATCACGCCGCCCGCTGGGCTCAAAGCACTCATTGGTGGTGGTGCGGCGGAGATTGTTGACGTGGTAGACACCATCTCCGGAGAATTCCCGCGCACCGCTGCGGTGGTGATCCTCGCCACGCTGCTCATCCTTGCGGTACTGCTCCGCTCAATCGTCTTGCCAATTAAGGCGGTGGTGATGAACATGCTCTCCATCCTTGCGAGCTTCGGCGCACTCGTCTGGATCTTCCAGGAGGGGAACCTCTCCGCCATCCTCGGCTTTGCACCACTCGGGTTTGTGGAGACCACGATCCCCGTGATCTTGTTCTGCGTCCTCTTCGGCCTCTCGATGGATTACGAAGTCTTCCTGCTGACGCGCATGCGCGAGATCTACGATCGAACCGGCGACAACACCGCCGCCGTTGCTGGTGGCCTTGAACGTAGCGGTCGCATCATCACCTCAGCCGCGTTGATTGTTGTGGTGGTTGCCGGTTCATTTGTCTTTGCCGAGATCGTCTTGATTAAAGCGCTCGGCGTTGGCGTTGCGATTGCCGTTGCGCTGGATGCCACCATTGTCCGTGCGCTGCTCGTTCCTGCAACGATGCGCCTCTTCGGCAAGTGGAACTGGTGGGCACCGCGCTGGATGGAGCGACTCCTCTCCGGACGCATTGCAACAGAAGCGGAGACGGAGGCGCGTACGCGATGAGACTCACGACGAGGCGGACGCTGCTTGCCCTTCTAATTGCGGCGCTGACCGTTAGCGCGTGCAACGGACCGATCCTCTCCAATAGCGCCGCAGCTCCTGGCGCGCCAATCGTTAAGGCAACGCCACTCGCGCCGCGCAACGATCCGCAGCCGATCAGCTTCCCGCGCGACGATGCGGCGCATGATCGACTCACTGAGTGGTGGTACGTCACCGGCCACCTTGCAACGCTGGATGGTACGCGCGAGTTTGGCTACGAGGCGGTGATCTTCCGCGCTGAGCGCGGTGCATTTCCTGTGACGTGGGCTTCGCACATTGCACTGACAGAGAAACCACGGGGCGGTCGCACCGGATCATTCCAGTATGTGCAGCGTTCAGAGATCGGTCCGCACGTTGACGTGACTGCAACAGTGTCGGCGCCCTATTCCACAGTATTCGCGATTGCTGGTGTTGATCCGCTGAATCCCGCAACGCTGGAGAACGAACCGTGGGTGATGAGCGTTGGCCTTGATGGTGGGATGCAGATTAGCGCCGAGTGGCTGGCACTACAACTCGCCGCACCCGCAGCGCCGGTGCTTCATGACAACGACGGGTGGGTTGACTTTGCGGACGCCGGCGGTTCGTACTACTACTCGCGCACGCGCATGCCAACACAAGGATCGATTGCTGTTGATGGTGTGGAGCTTGTTGTGAAGGGGAGCTCATGGTTTGATCATCAGTGGGGCGACTTCATTGCCATTGGTGGTGGTGGCTGGGATTGGTTTGCGCTGAACATGACGGACAGCGCGGGGCAGCCGATTGATCTGATGCTCTCGTTCGTACGCGACGCAGATGGCAACTACCCGCTGATCTACGGCACCTGGGTGGCTGCGGACGGCAACGTTGAGCACATCCCCGCCAGCGATATTCAGCTCACGGCGACAGGGAGTTGGCTCAGCCCAACGACGGGGGCGAACTGGCCCTCTGGCTGGAGGCTGGAGATCCCGTCAAAGGGGCTGAGCGTGGCGATCAGCCCCGAGGTGCTCGACCAGGAGCTAGACACGCGGGCCACCACGGGGGTGATCTATTGGGAGGGGGCGAATCGGGTCAGCGGCACGCTCAACGGCCGACCGGTGAGCGGCGCCGCCTACGTGGAGCTCACCGGATACGCCTCACTCCGTTGACCCCGCTAGAATCAGCCGCATGAGCACAGAGCAGAACGACTTCACTCCGAAGCGAGCCGTCGCGAAGGATCGCGGGCCGCGACTCTTTGTCCTGATTGCAGCGATCGCGATGGCGGCGGTGATCGCCTATCCGCTGATCTTCGGTAAGGATGGATTCATCAAGACGCTCCCAACTCTGCTCTCTGCAACACCTGCGCCGAGCGCCTCGGAGTCGCCGAGCGCGTCCCCAAGCCCGTAGCGCGAGCGGCGCACACGGCACGCGGAACGTTCGCGACGCAATGAGCCACATCTTCATCTCACCGCATCCAGATGATGCTGCACTCTCCTGCGGCGGCTTGATCGCGCACCTTCGCGAACTCGGCCAGAACGTGATCATCATCAGCGTCTTCTCCGGTCACGGAGATTTAAACCGCATGACCCCGTACCAGCGCCAGGCGCTCGGCTTCGGCGGAAAGGCGATCTGGCCATCAACGCAAGCATTTGATAGCGGTTCAATTGCCACCGATGTTGCGGTTCCCGGTGAAACGGCGAGTGAGCTCGCGCCGTGGCAGGCAGAGCCGGCGCGACTCGGTGCAACACAGCAAGAGGCTGATGCGAGCGCCAAAGAGTTCTGGCAGCGCGCATCCTGGTATCGCAAGGCGGACATCAGTGGTGGTGGCGGACTTCCCCATGCAAAGGACGTTGATACCGTTGGCGGCCAAGGAACGCACACGCCAGGAGAGACTGCAATCGCTGCGGCTGCTGGTGAAGCGATGGCGCAACGGAAAGTTGAAGATGAGTACTACGCGCTCTTTAGCGAAGCGGCGGTTGTCTTCCTTGATCTTCCAGATGCTGTCTTCCGCGGGTACGAAGGTGACGAGCAACTCCTCGGCAGCGTGCGTCCAGGTGATGCGGCGCCAATCACGCTGCTTGCGCAAGAGATCACGCGGCTTGAGCCGCAGCACGTCTACTTTCCGCTCGGCATCGGTTCGCATGTTGATCACCAGTTGGCGCGCAAGGTTGGCGCGGCGCTCCTTGCTGAGCCACGCAAGTGGGAGATGCCTGGTCCAGATTGGGCGAGCAAGATCTCCTTCTATGAAGACTTCCCATACGCTTGGTGGAACGAGTTCGATCCGTCAGCCGGACTCCCCGCCGAGTACCGCGCAGAGCTCCCTGCAGATATCTCTCTGACGCCAGAGATCGCCGATATCAGCAACGTCATTGAGACGAAGATTCAAGGGATCAAGCTCTACGCGTCGCAGGTGCCACACCTCTTCGGATCCGATCAGAAGATGGCCGATGCGGTGCGCGGACACGGTGCGCGCGTTGCGCTTGCCGCAGGGAAGAGCGGCTCCGCTGAGCGCTACTGGAGCGCTGTCCGCCGAGGGTAGTTCGCGAGGCGAACGCTTCGCTCGCTAGTTCGTTGCGTCGATCGAACGAACGCCATTGCGGTCAGGAACAAGCGCAGGGTTGCCACCAACCGCGAGCGCGTAGATCGCCTCAATGTCTCGGAGCATGTAATCGATGCAGAGTTCAGCGTGGACAAGCGCATGTCCTTTAGCGGCGAGCTCCGCGCCAATCTCTGGCTTCTTGAAGATGAGGTCAATCGCCGACGCGAGTGCGGCCGGATCGTGTGATGGAACAAGGATGCCGTTCTCGCCATCGGCAATCATCTCTGGGATGCCGCCCACGTTGCTTGCGACCACTGGGCGCTCGGCGGCGAGCGCTTCAATGATCGCGATCCCCTGCGCCTCGCGATAGCTCGGCATCACCACCACATCCGCCGCGGCGAGGATGGTGGGGATGTCATCTCGTCGGCCAAGGAAGGCGACGCTCTCGCAGCAGATCTCGCTGCGAAGGTGCGCGGCGGCGAGGCCCTCTAGGCGATCGCGCTCGGAGCCCTCGCCAACGATCAGGAGCTGGGCCTTTGGGAAGTTGTGATGCACCAGCGGCCACGCCTCAATGAGCGTGGGGTGGCCCTTCTCTGGCTCCAGGCGGCCGACTGAGACTGCAAGGAGTGCCGTGGCGGGAACGCCGATCGCTTTGCGCGCCGCCTCACGGCTGATCACCTTGTCGAATCGCTCAAGGTCCACGCCGTTATAGATGCGACTGATGCTGGTGCTGTCGCGGCTCTCGGCCACGATCTTCCGCACGATCGCGTCGCTCACGGCAATGAGGTGATCAATACGCGGCGTGATCTTCTCAAGAAGCTCGCGATCCTCAGCTGAGCGGAAGCGGCTTGAGTGCACGGTTGAGACCAGCAGCGGCCGCTTCCCTGTGCGCGCCTCCACAAGATCAGCGGCGAGCACCGCCACCACCTCGGCGCGGAACATGTGCGCATGCACCACCTGCGTCTTGAGCGCAATCAAACGATCAGCAAGCGCCGCTGCGGCACGGCTGTTCTCCTCGTCTTCAATTACCTCGGTAGCAACGCCGAGTCGTTCAAGGCGCTTCACCGTGCTGCCATGTGAAAGCGAGATGACGCGAACATCGTGTCGGCTGAGATCCATACGCAAGACCGTGTTCACCACACTCTCCTGCGCACCACCGTTCGTCCCAGTCGCCAAGAGCTGCACCACGTTAATGCGGCTTCCGTCAGGGAGCGGGCCGACCGGCTTACGTGTCGTACACGGTTCGCTGTGACTGTTGTGAATCATGCGGGCACCTGGAGCTGCATCACCTGCGCATCAACTGCGCCGCACTCGTACTTATACGCTTCGTTGCCGCGCAAGAAGTCGAGGCGCGGCAGCTTCTCGCTGATCGCCATCGTCAGTCCGTGCGCAAAGAGCAAGACGCCTGGTGAGAGTGCGCGCGCCGCTATGTCACCACCAGCGTTCCAGTAGCGCAGCGCATTCGCGTCTCGCAAGAAGAGTCCCGCAGCAAATGTCCCGAACTCTTCGTTGCGCGCCAGGAGCAGCGTGATCATCTCTGCTGGTGCCGTGCTGAAGATTTCGCGCATGAAGCGCTCCTCCGACGTCCCCTTCTCTGTTGCAGTGAAGAGTCCGTTTTCACCCCAGCGCGCGCGATGCAGTCGAATGAACTCTGGGAGATCGGTGCTCAGATCTTTGCTTGCGCTAATCTGCACGCCGGCCGCCTCCGCGCGGCGCAGCTTGCGCCTGATCTCGTGGCGTTCTTTCTTATCGAGGCGTTCAAGATGTTCATCAAACGTGGTGATCCCAAGGAGATCAATAAACGGCGCTGGCTCTTCAACGCCAAACGTTGCGGTTCTGTTTGTTGATTCAGCTGCGTGCGTGATGGCGCTAATCATGCGTGCATGCGCGGCATCTTCGTTGCGCAGTCGCAACAGGTTAAGCGGTGCGTTGGTGCTGATGAGCGCTCCTGCAAGTGCCGCTGCAATGTCATCCGTTCCACTTGTTTCACTGGAGGGGAGTGGCGCGAGTAGCACCGTGGCGTAATCAATGTGAAACGTGGCCCCTGAATAGATCACGCCATCTGGTCGCTTCATCAGTGGGAGATAGCCAAGCAGTTCGTTGCTCGCCGCGTCTCGCGCAGCAAGGCTGACATCCTCCGCCGTGTCACTGTGCGCACTCCACCAGGCGGCGTGCACGGCGCGATTCGAGAAGGCACTTGCTGTGGGGTTCGCACCCAAGAGTCGCTCCCACTCAGCGGCGCTTACCCCAGCGAGCGGGGTCGCGGAGATAGCGATGGTGCGTGCTGGGGTCGGCATGCTCGTATCGTAGGCGCTACATCCGCCGTACGTGCCGTACGCCACGCTTCCCTGATGTGGACGATCAGCCCGAACGTGCAGCGCCTCGTGCTGAGCGCGCTCGCCCCTGTGATCGAACTTCTCGCGCCGCAACGCTGTGGCATCTGCGACTGCGAGGGGGCCCTCCTCTGCCAAGCGTGTCGTGATCTGTGGATCCCCACGCGACCAGAACTGGTCCCCGCAACTGGTCTCCGCGCCGCCGCAGCACTCGGCCCATACGAAGGTGGCCTCGGGGCGGCGATCCGCACCGCCAAGTACGGCGGCGTGCCCGGTCTCGCGCGCGAGCTCGGCGCGGCGCTACGCCCTGCTATTACACGCGTCACACGCGGCACCCCCTTCCAGGCAACACTCGTCCCAATCCCAACAGACCGGAGCCGTGTCCATGAGCGTGGCTTTGATCACGCCCTGCTGATCGCGGAGGCGGCGGGGTTGGCGTGCGGGGCGCCGGTTGCGCAGCTACTCGTACGAACACGCCCCACCGCGCCGCTTCATGCGGCGCACCGTGACGAGCGCGCCGCAATGCTGGACGGTGCAATGGCAACCGTAGACGCGCTACCAATCCCGCCTGCGATTGTGCTCATTGATGATGTGCGCACGAGTGGGGCCACCATGCGAGAAGCGGCGCGAGCGTTGCACGCCTCAGGTGCACAGTGGGTGGCTGGCGTCAGCGTGGCCTACGAACGTTAGAGGCGCTTCGCCCCCTTTTGCTATTATTCGGGCATGAAGAAACTTACTCTTGCTGTTGCCGCCGCCCTTCTGGCCGCTAGCTGCGGCGGTACGGATAAGAACGGCATTCCGAACGCAGACCCGGTTGCGGGCTATGGAGAGAACGTCAGTGCCGTCTCATGTGACGCTGGTGGCCACG
>CAJARA010000119.1 GCA_903944295.1 uncultured Chloroflexota bacterium
CGCCGACCAGCGTCCAGTGACTAGGTTGAGTTGCGCGATGCCAACGGCGCTCGTCCGTCTGCTCCCCGAACGGATCGTTGTGAAGTTTCCTCCCACATAGAGTCGCATGAGCGTAGGGTCAACACTGAGCGCGTAAATGTCGGCCACTCCCCCATCACTGCGAGAGAAGCGCGCAAGTGGTGACCATGCACCAGTTGCTGGGTCACGCTCTGCCACCCCCGCCACGTCCACTCCTCCAGCTCGCGTCAACTTGCGACCGGCTACGAGGAGTGAACCGCTCGGTAACTCAGCCATCGCCGTTACCTCACCGTTCCATGCGTCGCTCCCGCCAGAGCCAAGATCAATCCAACGCTCGACACTCCCTGAAGCGCCTTGATCGCCACACACCTGTGCTTCGATTGGGGTGAGCGCGAATGGTTCTGGGTTTGCCCGCACTGCCGCGGTGACGCCGGATCCAGACACTTGCGCGATCGCCTGCGCCGTCCCTGGGGCAGCGGCGTCAATCAGGTCAATCAAGTTGATTGCCAGATCGTCTGCGTAGTTGTTTGGCGTCCCCATCCCATTCGCTGTAACGGCAATGGTGGCACCGAGTTCTGGGATGCGACGAAGCACGGTGCTTACGCCGCTGAAGCCACCAGTGTGACCATAGGTACGCAACATGCCGAGCCAACTACGATCCATCATCGTCCCGATCGTGTATGACCAGGGCAGCCCTGTGAGGTTCGCAATTCCATTGATGAGCTGTGTCTGACTCCCCTCAAGTAGTCGATCTCCCCAGAGGAGCTCGCCGAACCGGACAAGATCTCGTGGGGTTGCAAAGAGATCGCCAGCGCCACGCAAGACCGCTGCGGCCGAACGCGTTGGACCCCAGCCAACTTGCCCAAAGGGACGCATCTTTCCGCGCGACCAGATATGAGTTCGTGACGCCGTGGCGACGGGTCCAAATGTTGTCTCTGTTAGACCTAGGGGCTTGAGTAGTAGCGTCTGCATTAGTTCGTTCCAACCAACTCCGGTTGCTTTTTCCGCAGCGATCGTCACAAGCGTGAAGCTCGAGTTGGAATAGTTGAACTCTCCAATCTCACCGCGTGGGAGGAGGTTCTGTACCGCGGTTTTTGCTCCCACCTTTCCATTCGGATGCGAGATGAGCCAGTCCATACGGGTGTACTTGTCCGTGAGCCAATCGCTCATTCCTCCTTCGTGACGAAGGAGGTCTTCAATTGTTGTCTCCGCCCTCACATCTGCATACGGAACGAGTGCGCTAGCACGCGTGGTGAGCGGCATGACGCCGCAGGCATCAAGGAGTAGCGCAACGGCTGCCGTAAATGGCTTGCTGACACTCGCAAGCGCAAACGGCGTGCCAGGGCTTACCTTTCGACCGCTGTTGCTGTCCGCTACACCGCTGACTGCGGTGACGAGTCGGCCATCATCCCACCGAATCGCTGCGGAAACTCCCGGGTACCTGGTGCTACGGCTCTCGCGCCATTTTGTAACGCGTTGCTGGACGGCATCGCTGAGCCCAGGATCGACAGGTCGTGATATTGGAGGGGGGACCGGCCGTGCAGCGCATGCCTTCCATCCCCCGGTCACCGCAAGAGCGCTGTTCGGCGCAGCGAGTTGCGCTGAGAGTCCTCCTGCGACGAGGAGGAGGGCGAGCGTCGTGCGGAGCATGCGGATCATCCCCTGATTGTGAGGGAGCGGCGACGCGGGCGCTGGGGGCGGCTACCCTAATCGTCACTGCCCTTGAAGTAAGGGCGGTTAAGGAGGGTTCATGTTGGAATCAATCAACCTGCCAGCGGTGCTCGTCTCTTGGCTTGTGGCGTTCATCAGCGGCTTTATCTGGTTCGGTCCGAAGACGCTCTTCCTGATCTGGTGGAAGCTCATGGGAAAGACGTCAAAGGACGTTCCTGGTGGTGGCATGAGCATGGGGATCACCTTCGGCTCGGTGCTCGTAGGGCAGCTGATCGCAATCGTCACGCTCGCCATCGTGATGAGCCCGTTGATGGAACTTGGTCGCGTCAGCAGTGCCGTTGATGGCGCACTCGTCGGCCTCCTGCTCGGATTCGGCATTGCGGGTGCCACCGCCCTTGGGCACCGCATGTTCGCGGGACACGGTGCGGTCGTGTGGATCATTGAGTCCGGAAACGACATCATCAATCTCGGCATCGCCGGCGCAATCCTCGCCTCGTGGCGATAACCACGCGGAATGTGGATTGAGGAACCGATGAAGATCACTGTCTACGGAGCGGGATATGTTGGCCTTGTCGCCGCCGCCTGCTTCGCTGAGGCCGGCCACGACGTCCTCACCGTAGATTCCAATTCTGAGCGGATCAGCGAACTTGAGCAGGGGCGCGTCCCATTTGTTGAGGCAGGACTTGATGCGCTCGTTGCTAAGAGTGTTTCCTCTAAGCGACTTCGATTCACCAACGACACAGAGCTCGCTGCCGCGCATGGTGCGATTCATCTTCTCGCGGTCGGTACACCTTCTGCCAGCGATGGAAGCACCGACGAGTCGCAACTGATCACCGCAGCGCACGCCATTGGTCGTGGCGCCGTTGAGAGCGTCATCATTGTCGTGAAGAGCACGGCACCAGTTGGAGCTGCAGAGCGCGTACGCGACGAGGTTCGACACGAATTCTTGCAGCGCGGCGTGCCCTTTGACGCAGAGGTGGTTGTGAACCCAGAATTTCTTCGCGCCGGAACCTCGGTCAAGGATTTCCTTGATCCAGATCGCGTGGTGGTTGGTGGCGATTCTGCAGAAGCCGTGGCAACCGTTGCCTCTCTCTACACCTCATTTGTCGCGCCCGAAAAGATCTTCCGTATGGACGCCGCCTCCGCATCGCTCGTGAAATACGCTGCAAATGCAATGTTGGCGACACGGATCAGCTTCATGAATGAACTCGCAAACCTTGCCGAAGCGGTTGGTGCAGACATCTCAGAGGTGCAGCGAGGGATTGGCGCAGATCCGCGAATCGGAGACAAGTACCTGCAGCCAGGAATGGGCTATGGGGGCTCATGCCTCCCGAAAGATGTTGCCTCGCTCATTGCTGTCGGTGAAGTGGCAGGCGTCACGATGGGGGTTGCTCGTGCCACCGCCGAGGCGAACACGCTTCAGGTGCATCGCTTAACGGAGAAGCTCGAGCACCACCTTGGCGATCTTGCGGGGAGGTCAATTGCCGTGTGGGGCTTAGCGTTCAAATCTGGGACAGATGACATGCGGGACGCTCCGAGCCACGCTCTGATCTCGGATCTCCTGGACGCAGGGGCAACCGTCCGTGCGTATGATCCCGCTGCGGAGGCGGTAGCGCGGAAGCACTATGCCAGCGAAAACGATGTCACGATCCTCTCCAGCGCCGCTGACGCAATTCAAGGCGCGGATGCCCTTGCAATCGCTGCAGACTGGCCCGAGTTCCGATCGGTGCCGCTTGCGAACATTGCCTCAGCGCTCTCTGAACGAGTTGTAGTGGACGGCCGAAATCTTTTTGATCCACACGCTGCGGCCGCAGCGGGCATCACCTATGCCGGCATTGGTCGCGGAGAGAACTGAGCAGGTGGGCGATACGGCGCTCGTTCTCTTCGCATACAACCGACCAGCCGCACTCGCACACACGATCAGTTCAATCACCGCCTCGTTGGAGATGCTCTCACGCGAGTTGCCCGAATACGGCGGAGTGCCGATCTTAATCTCGCTAGATGGCCCTCGCCCAACTCCAGAGAGTCGGCGCCTGGTTGACGCTGTGGAGCAGGTTGCAAGAACACGCCTCCCGGCGGCAAAGGTTCGACGCGAACCGGTAAACCGCGGTCTTCCCAGCGTGCTACTTGCCACACTCAATGAGCTTTTTGATCCACAAGAGATCACTCGTGCGCTCTGCATTGAAGACGACGTGGAGCTATCTCCAACGGCTCTCCTCGCCTTGCTTACTCTCTCGAATTCGTTACGGAGCGGTGGAGCGGCGGAGAAGGGTTATGTGATTGGCGCCGCGCCGTTGCATGCAGATGGGAGCGTTGAGCATCAGGCACTATTGGTTAACGCGCAGGCGCATCGTGCTACACGAGATCTTCTTGAGGAGTACATCAAGAAGTTCAGCCTGGACGGCGCCGCTCGTGACGGCGCGTATGGGCTCCGCGATCATGACGCGATCACTCGCTGGAGTCGTACACTCGCGCAAGGTTCTGGGCTCCCAGCACCACTGGGCACGAGTCAAGATCGAATGCGGGAGCTCGCGTGGAAGCGCGCTGGCGTGCTCTTGACAGGGACGCCTGTGCGCCTGGTAAAGCACCGTGGCCTCTGGGGGCAACACAACACCCCGTGGTACGCGCTTCGCACAGGGCAACTCTTTCAGCGGCTTAATCGCGAACCGTGGGAGGCGTTAAAGGCGCGGCTCGCACACTCCGCGGACGAGCGCGGCTAATCCTTGGCGAGAAGCGCCTCAATCTCACGGCCAACATCAGTCCATGTACGCGGCGTAAAGTGTTGGCGGATCTCAGTAGAGAGACGCTCTGGCTCCACTCCGTCCCACCACTCGTGAATTGCTGCGCTAAGCGCACCTTCATCGCCTGCAGGAACGATTTTTACGTATGGCGTTGATTGCGCCGCGGGAACTGCGTCGGTCACGATTGACGGAATCCCAGCAACGAGTGCCTCACGCACAGGCATCCCCCACCCTTCTGCCAGTGATGGCATCACGAGGAATCGCGCTGTGGCGTAGAGCTCTGCAAGTTGCGCGTCATCCGCTGTGTGAACCAGTGAGATGCGGGATCTGACACGAGGGTGGGAGGCGAGCGCATCAAAGAGCGCTGCGTCTTGCGGGTGCCTCCGCCCGGCAATGATCAGCCGAGGGGGTCCATCAGCAGCTGATCGGTTCTGCTCGCTACTCTCAATCCACTGATCCCAGATCCGCACGAGCGCCGCGAGATTCTTTCGTGGGTGCAGCGTGCCAACCGTGAGCACTATCTGTTCCTTGGAGCCTGCAACGGTTCGCGGCGCAGTACGCGGGAATAGTGGATCGGCTGGTGAGACGGAGTGCACGGGCCGAGCCGTTTGCTTGCGCACCTGATGCGCGACCTCATTGGAGACGGCAAAGAGGAGATTAGCGGTACCGATCAGCGTCTCCATATCTCGTCGAGCGGCAACGCCTTGCGCATCCCCAAACCATTGCGGGTCTGTTGCCGGCAACAGATCGTGCACTAGGAGTGCCACCCGAAGGTTGTGGCGCGCAGCAAGGGCACGAACGGCGTTCGCCATACCGGGTGCGATCCATGGTGCGCCGAGGACAAGGAGCCAGTCGCCAGCCACCGGTTGAACCGTCGCCCCTGCACGACGTGAGGCCAAACGTGAGAGGAGTGTGCGCGCCAGGGTCCGAATAGCCTCCTGGAGCGACCGTGGCGCTAGCGAGAGGAGCCGCAAGAGCGCTTCTGAGGGTCTGCTGCGCCATGAGATGCTCCCCTCTTTCGGAAGGTGTGCGGTACGAATTTCGCCGCTGCCCACATGCACGCTGAAGGTGTGTGGGCTCGCTAGCAGGGCGTTGGCGATCCCAGCCGAAACACGCTGGATGCCCGTAGGGCGTGAGATCACAGAGCCATACACAAGAAGATCGTCAATCACAATGAAACACTGTGCGGTGCCCTGGGCGGTCTTCTCCACGGCTAGATCCGCGAGCTAAACGCCACGGCCGGCAAGCACCACGCGAATCGTACGCAACACAATGATGAGATCAAACACGATTGACCATCGTTGGATGTACTCCAAGTCATCGCTCATCCGCTGCTCAAAGTTGTCATCAAGTCGACGTCGCACCTGCCAGAGTCCAGTCACGCCCGGGCGCACTGTGAGGCGGAGTCGGTGTCGATCCTCATAGCGAGCCAGTTCGTCGAGTCCAGCAGGGCGTGGACCAACAAGACTCATTCGGCCCGCAACCACATCAAAGAGTTGCGGTAGTTCGTCAAGGCTAAACCTTCGAAGAACCCCCCCGAGTCTAGTGACGCGTGGGTCATTCGCCAGCTTGAATGCAGGACCTTCGGTACTGCTCTGCGCCCAGAGTTCAGCACGCTGCTGCTCCGCTCCGCTTCGCATCGTGCGAAATTTTCGCACGCGAAATGGACGTCCAAAAAGTCCCGCGCGCTCATCCGAATAAACGATCGGTCGACCGTCCTTTACCAGAACCAGCAGGGCGGTGATTGCAATTACGGGCGAAAGGACGCCAATCAAGATCACTGCAAGCAGTACATCAAGGACGCGCTTTGTGAGTCGTTCAGTGGGGCTAAGAACGCTCGGATAGATCCAGATTCGGCCCCCCTCCAAGATGATTGTTGGTCGCGGGAGCGCGCGCTCCAATCTTTCCAGTGAGATTGAGATTGGCTCGCCGCGTGAGAGCGCCTGTTCCGCCTCAACTCCAAGCTGCGGAAGTGCAACGTGCGGAGGAGAAGATGTTTCCGCCTCGCGAGTCCCAACGCGTCGCACAAAGAACGCAGCGCCCGAAATAATGATCGCAGCGAAGAGGACAAGGGCGCGGCTTGCAAGCGATTTGTCCAGAAGGTAGATCGCACCAGAACATGCAAAGAGCCAGATTAGTGCAGCGATAAAGATCCGCCGCGCGGGGAGACGTGATGATGGATAACCAGGATCCACGGCGCGAAGTGCGAGGGGCCATAGAAGCACCGAAAGGATTGCCACGGCCCAGAGCGCGATGCGCTCAATCTCTCGGAATCCTCCTCCGGGTGCACCGAGGGGTGAGTTGAGCGCCCCGAGAAACTCACGAGCAAGTGCGGCAATCGGGAGAGCCAGCACTCCTACGAGAAGGTCTAGCGCAACGAGTCGGACACCCCCACGACCCACAATGGGGCTGGAGTTCCTTGGTGCGGTCATCGCTGCTCTCCCAACATTCGGAAGAGTCTAACTGCCAGACTCCCGCACGATCATGCCAGCCGCCACGGTGCGGTTCGTGGACTCATCTACGAGGATGAAGGCGCCCGTCTGGCGATTGGAGAGGTAAGGGTCAACGAAGAGCGGCTTGGTGGAGCGGAGGCGGATGCGGCCGATCTCGTTGAGGGCGAGGCCCTCAACTCCCTCCACG
>CAJARA010000120.1 GCA_903944295.1 uncultured Chloroflexota bacterium
CTCCTGAGCAAAGCGTGAGGCTCCGTCCCGCCTGGCGGCGAAACGGAGCCCCGTGCGTAACGAGTTTCGCGATTAGTTCGCTGGCATGAAGACGCCGGTCCACACCTGCCAGGCGAGGAGTGTCTTCGCCACGAGCGAGAGAATCATGTAGCTCCGCTCGCCGTGGAGATAATCCTTCCAGCGTCCAATCTGGAGGCGCTGCAGGACCATGTTGACTGCGAAAATGTTGAAGCTCACAAAGAGGCTCACATAGATCGTAATCAGCACCGGCTTGAACTCTTCAAGGCTGCGACCGTTTGGCCCAACGCCAGTTGGCCAGTTGGCCAGCGAGAGCCCAAGGGAGGTGAAGATCGCAATCCACGGTGCGATCCCCGCAATGCAGCCGAAGATGTAGTGGCTCCACTGGACGTTCTTTCGTCCAATGTTCGCCTCTTCCATCGACCAGCCGAAGAGGTTCATCGACGCGTTGCAGACACCGATCGCAATGAGCGCGCCAGCATCGGTGATGAAGCTCAACGAGGCAACGCCGATGATCATCAGCGTGGAGCTCAGCGCGTATTCAGCCCAACGCATTGGGTTGAACTGCTGCGCCAGCCAGCCCTCATAGCGCTTCCGAAGTGGGTACGCCACAAGGAAGTGCGCCAGCGCCGAGAGGCCGAAGAAGGCGGCAACCAGGTACGCCAGTGGGAAGCTGAAGAGCAGCTCCTTGGCGGCGGTGAGGCCGGCAAACTGTCCGTCAACAATGTTTGACACTGGATATGTGCCTTCAAATCGGATCGCCGCCTCAGTTGGGCTGATCGCAACGATCACGATCGCCTGGATCGCGTGAAGCACGGTAAGGATTCGATTCCAACGGAACAACTGCGCTGCACGGGCTGGGGCGATCTTGGCAAACGTTGTCGCCACAGCCTCAGAACGTGAAGCGGCGGACGCTGCGCCCGCGCGAGTTCGCTTCGCTACTGCCACAAGTACCTCCCTAATGTTGCGGTCCGATGTTCGGTCCGCATCAGTACAGAGTAGTGCTACCCCGCAGCGAGGCGCAACGCGGCGATGATCATGACGAGCGCGAGGAGGCGCCGTAGGCCGAGCAGTCCAATCCTGCGGGTGCCAAGCTCACTCCCGATGAGCGCACCCGCGGCGGCGCAGAGGAGCGCGAGGGGGAGGGTGCTCGGAAGAAGGGCGAGCGATGCAGGCTTCGCCGCGAGCCCAGCGAGCGAGTTCGCCAAGATAAACCCTGCTGAGAGTCCCGCCGCAGCGCGCGCACGTGTCCAGCGCCGCGCAATCACGAGTGGCGTCAGGAAGACGCCGCCACCCGTCCCCGTTGCACCGGCAAGGAGTCCGATCCCACCGCCAACAAGTGCCGACACTGGGGTGCTCGGCGCACCCGCCACACGTTCTGACGTCAGATCGCGTTGTGCTCGAACGGCGAGTCGGATCGCGGCAGCGATCAGCACGACAGCGAGCAGCGGGCGATAGATCGCATCAGGGATGGAGAGGCTCCCGGTGAGAAAGGCGGCCGGAAGGGATCCAATGAGCAACGGGGCGAGGAGGCGCCAGGGGAGTTGTCCGGCGCGAGAGAAGCGGATGACGGTAATGGAGGCGACGGCAAGGTTCAGGACGAGCGCTGTTGGTCGCATCACCTCGGGGGCAACCCCAGCCAGGGCCATTAGGGCCAAGTAGCCCGTTGCCCCGGCATGGCCGACGGACGAGTAGAGGAGGGCGACCAGGAAGAAGCCGAGCGGGAGAAGGGTAAAAAGGGGGTCCGTCACGCACGGATCATAAGGGGTGGGGCGGAACGGTCAGAGGCGCGTGGCGTCCACTATCCTTACCCGTAATGCGGATACTCCGCAGGGGGAGGCGGCAGGGGCCGCCTTCGCTAGTGATAACCAAGGAGAAGCGCAATGAAGAACCTACGGATCGGCGCGATCGGCGCCGCTCTCCTGATGGTTGCTGCAGCGTGTGGTGGCTCATCGAGCTCCGCCGCTGACACCATCGCCTTCAAGGCGAAGGCATATCCAGAGGCTGGCGCGGCAGACTGCGCCGACGGCTACGGTTTCAAGCGCATCACCTCAACAGACGCCTCGACGGTCGTCTTTGAGCTCTGCGCACCAGACGTGGCGTTCATCCAGAAGTTGGCACTGACCAACTACCAGATCAACGACTCCGGCTACCTCACCGCCGCTACTGCGGACGGGAGCATCGTCACGGTGCCAAACGGCACCGGGCCATACAAGCTCAAGGCGTGGGAGAAGGGCTCCCAGATCGTCCTCGAGCGCAATGCTGACTATTGGGGACAGCTCGCCACTTCAGGCACCGCAGTCTTCCAGTGGCAGTCAGAGGGCGCGGCACGACTGCTCGCCCTTCGAGCCGGCACAGCTGACGGCATTGACAACCTTGCGCCAACGGACATCGCTGGTGCAACTGCAGACACAACGCTGCAGGTCATCCCGCGCGCTGCACTGAACACCATGTACCTCGGAATGAACTCCGGCATCGCCGGCGATCCATTCGAGAAGCTTGAGGTTCGTAAGGCGGTTGCCCTGGCGCTTGATCGCCAGCGCATCATCGACAACTTCTATCCGGGCGGCTCAGAGGTGGCGAGCCACTTCACGCCGTGCACCATTGAGTTCGCCTGCGAAGGCGACGCCTGGTACGAGCAGGACATCGCCGCAGCGAAGCAGCTGCTGAAGGATGCCGGCTACCCAAGCGGCTTCAAGACGACGCTTTCGTATCGTGACGTTGTGCGCGGGTACCTTCCGGTCCCAGCCACGGTCGCCACGGACATTCAGGCGCAGCTCAAGGAGATCGGCATTGACGTCACCATTGCTGTGGTGGAGTCAACGGCATATCTCGACGCTGCAAGCGCTGGGACCCTGCAGGGCCTGCATCTCCTCGGTTGGGGTGCGGACTATCCAGACCCAACGAACTTCCTGGACTATCACTTCGGAAAGAACTCGTCGCCACAGTTCGGCGCCCCAATCGCAGCGGTCTATGAGCCACTGCTGAAGGCCAGCGCAACGGCAGATCCTGCGCAGCGCGCAGCGCTCTACGCCGAGGCGAACAATGCACTGAAGACGAACATTCCGATGATCCC